>JBBCAX010000079.1:0-2239 GCA_051382335.1 Deltaproteobacteria bacterium TL4
GACTACGGATGGCTATTACAGGACTGATGTATACTTGGAATATGACTCTAGATTTTCTGAAGCCTCGCTCGGTAAACACAATTATCACCCTTGTTATCGTATCGTTACCACTTCTTCGTGAGCATGCGGTACTTCCTTCCGGCGGATACGAAATTGCAAGATACAGACCCATTTTTCTGCTTGTGGATTATCTTCAGATGAAAGAATGGTATCCGTTCTTGTTGATACTTGGATTCTGTACATTTATTTATATTGTGGTGTCTGGTGTCGTTGCAATCGGCTCTCTGATTATTCGATCAAAGAAAAAGCGATCCCGCAGGAAATCTTCGTGAAGCTACCTCAACATCAATCTTCTGTTGTGGAGAATGAATTTGGTTTTAATGACAGATAGGATTTGTTGTCTTTCTTCCGCAGTTCCTGCTTTCAAAACATGAAGAAGGTAATCCTTGGCAATATCCTTACTTACTGGATCTTCTTTTGGATAATCAAATTGATTTAAGTTTCCGGCTAAATATTCCTGATGAAGTACTTTTGATCGTAAAGCATGAAATTTATCGATATCGGCTCTTAATTTCTTGGTTATTAATTTTTCATCAATTTTTATCTGATTTATTTTAGCAATTAATTGCTGTATCAGATCTTCTTCAGTTATATATGGTTCTTCACAATCATAGTCTATTGATCGTGCGCAGTGGTAATAAATATGTTTTGTGTATCCGCCATACTTGAGTTTCTTGTATTTTTCTTCAGCTGTGACTGAAGCTCCACAGCTTCCACATTTACAGATTGTTTTGAACGGGAATACCTTTTTATGCCAGGTTTTTGGTGGAACGGTGAGTTGCAACTGAGTCTTTTCCCAAAGTTGCTTGGTGATAAGAGGTGGATGTCTCCCTTTATAAATAATTCCATGATACTCAAAATCTCCATAATAGAAAGGATTATTTAACGTCCCATAAATTCTACCGAGACATAGTGCTTTATCATTTTTTGTGGTGAATCCGATGGTGTCCAACCACTTCTTGAGGGTCCTTCCACTATGTCCTTGTTCTCCTACGCGTCTAAACATTTGTTTTACGATCGGTGCGCGTTCTTCATCTAACACGATTTCACTGATCCGGTTATTTGTTATTATGTTTCTGTATCCAAGGGGAGCTACTCCAAGCCGCCAACCCATTTCACATTCCCGCCCAGAGCAGATTACGTTGTTTTAGTCGAAGCGGTATCTTTTCAACTTGCTCTAGTCCAGATTTTGCAAACTGAAGGAATCAATGCTATTGCTGTCGGAATCGATGGACAAGACAAGCGGGCAAGACTCACTACTAACAGACAATTTATCAGAACACATGTTTTTTTTCCTGAATACGGGACTGAGGATTTGGAAAAACAGACATTCGGCCTGGGAGTAGAACGTTATGATGATTTGGTTGATGCACTTACATTACTTTGTAAATATCTAGTTAATCTAAGATTGAAGCCTTCAGGTAATCCTGTAATGATCAATTGCGATTTCTATAAAAATAGCAGGGTACGAATATCTTCAGAATCAAATGAGGAATTTGACTGCGATAAGTTCTTTGGTAATAAAAGAAAACACCGCTGGAGGAGAATTATCTAGTTTATCCTTATAGTATTTTGGGGCTGGACTCCACCAACCATTGCGGTACTGTCTACCCTGCATGATAAGTAATAAGGTTAAATCAAACGAAAATCAACGGATTGAATACTGTTTGTACGCGCGTAAATCAAGTGAGTCAGATGAACGTCAGGCAATGTCTATCGACTCCCAAATTAAGGAGATGAGGACATTGGCAGAAAGGGAAGAACTTTTTATCAAAGAAATCCGGGAAGAAAGTCATTCTGCGAAAGCATCACTTAGTCGACCAGTATTTAACCAAATGTTATCAGACATAGAAAATGGTGTATTTACTAGTATCCTCACATGGGCACCTGACCGACTTAGCAGAAACGCAGGAGATTTGGGACGACTGGTTGACCTAATGGATCAGGGAAAATTGCAAACGATTCGCACATACTCACAAATATTTGGCAATAATCCCAATGAAAAGTTTCTCCTCATGATTCTTTGCTCTCAAGCAAAACTAGAAAACGACAACAGAGGTATCAACGTAAAAAGAGGGTTGAAAGCTAAATGTGAAATGGGTTGGCGGCTTGGAGTAGCTCCCCTTGGCAATATCCTTACTTACTGGATCTTCTTTTGGATAATCAAATTGATTTAAGT
>JBBCAX010000080.1:0-28762 GCA_051382335.1 Deltaproteobacteria bacterium TL4
AATAATAACCTTGCATTAATTCATTCATAAAATAAAACCACTGATATTATTGAATAATTAAAACTAAAACCATGAATCAAATGTTCAAAGTCCAGTTATTTTGAAAGAAAACCATTAGATTTTAGGCGAATATTCATCACCCCACCCCTATAGGAAAGCCACTGGCTTTCAATGCTATGGAACCGATCATGCGGCACTGGCGGGAAACCAGCCAGCAGGCAGTGAACAAACCGTGTTCCTAAGGGATTCACTACCATTAACTATTAACGAAAGGCAAGGGCAAAACCGTGAGGGATCGTCTGAAGGAAACCCGGAGCAAAATGACGAGCCGACGGACAGAAATCGCATAGAAGGCTTACTTCCCTGGGATGAGTTAGCACAACATAACGAAATCCTGTGGCTTGGGGATAGAGTAAACGCGGCGGCAGTGTCATGAAAGATCACGTTCTTATCTGGGGTGATTTCCACTGAACTTTGTGGAAGTGAAGCCTGATGTTCATCGTGCCTACTTAATCAATGGCTGTCCTTTTTATTTCATACTCATCCAACAGCAAAATGGCCTGTTTTCCGCTGAACTTTGTGGAAGTGAAGCCTGATGTTCATCGTGCCTACTTAATCAATGGCTGTCCTTTTTATTTCATACTCATCCAACAGCAAAATGGCCTGTTTTCCGGTTGCGCGGTGCCGCAGGGAAAGTAGAAGAACCAGGGATTGTTCCAGGAGTTCCCGATTCGCTTCTCTTAAACGGAGAGCTTTCAATTGTAGGGGTTCATCTTCGGTCAATTTTGCGGAGTCAATGATATCAGTCAGGCGGTTTTACTCATTGGCAATCAAATAATTCATTTTGATCAGACAACTTTCCCAGGTGGCTTCCTTGACATCCTTGACGGTTAGATATAGACATTCATTTAAATAAATTCATTTGAGTTGCCCCTGAACTGTGGAGTGTCAAAGCTTGCTTTGACCAAAACCAAAGAAAGGCCTTCACCTTTCTGGCCAAAGCAAGCTTTGACACTCCTGAAACAGCGTTTTTAAACGATCATGCGACAGGATGAGCTTTCTGAATTTATTTAAATGAACATCTATAGCTAAATTCTAAGGCCTAGGGCGTCCCGCCTGCTTTTGCGGGCAAGATGCCCGCACTCCCAGGAAAAAACTTTTCTGGACCTCTATAGTATTCCAGATAAATAAATGGGTCGGAGGGAGGACGTCTCGCCCTCCAGATGCGGGCAAGATGCCTGCGCTCCCAGGAAATAATTATCTGGCATACTACTATATAACGGACTATCGTGAACAATAAACAAAAGTACAGGCTGCATTTAATTTTACTGACACTCAGTGTGTGTGGGATTACCGTTTGTCATGCCCAGACCAACATTGGCAGCAGCCCCTTGCCGCATGAAATCCTCCAGCGTTCCTACTATATTCCGATTATTTATGCGGCTTATCGTTATGGCATTAAAATTAGTCTATGCACTTCATTGTTCACTGGGCTGATCTACTTCCTGAATGCTCCGGAGCATGTTAAAAATTCGTATTTTTTGCAAATGAATCAATATGCGGAAATCTTGATGTTTCAGGTGATGGGTATTACCACAGGCCTGTTCGCTGATTCAGAAAAAAAACAACGGCGTCATGCGGAAAAAAACGCACAGGAGTTAAAAACAGCCTATGAAGAGTTACAAAACACCCTTGAAATGCTGACACATACCGCTCGTTTGAAAACTTTGGGAGAACTCTCTGCTTCCATCGCTCATGAAATTCGCAACCCACTGAATGCCATCAAAGGCGCTGTCGAAATTGTGTCAGAAGCTGTTCCGAAGGAGAACCCCCGCCATGAATTCATTGGCATTATTCAACAGGAAGTGAAGCGACTGGATACCCTATTAAGCAATTTTCTCAGTTATGCCAGACCGCAAGTTCCCAGAAAAATTCCAACCAACTTGAATGATCTTGTCAGTTCTGTCGTTCATTTTACGGGGACTCAAGCCTATAAATCAGGAATCAGGATTGAGACGCAACTGGAAGCTAACCTGCCTTCTGTATGGGTGGACCCTGAGCAAATCAAACAAGTGATTCTGAATTTAGTGATCAACGCGATACAGGCACAACCTCAAGGAGGACGTCTGGACATCAAAAGCGTGTATGATGTTGGTCAACAAGTCGTAAAGCTTCAGTTCCAGGATGACGGCACAGGCATTCCAGATGAGGTCCGTACTAAAATTTTTGAGCCATTTTTTACCACCAAAATCCAAGGTACCGGTTTAGGCTTAGCTATTGCGTCTCAATTGCTCAAACAGCATGACGGAGTATTGGAACTGATCGAAACAAAAAAGGGAAACGGCAGTTTATTTGTCATTCAGATTCCTGTAACACCCCAAAGCGGAGGAGAACGATGAGCCTGGCCAAAATTTTGATTGTTGAAGATGACACTTCCTCCCGAAAAGCGATGGATTTTATTCTGAGAGAAGCTGGATATGAAGTCCAAAGTGCCGCAGGTGGATTACAGGGCTATGAACTTTTTACACAGGCACCCTCGGATCTGGTCATCACAGATCTGGCCATGCCAGAAATGGATGGCTTGCAACTGACTGAGCGGATCAAGCTCATTTTTCCAGAGATCCCCGTGATTGTCATTACGGCCTTTGGTGAAATTCAAACAGCCGTGTCTGCCATCAAATTGGGTGCTGAAGATTATCTGACTAAACCCCTGGATTGGAATTTGCTCATGCTGGCAATTCAGCGTGCCCTGAAAATTAAAAACCTGGTTTCAGAAAACCGTAAGTTAAAAATTTTTATTGGAGAAAAATTTAAATTCGGCAATCTGGTAGGGAATTCCCAATGTATGCAGGAACTTTATGCAATCTTGCAAAAAATTGCGCCGACTGATGTTTCGGTGGTTTTATTGGGGAAAAGTGGAACAGGAAAAGAACTGATAGCCAAAAGTCTGCACCATCATAGTTCAAGAAAAGAAAAACCCTTTGTGATCATCAATTGTGGTGCCTTACCGGAAAATCTGCTGGAATCTGAATTGTTTGGTCATCGCAAGGGCTCTTTTACGGGGGCTATTTATGATAAAAAAGGACTATTTCAGGAAGCCAATGGCGGCACCTTGTTTCTGGATGAAATTGGAGAAATGCCCTTAACGATTCAGGTAAAGTTCTTACGTGTTTTACAAGAAGGCGAATGTTTACGTCTGGGGGATAACGTCCCTCAAAAAGTGAATGTACGAATCATTGCGGCGACCCATCGTGATTTAAAAAAAATGGTTGGCGAAGGTACCTTTCGTGAAGATTTATATTTCAGGTTGAGCGTGATTCCCGTCCGTATTCCTTCACTGCAAGAGCGTAAGGAAGACATTCCCTTGCTGGCAAATGAGTTTCTTAAAGAGTTTTCACAACGGCATCAACGCCCTGAATTACAATTTGTACCTGAAATTTACCAAAAATTTCACAACTATTCCTGGCCTGGAAACGTTCGTGAATTGAGAAACACTGTGGAGCGAATGGTCGTTTTAACCACAAAAAACAGGATGAGCGCTGAAGAGTTGCCACAGGAAATTAGAGAGTTCCAACCTGACACCCTCAATTCGTTTCATTTGTCCTTACCTGAAGGGGGGCTTGATCTGGAAGAAGTCGAAAAAGAAATTTTGCGTCTGGCTTTGGAAAAACACCAATACAATCAGACTCACACGGCCCAATACTTAAACATTACTCGTAATACGCTCATTTATCGGATGCAAAAGTTCAATTTAGGGTAAAAATTCTTGCGCCATGTCGAATCGGGATTTCATGAACTTTGACGAAAAATATGTTCTGAATTTTTCTAAAAACCCCCATAGGTCTTATCAATGGCATCCGCAATTTCATTAACAGGTTTACCATTTAAAGTCATTTCCTGGGCTAACAAGGCTTCATCCATACAAACCCCACACATTGAAGCGTGATTATCGGCAAAACAGCTCAAAAGACTCTTGTGGCCTATGCTTTTGTCACAGGCGCAATAACAATAAAGTTGATCCAGTACTTCGGGATATTTACGTGCGGCTTCATAGGCGGCAATCTGTTTTTCAAACTGAAATTGCATTGGATTCAAAACAGGCTTCTTTTCTCTCAATCGATAGGAGGATGGGTTCAACATCACGTTGTGGTTATGGGAAAGTCCATGATAGATTCCTGTTTCAGCAGACTGCCCTAATAATGACTTTTGCTGATAATCTTTGTAAAAAGACCACGCGGCCCCGATCCCCACAATCAGAACCAACCCCCCAACCCAGCCCAGCCATTTGGGGAATTGCTTTTTTGCTTTTTCTGTGGAATTACTTTGCTTATCCGTTGTTTTGGATTGTATTTTATCGTTTTCTTTTTTCAAGGTAGCTCCTTAATTTCTATTAACAAAAAATGTAATTTGTGCTCCTGTTGGGAGTCAGGGTTGTTAGATTCTCTCTGAAAACCCGAATTTCTGAGTCATGCTGAGCAGAGTCAAACCATGATTCATGCGGGAGGTCGCCCTTCGACCGCAGCAGCCAATCAACCAAGCAGGATGGCCAATACCCGTGAGTGAAATTAGGTTTGTAGTCCCGCCTTTAGGCGGAAAATCCTGCTGAACAGCCGCCTGAAGGCGGAACTACGAACGTTTCGCCATCAGTTCAGGATAACCTGTTTTAAGCGCCTAACTCACTGTAATTAAGGTCACTTGTTAATTACAGTCCCGAAGTCACTTACGGGTATTGAGCAGGATGATTGGCGAAGATGGCGAAGTGAACAGTCCTGTGTTGGGAATAGATAGGATCCCAGGAAAGATCATTTCAACGTAGCGGCATAAGCGGCCACATCATAGATTTCCTGATCATTAGCCAGCGCCTTTGCCATTGGAGGCATCTGAAGAGCATAAGGATTTTTTGGATTCGTTCCTCTCATCCCTGTCCTGAAGTTTTTCAACTGACGCACAATATACCAGTCATACAACCCTGCTAAGCGTGGCGTTGTCAAAACAGGATCGCCTTTGCCATCGGCCCCATGACAACTGGCACAGAGCATAAATAACTTTTTGCCTTTGCTGGGATTTCCCTTTACGGTTTTGGGGATAAGCCCCCGTAAGGTGCCTATGTAAGCAATCACATCGTCTACTTTTTGTTCATCAGTGAGGGTAAACGTCATCGCTCGCATTTGGAAACCAAAATCATCTTTTGAATCGTTTCCTCGAACATCATTCTTGTAATCCATTAACTGACGCCGCAGATACACGTCGCGCTGTCCTGCCAAGTTTGGCGTTTTTAACGTTTCGCTGCCTTCACCATTAGCCCCATGACAACTGCCACAGAGGACATAAAGTTCCTTGCCTTCACTGACGCGTCCTGCCGCATTGACTTGGATTGTCGCCCCTATACTCAGCATCAGAGTGATCCCTGATATTAATAAGTTCTTCATCAAAACCTCCTTTTCATATAAAATCATCAATATAAATGTCCAGATAAATTTCTGCTGGGAACACAGGCGTCCCACCTGCTTTTGCGGGCAAGAGGCCAGCACTCCCCCCAAAAAAAATTTCTGGACATCTATCGTTGTTGTGTCATGAGATTACCCTGATCCATCACGCTGATGCCGAACATCATTCCGTGACTGTCTTGTAAAATCAAGCGATTTTTGCTTTGGAGAGCCGATTCTGTCACAATGTTTTTTTAGGGGAAGTCAAAAGGGGATCTGAATTGCTTATATAGACTTTCTTAACGTCACCGATAGTAGAAGGTTCGCTTCGTTTCAGCAGGCAGTCTACTGAATAAAAAGAGCCGTTTTTTCAAAAAAAATCACAACCTTTCCCATTTCCTGCATTACTCTTCAACTGATCCGTATTTTGTCGATATACTTTTCCAGAAAAGTTTTGTCCTGGGAACACGTACCTCTTGCCCGCAAAAACAGGCGGGACGCCTGCGCTCCCTGAGAAATTTATCTGGACAACTATATTGGGAACGATTTAATTCAACTTAATGATAATTTTCTGGATTTAGTCCATGCCAAAATTACGAATTATGGCTTTATTCTTAGTTTTTTGGGTACCTTCAGCTCTCTCCGCTTCAGATCTAAGCTTTGAAATGGGCATCAACAGAAGCAGCCAACAACCCACAGGAACCTATGTTGAGGATTTTGATACGGTTTTGAGTTCATTTGGAGGTCGCTTTGCTGTCAAGTATCTGTTTGATAGCGGTTTTGTGGTAGGACGGGAATCCTTCAGTTCGGCCTTCCCTGTCTTGGACAATGGGGTTGAAGCTATTTTAGTGATAACTAATGGTGGTTTTACTGTCGGTTGGGGGTTTGGCGATTCCTTGCGTCTCCTCTTTGAAGCAGGAATTCCAGAAGAAGGCTTGGTCACTTTAAGAGCAGACATGATGGTTCTCGAAGTTCAGGAATTTCATCTGGGTGGAAGTCAAACCTGGTATGGTCTTTCCTTTGATTGGGGGGACGCTCCCCTTGGATGGATTATGACCATCAGACAAGTTTATTATCATGTAGATAATGCGTTTGATAGCGGACAAACGCTTGAGATGGAGGGTGTGAGCTATGGACTCGGAATACGATTGCGAATGTAAAACAAAACATCAGCAATCCAAGATCAAGAAATGGCTATTTCCCCTATTATGTCTCACAGGCATTCTGGGGATCTTGAATGCTTGTGATGCGGGAGAGCATTTTACGAATACAAAGCCCTTTATTGAAGAATCTGAATGTACTGCTTTGGCGATTGGTGTTTATCCGCAGCAGTTTCATGTTGAAACCAATAAAATTGTGGATGAAGCCGGAAATGAAGCGGTTTTGCGTGGTGTCAGCCACACTGATCCGGTATGGCAGGCAAAGGGCGAAGATCCTGATGTTGGGATATGGGGGGAATCTTTATTTCAGAAAATGAGTGATTGGGGCGTTAAAATAGTGCGGTTGCCCATTCATCCCGCTATTTGGAGACGCTACGGAGCAAATGAGTCCTTGCAGGTCATTGATCAGGCCATTGAATGGGCTCAAAAATATGAAATGTATGTTGCTATTGATTTCCACTCCATTGGTTTTCCTCCTGAAAACGATTACTACA
This sequence comes from Deltaproteobacteria bacterium TL4, assembly GCA_051382335.1. GTDB lineage: Bacteria > SAR324 > SAR324 > SAR324 > NAC60-12 > JBBCAX01. The sequence continues at coordinate 7,081 of JBBCAX010000080.1, forward strand.
ATTGGGAACATGCCCGGTTTGGACAATTGTATGATACCTCACAAGCGGAGATCCTGAGTTTCTGGAATACGATATCTACTCATTATGTCACTCATAAAACCGTCGCTTTCTACGAGATTTTTAATGAACCGGTGCGGGACAGCCTCAATAATTATCCGCGCAATAACAAATTAGAACATTGGATCTCCTGGAAAAAGTTGAGTGAAGTGGTGATTGATACGATCCGGAGTAATGACCCCGACAAGATCATCCTCGTTGGCGGATTACAATTCGCCTATGACTTATCCTTTGTTCTGGAGGCTCCTGTAGAACGTGTTAATATCGCTTATGCGACTCACCCCTATCCTGATGCTGACTTTAATAAAAAGTGGGAAATCGCCTTTGAAAAAGTAAAAAAACTTTTCCCCGTATTTGCGACAGCATTAGGTTTTGATGAATCCTCCAAGCCTGAAAAAGCGATGAAGCGCAAGGGACGTTATCGAGATGAAATCATGGATTTCCTTGAAAATAATAAAATAGGCTGGACCGTGTGGTCCTTTTCCGCGGCCTTTGAACCAGGCTTATTTCTGGATAATGATTTTACCCTTTCCCAATCAGGAAAGTTCTTCAGAAGAAAATTACAGGAATGTGACCGCTAATGGGGGAACGCTCACTTTGGAAATTAATTTTTTTACCGTTTTTAACCGCTTAAGACAGGAGCCCCGTGAGTATTTTAGTTGAAAAAAAAGGAAGAATCACCACCCTCATTATCAATCGTCCTGACGTCAAAAACGCAATCAACGCGCCCACCGCAAAGGCTTTGGTTGAGGCCATCCGTGCGTTTGAAGCGGATGAGGAGTCTTATGTCGCTGTACTTTGCGGGGCCGGAGGAAGTTTTTGTGCCGGAGCTGATCTTAAAGCGGTCGCCAATACTGAGTTAATCCCCCGCATCGAAGAAAATGGAGACGCGCCCTTAGGCCCCTCTAGAATGTTACTGCAAAAACCGATGATTGCCGCCGTTTCCGGTTATGCTGTTGCGGGAGGACTTGAATTATCCTTGCTTTGTGATCTGAGAGTCGTGGAGAAAAGCGCGGTTTTTGGCGTGTTTTGCCGACGATGGGGGGTTCCCTTAATTGATGGCGGAACGATTCGTTTACCACGCTTAATCGGACTGAGCCGAGCCTTGGACCTTATTTTAACAGGACGACCTGTTGATGCGGAAGAAGCGCTCCTGATAGGGCTGGCAAACCGGGTGGTTGCAGAGGGAACCGCAAGGCAGGAAGCTGAGGCTCTCGCTTTTCAACTAGCGAAATTTCCACAAACCTGTCTTCGTCATGATCGTTTAAGCGCTTATGAACAATTTTCCATGGATCTTCCGGAAGCCTTGCTCAATGAATTTAGACACGGAATGACTACGATTCAAAGTAATGAAACCCTAGCGGGGGCAAAACGCTTTGAAAAAGGCCAAGGACGTCATGGTGCCTTTGAGTAGCGGGAACTCCCGGAAACCAATGGAACTCTACAGATGTTCATTTAAATAAATTCAGAATGTATATTTCTGGACTTTGAACATTTGATTCATGGTTTTAGTTTTAATTATTCAATAATATGGGCTTGGTCGTAAGTTCGGCCATTTTGATGGTAGCCCTGGGTTTCGTCCCAGGGAATACCGCACACATTGTTCCTCGGGGCGAAACCCGAGGCTACCCCTGGCCGAAGTTAGACCCAAGCCCAGAAAATATTCTCATAAAAGCATATGCGAATCCGAACTTGCATAACAGCTCTGTCATAACCGGACGAGCTTTTGATGTCCCCTGGTATTAAAGTGCGCACTCCCCCTTAAAGGCTTCGTGGCTTACTGAACATTCTCACTATCCGTAAACATATTGGCAAATAAAACTGAGGAAAGATAACGTTCCCCTGAATCAGGCAGAAGGACGACAATGGTTTTCCCTTTATGTTGCTCCTGCCTGGAGACCCTCACTGCGGCAGCAACCGCGGCACCACTGGAAATTCCGGCCAGAATGCCTTGTTCCTTCATCAGTTTATGTGCGTATTCCAGCGCTTCCTCGTCACTGATTTGTTCTGTTTGATCCACCATTGCCAGATCCAGATTTTTGGGGATAAAGCCTGCGCCAATTCCCTGGATTTTGTGGGGGCCATGTTTGGGTTCCAAGCCCTCCAGAGCACATTTGATTTGGGGTGAGGCAACGGGTTCCACCGCGACAGAGGTGATCTGTTTATGCTGTGTGTTTTTTATGTACCGGGAAACGCCTGTGAGGGTCCCACCGGTACCAACGCCGCTGACGAACACATCAATCGTTCCGTCGGTATCATTCCAGATCTCTGGACCTGTGGTCTTTTCGTGAATTTCAGGGTTAGCCGGATTTTCAAATTGTTGCAGCAGCAGGTATTTTTCGGGCTTACTTTTAGCAAGCTCCTTTGCTTTTTCAATCGCGCCGGTCATGCCCTTTGCTCCCTCGGTGAGGATTAAATTTGCGCCCAAGGCTTTCATCAATTTACGGCGTTCCAAACTCATGGTCTGAGGCATGGTGAGGGTAATGGCATAGCCTTTGGCCGCGGCGACAAAAGCCAGGGCTATCCCGGTATTACCACTTGTGGGTTCCACCAGTTCCATCCCCGGTTTTAATTTCCCGGTTTTTTCCGCATCCCAGATCATGTTTGCGCCAATTCGGCATTTAACGGAATTTGCAGGGTTACGGCTTTCAATCTTGGCGTAGATGGTAGCCTCAGAGATTCGGCTGAGTTTGATAAGCGGAGTATTGCCAATACTAAGACTGTTATCATCATATATTTTTGTCATTTTTTTCCTATCGTGTGGGTTTTATAATTTTTAGTAAATTCATCGAGTGCCCATACTATTAAGAATCAGGAAAGGATGCAAGATCAATTGTATTTTAGCTGAATTTGATTCGTTGTGGTCTTCAGACGTTCGAGGGAGAAGAGGCGAACGGGGATTTGCCCCTTATTTCGAGGATTTTTTCTGATTGGGGGGTGGCGAAACTTTCCCTGATGTCGACTTTTCCATGGAGGCCTCTTTTTGAGCCTGGGGTGGAACTCTCCTCGTTGTGGATTTCTCCATATCAGATTTCATGATATCTGAAGCGACATCAATCAATACGTTACTGAAGGTACGTATTCCGTGGTAGAGATTGACGGCTGTCGCGTCATGAATGTCTTTGACAACCTTAGAAGTATCTCGAGTCGAATCCATGCTGTCTAAAAGACCAAAGGTCACACCAGAAAGGGTCTTGTGTACACTTTCAACCATTGAAAGCCCCTTATGGGCCATAAGCTGCTTTTCATTATTTTCCATTTTTTTATAGTCTTCGTCTTTTTGTTTTTGAGAAGTTGAAGTGAGCATTCGTTTGATTTCCAATAACCCCAAAAAGCGTTGTGCGAGCTCATGTCTTAATTTCAGAAGCAACCCTAAAAACAGCAACAGCAACAGCAGCAGTAACCTATCCCAATTCATATTTTTTCTCTTTAAATCAAACAGTGGTGATTCGTACTTTAGCGTCAACGCCTCGTTCTTCCATCAGGCGAATAGATTCTTTTTGTGCCTGTCGATAGACTTCCTTGGTGATCATTGCTGGAGCCAAGCCGGAGACCAGATGTGCCGCAATGTGATGATTTTTTGCAACCGCAATCGGGTCCAGAATTTCAATAACTAAACGTAACTCCAGTTTTCGGGGAGGTAAGAGAGGTACGTCTTTGTCCTCTAATTTCATTCTTTTTCGCAACTCTTGAAAATCTTTTTCTAACTCTTTTGCATACTCAGACGTTTGAGAAACATATTTGTGAAAAAATACGGCCAACGCGATCACAATCAAAATGAGGATAATATTTACAGAAACCAGCATTACTTACTCTCGAGCAAAAGGATGAAACGTCATCAATCGATAATACCCATAAAACAAAATCTTGCTTTGAAGAAAAGTCTTTTCTTTATTCTCTTCGGTTTTCCTGATATAAGTCTCAGTTGTTCATCTATCACACTCATTTCAATAAAACTATGGAAAAACTATTCGATTGGATTATTAACCTACCTTGGAATGTTGCGATTCTGTTGTGCTTGACGTTAGGATTAGCGCCGTTTACTCCACCTCATCTTTGGGAAAAACTGCAAATGTTGTTCAGAGGAACCTTGATCCGCCCTCTGGATTGGTTTGATTTGTTTTTACATGCAACACCGTGGATTATACTTTTGATCAAAGTATTTCTTGAGTGGACTCGTCGTTCAGTGTAAAGCGCCCGCTTCAGCTTTACTTTGTCCTGTGATTCCGCAACCAATACCGAGCTTAAACAGATGACGTTTTAGAGGGGCACCCACTGTCCTGACAATTTTCTTTTTGTTTTGCCTGGCACCCTCCACATTCCGATTCTTCTCCTGGTTTTGAGGACTCAATCTCCATTTTTTCCCGATAGTATCGAATCATTCCCCAAACAACAATTGCCATGGTAAACACCGCTACGATACTTATTTCTTTGATGAATGCCATCATTTTATACCTTTCTGTCTTGATGCTCACGAGTGCTGGATTGAAATTTGACATCAGATTCCTCTAAAAAAGGAGAGGATATGCTTTTACATTTCACTATGACACATCAAACTTCAGATTCAAATACATTTCACTCAAAATATTCAGGATGTCTTTATTCGGCACCTTTCAAAAATACAGAAAAGTAGAGACTGTGTTGAAAGTCAACCCCTTTTTTAGTGGTTTACAATTTTAGAATAGTCACCTTTTCTTTAGTTAACGCAAGGTGCCAGGATGCAAGGAACGAAACCCCTTCGAAGTCCGTACCGCCAAATCTTCGCTTGTGATAAATCGCTTCTAACTGTCACAAATACTGACATGAGACACGTTCCGTTCAAACACTAATTACGAATTGACAATCAAAAATATTCAGGTAGAAACTACTTACCACTAGGTAACCTACAAAGAGGCTTTTATGAAAAAAACAGATCCTACCGTGAAGGAAGAGATTTTATCCATTGCCATTGAGCTGTTTGCCAACAGAGGGTTTGATGGCACCTCCGTCAATGATATTGCATCAAGATCGAGTGTCACGAAACCTATGATCTATTATTATTTTAATAGCAAGGTGGGTTTGTATCAGGGGGTGGTAGATTTGGCCATTGAGAAGACCTATCACGCCATGAAACAAGCTGTTGACCAAAAAGCCGAATGGAAAGAAAGACTGATTGGGGTACTCCAGGCGGTGTTTAATTTCACCAGGAACAATGTCGCTTTATCTCGGATTACGTTTATTACCGCATTCGCCTCCCCTGAAATGATTCCCAAGGATGTCACTCATCGGGAAAAAGCAGAGCGCAATTTTGCCATTGTTCATAGTCTTATTCAGGAAGGGATTGAATCAGGGGATCTCAGAAAGATGAATAGTCTACAGATGACAACCGCGATTTATGGTTTGATGATGTTCCAGGTGATGGGATTTTTGATCAGGCCAGAGATTCCCTTGGATCAATCAACCGCTGAAATGATCGTGGAACTGTATCTTCAAGGGGCAGGGGTTCAGGGGGCAATTCCTCCAAAGTGAAAACTGAAACGATAGTTACTTCTGTTGTTGAAACTCACACTTAAAAATTAATATATTGGCGCTCCGTAAAAAATTCCAAGGGTAATTATCAACTGGCGCATTCACCAAGGTAAGGGAGAAAAGGATAGGCTTTATGAAAAAAAGAAAGTTAACTCAAAACAAACGATGTCTGACAGGCCTCATAGGTTTGGTTTTAATCAGCTTGGGGACCCTCCCGGTTGGTTGTAAGCCCTCAGAAGAAAAGACCTTGGGGAGTCATGCTGAAAGCCCCCAGGAACCTCAGAAGGAGGTGGAATCAAAGTCGGAAATCAGCAAGACCAATGTGGAAATAATGGTATTGACACCACAGAAAATGGAGGTTCGCAAAAGCTATGTAGGAGAGTTGTCTCCAAGCAACCGCGTGATCTTGCGCTCTGAAAGTGAAGGTGTGATTGAACGTGTTAATTTTGAAGAATCCTTTCCTGTGACTCAGGATCAAGGCTTGGTTAATATTTCGACAGAGGAAAACACCGTGCGTCTTGAGTTGGCTGAATCGGATTTTGAAATCGCGCAAATCAACTACCAGCGGGATCTTCAATTATTTGAAAAAAAACTCATTCCCCTCTCCCAACGCGATCAGGTTTACTATCAATTGCAAACTGCCAAACATCGCTTGAAACTGGCAAAAATTACTTTGGCCAAATCGGTGTTACACTCACCGCTTTCTGGAATTGTAAAACTAAAAGCTGTTGAAAAAGGCGAGTTTGTCAATAAAGGACAAATAATTGCGGAAATTCTAAACATTGATCCCTTGAAAATTGTGATCTTTGTTCCGGAACAAGATATCATTTTTTTAAAAGTAGGACAAAAAGTTGAAGTCGAGTTGTATGTTCTCCAGCATCTCGAACTATCAGGGAGAATTGACAAACTTGGGATTGAAGCTGACTCAGGCAATCGAGGTTTTCCCGTTGAAGTTCGTATTCCAAATCCTAAAGGTGATTTAAGGTCTGGGATGTTGGCGAAAGTTAATATTCGATTAAATACGTACGAAAATCAGGTGGTGATCCCACGCTATGCGGTTTTAGAAAAAGAAACAGAAAGAGCTGTTTTTCTTGTTCATAAAGATCTTGTTGAAGAGCGCCCGATTAAAATTGCGGAAAGTTATCAAGGCTACGTTCGCGTTATTTCAGGCTTGAAAACGGGAGATTCTATCGTCGTCAAAGGACAGCAAGAACTCAATCATAACGAACAAGTCCAGATCCGCGACACCATCCAGCAACCATTAAATTAGAAACTATTCAACCGCCGATAAACGCCGATAAAAAAATCCGCGTTTATCTGGTAAAATCTGCGACTGAGTCTTTACCTTCAAAGCATATCTTCAATAGGAATTGAATGAAAATTAGTCTGATTGCCATAAAAAATCCTGCGTCCATCTATTTGTTTACGATCATGATTATTATCCTTGGGGCCATTTCATATAAAGGTCTGCCAAGGGAATCGAGTCCTGAAATTCAAATTCCCTTACTGATTGTCGCTGTGCCTTTTCCTGGAGCCTCTCCTGAGGATGTTGAGTCCTTGATTACGAGAAAAATCGAAGTGGAGCTCCAAGGAATTGAGCACATGAAAAGTATGAAATCAACCTCTGCGGAAAGTGTCTGCACGATTACTTTGGAATTTACCCCCGATTTTAATGTCAGTGACGCGAGAACCAAAGTTAAAGAAGCCTTGGATAAAGTCAAACCCGAGCTTCCCGAAGAAGCAGAAGAGCCGATAGTCAGTGAAATCAAACTCTCTGAACGGCCCATGATGTTAATCAATCTTTCTGGAGATATTGGTCTTTTACGCTTGAAAGAGGGTGCGGAAGAATTAAAGGATTTAATTGAGGCCCTTCCAGGTATTTTAGAAGTCCGCAGAGTGGGGGGCTTAGAACATGAGATTAGAGTTTATGTGAATCCGGAAAAATTACGGCATTACAATCTCAGTATCAACCAGTTAACCAGTGCTATTGAAAAGGAAAACACAACACTGCCAGGCGGAACCCTGACGTTGGGACCTACCAAATATTTAATTCGCATTCTAGGCGAATTTCAGGAACCTGAAGGTGTTGAAAATGCCTTGGTGAGCTCTCCAGGACAAGTCCCTGTATTGGTCAAGGACGTTGCCAGAGTGGTTTATGGATTCAAAGAACTCAACAGCCGTTCCCGTTTGGATACTCAAGAGTCAGTATCCTTGAATGTCATGAAACGCAGTGGTTCCAATCTTTTGGAAATTCAAGAGAAAATTTATCGTTTGGTGGATGAACAGGGGAAAAAATACGGTAATCATATCCGCTTCAAAATTCTTTCAGATGAAGGGGTATGGATCAAACAACTCATTAGTGATTTGGAAAACAACATTTACACAGGATTTACGTTGGTATTGGTGGTGCTCTTGATTGTGATGGGATTCCGAAACGCTTTCTTTGTTGCGACGGCGATTCCCTTATCGTTTTTAATGTGTATGTTGATTTTGGATTGGATGGGATTCACCTTAAACATGATGGTCTTATTCAGTCTCATCCTGTCGTTGGGGATGCTTGTGGATAACGCGATTGTGGTTGTTGAGAATATTTATCGACACATCCAATCAGGTAAATCCAGGCTAGAAGCGGCAACTATTGGTATTTCCGAAGTTTCTATTCCCATCACCACCTCAACGCTAACGACACTCGCCGCCTTTGCTCCGTTGTTGAGTATGCCGGGAATTGTCGGGGAATTTATGGCCTTTCTGCCGAAAACATTGATCATTGCCCTCAGTTGCTCTTTGATTGTGGGTTTGCTGATTAATCCTGTTTTTTGCTCCACCATGATTAAAATCCCACGAACAGTCCTTGATAATAGCGATGAGTTGCAATTACTGGAACGTTCGAAATTATTGGGTTTTTATCGTACCCTGATAGGCGGATGTTTGAATTTTAGAGTCACCACACTGATGATGACGGTTATCTTGTTTTTTGGCATTATGGGACTCTACGCAAGTACAACCCTGAAACGAAGAGGTGTTGAATTTTTCCCTGTAACGGAGCCCAGAGATGCGGTGATTGATATTACGGCTCCGCTTGGAAGTACTCTGGAATTTTCTGATTCCATTGTCTCTCAGGTTGAAGGCTTTGTCAAACCTTCGGCAGACAGTATTAACGCCATGGTTGCCAATGTGGGACAAAGGAGAGGTTTTGGCGCACAAGACGCAGGTTCCTCAACTTCGTTTCTCAGTCATATAGTTCTGGAGTTTCCTGATTGGCAAAATTGGAAAATGCATCCTTCCGATGTGATTGTGGCTATTCGCAAACGATTGAATACCATTACCGGAGCCAACGTCAGAATCACGAAACAACAGATGGGACCCCCGAAAAAACCTCCCGTTAATATTGAAATCAGAGGGAATGATTTTGGCGTGATGAAAGAATTAGCGGAATCGATTAAACAAAAAATTAAAGATACTCACGGGTTGGTGGATCTCCGAGATGACTTCGATCAAAGTCGTCCCGAAATTCGAGTTGAAATTGATCGGGAAAAAGCGGGCAGACTGGGGTTAAGAGCGATAGACTTGGCGCTCACCGTTCGGACAGCGTTTAATGGACGCAAAGTTTCGGTCTTTCGTGATGGTAAAGAGGAATATGATATTATTGTCCAACTGGATGAAGCTTTTCGTGAGAATATGCAAGATCTGGAATCCCTTTTTGTGTTTACGCCAAGTGGCAAATCCGTGCCTTTAAGTGAACTGGCGAAAATCACAACCGGCCCCTCTTACGGTTCCATCAGACATGTAGAACTGGATCGGGTTTTAACGGTGACCGCTGAAGCTGAAGGACTCCCGGGTCCTGTGGTCCTTAATAACGTGAGACAAATTTTGGCGGATTTCCCTGTCCCCAAAAACTACTCGCTGAGTTTTACAGGAGAAAGCCAGGATATGAATGAATCCCAACGATTCCTATTTCAAAGTTTTTTTATTGCGATCTTTTTGATTTTTATTATTTTGACCACCCAATTCAACTCCTTACTCACGCCTTCAATTATCCTCAGTTCTGTCATCCTTTCGTTGATGGGTGTTTTTTTGGGACTGATCATCCATGATTGCGCGTTCAGTGTCATGATGGCAGGCATCGGGACGGTTTCTCTGGCGGGAATTGTGGTTAACAATGCCATTGTCCTCATTGATTTTATTGAACAACTCAGAAAAAGAGGGATTCCTCGGGATGAAGCGATCATCTTGTCTGGAATGGCACGCATGCGTCCTGTGCTGTTGACCGCGATTACCACTGTTTTGGGCTTGGTTCCTGTCGCCATGGGAATGGATATCAGTTTCTATCGCTGGCCTATTATTATTTTTGGCGCGGAAAGCAGTACTTTTTGGAAACCCATGGCTTTAGCGATTATCTATGGTTTATCGGTTGCGACCCTACTGACGCTATTTGTGGTTCCGGTACTTTACTCCGCTTTAGACGAGGTAAAAACAAGCCTTACACGAATTCTTGGCTTGAGTCGAAAAGCCTGATTTTCTTACGGCGTTCTACTGTAGATCCCTCAATATCAATGTGACAATGAACATGAAAAAAACAAACAACTTAACCGAAGGTTCCATTCTCAAATCCTTGGTAACCTTATCCGTACCCATCATCTTCGCAAATATCTTGCAGACCGCCTATCAATTAACAGATACCTTTTGGGTTGGGAGACTCGGAACCTCTGCCGTCGCGGCGATTTCCCTCAGTTTTCCAATCACGGTGCTGATCATTTCCCTGGGGGGCGGGTTGACCATCGCTGGCACCATTTTTGTCGCGCAGTATAAGGGAAAGGATGACAGAAAGACGATCAATCATATCACGTCCCAGACCATCGTAATGGCTGTATTTATTTCCTTCATGCTTACCATTATTGGCTACGGGTTTTCTCCCTTTTTCACAGGTTTAATGGGTGCGGAACCCCATGTTTTTTCGATGGCGGTTTCCTACATGAGAATTACTTTTATTGGCATGACTTTCACGTTTACCTATATGGTTTTTCAATCATTAATGCGAGGTGTCGGTGATGTGAAGACGCCGATGTATATTGTTTTTGGAACAGTTTTATTAAATTTAATTTTAGATCCCTTGTTTATTTTTGGTTACGGATTTATTCCCGCCCTTGGTGTGCCCGGAGCGGCCATTGCCACGATTGGGACACAAGGGGTCTCCTCTCTAATTGGCTTAGTCATCTTGATCAGGGGAAAACATCAATTACAATTACATTTAAATGATTTAAAACCGGATCTCCCGTTGATAAAAAAAATGTTCAAGATAGGATATCCGGCTTCTATTGAACAATCGACAAGAGCTCTTGGCATGGCCATTATGACGGTTCTGGTCGGGAGGTTTGGCACGCTCGCTTTGGCTGCTTATGGTATTGGCCTCAGGATTTTGATGTTTGTGATCGTGCCTGCCTTGGGATTATCGATGGCGACTTCAACACTGGTAGGACAAAATATAGGTGCAGGCAAAATGAATCGCGCAGAAGAAATCGCAAAATTAAGCGCACTCTTTGGTTTTATTCTTTTAACAATAGTTGGCCTGATCACGTTCTTATTGGCAGAGCAACTCTCCGCGTTTTTTATTCCCGGAGAATTAGAAACCATCCAAGCCAGCGCTTTATACATCAAGATCATGTCTTTAAGTTTTGGATTTATAGGGATGCAAATGGCGTTGAACGGTGCTTTTATGGGATCGGGAAGTACCCTGATTTCCATGGTGTTGTCCGTTTTTTCATTATGGGTCTTGAGATTTCCTTTGGCTTACTTTCTTTCAATGCATACGCCTTTGGCTGAAGTCGGCCTTTGGATGGCCTTTCCCATCGCCAATATTATCGCGGCAATCATCTCCGTCAGTTGGTTTGCGAAAGGAACATGGAAAAAACAGAAAATTACAGAAGGAACAATGCTCATCAGCGAGACAACCAAAGAAACGATTATAGAGGAAGGGATCTAGCTGGCAGAAATTTTAACGTGCGGCGGCCCTTTGAGTCACCGCAAGGTTTCCGGAGGAAAAAAGTTGGAACTTGGTTGAAGGTCCAACTTTTCTCAGAGAGTGTGTTATTTTTTGGGTTGGCTTTTGGGTTGACTTTTGGGTTGGATTTTATTCAGTATTTCTTCTGCCAATTCGCCAGCTTTTTGGTTTATAGCGCGAATCGTCTCATAAATCGTACCAATGGTTTGATCATGAATTTCTCTTGCTTGACCGACTTGTGTCTGAATCGGACCAATTTTAGCTAACATATCAAAAGGCATGCCTGCGATTTTTTTGTGAACTTCTTCAACTGTGGTCGCACCTTTATCAATCGCTTCTTGAACCAAATCCTTGAGTTCTCTAATTTCAACAGCCATAATCTTTCTCCGTAAAAAGAAAATTTGAGTTAGAAGTCCAGTGACTTCAGAATTATATAAAAGAGAGTTCCTGATGTTTTTACCCTCCTCTCCCGATCTATACAAGGATAACGCGCAATTGCCAACAATAATCATCAGATTGTTAACATTTTTTCTATCGGGGCCTGAACGTAGGGGAACCCTAATCCAGACGGCTCTTGTCAAAAAAGCTCAGTCCTCATGAAATTTATGTTTTGAGAACGGGTTATTTTTGTTATGAAGGATTCAGAAACTATTGGTTTTATGGGCATGAACCAGTGCGATTGATAACTCCCGAGTAAAAAAATATCAGTAAAAGGGAGACACCATGTATGAATGATACTATAATGAAGTAAAGACAGCATATTGAAATTCACCTCCATTCATGAATAGGAAAAAGCCAATGATTCCGCGTTTAAATCTTTCAGAACCTACCCAGCAAATCTATGCAAACTTTATCAAACATTTAAAGCATCGTCCGTTTTCTGGAGAAATCAAGGTCGATTATGGGACACGTTTGCTGGCAGCAACAGACAACAGTATTTATCAAATTCTGCCTGAAGTGGTGCTCTATCCTAAAAACAGGGATGATATCATGGAACTGCTATGTTTGGCCAATATGGAGGCCTATCAAAAAATCACCTTCTCTCCGAGAGGCGGGGGAACAGGAACGAATGGACAGTCCTTATCCACCGGAATTATTGTGGACTGTTCCAAGTACATGAACCGAATTTTAGAAATAAACGTGAAGGAAGGCTGGGTGCGCGTTGAGCCTGGTGTGGTTTTAGACCAGTTGAATGATGAACTAAAACGCCATGGTGTCTTTTTCGCTCCCAATTTGTCTCCCAGTAACCGGGCAACCTTGGGAGGGATGATCAACACCGATGCGTGTGGACAGGGATCCCGTGTTTATGGAAAAACCAGCAATCATATCCTTCAACTTTCCTGTGTCCTGGCGAATGGCGATTTTTGGGAATCAAAACCTCTTGAGAAAAGTGAGCTTAAAGCACTCAAAAAAAGACACGACAGAGTGGGTCAGATCCACAGACAAGTCGATGAGATTGTTACTAAAAAAAAGTCGTTGATTAAAAAGACCTTCCCCCAAATGAGTCGGTTTATGACAGGGTATAACTTGGCAAAAGTGTATGAAACCCCTGGTCAGTTCAATCTGAACTATATTCTGTCCGGATCCGAAGGAACCCTTGCTTTTGTCACAGAAGCCCGTCTGAAACTCACTCCCCTGCCCCAATATAAACAACTGGTCGTTGTGAAGTATGACTCCTTTGAGGACGCACTCCAGGCGGCAGAAGTGTTGGTGGAAACGGATCCGACTGCGATTGAAACGATTGATGAGCATATTTTGGACTTAGCCAAAGGTGATGAAATCTACCCCAAAGTCAAAAAATGGATACAAGCCGAAGGGGAAAAACCCCCACGTGCGATTAATTTGGTTGAATTTTCAGGAAATGAGGCCCGGCTCATAAATCAGCAAGTTCAGACCCTCTGCCAATCCCTTGAAACGAATAAAGCGTTTCCCAAACAGGCGATAGGGTATTCTTTAGCACAGAAACCGGAGGATATCACCGCTCTTTGGGAATTAAGAAAAAAGGGAGTAGGTCTTTTGGGAAATACTCAGGGAAATCGAAAACCCCTTCCCTTTGTTGAAGATACGGCAGTCCCCCCCAAACATTTAGCCGCCTATATTCAGGAGTTTCGCACGTTATTGGACGGCTATGGCCTGGAATATGGAATGTTTGGACATGTTGACGTTGGTTGTCTGCATGTTCGTCCAGCCCTGGATCTCAAAGACCTTAACGATGAAGCCTTGATCAGGGAATTGTCGGATAAGGTGGTTGCTTTGGTGCTTAAGTACGGAGGCGTGATGTGGGCCGAACATGGAAAAGGATTCCGGAGTGAGTATACTCCCCAATTTTTTGGAAAGGAACTCTATCAGGATTTACGTCGAATTAAAGAAGCTTTTGATCCCGCTAATAAATTAAATCCCGGGAAAATTGCTTCGCCTTTTTCCATGCAAGATCTGGTGGTTTCTCTCGAATCTCCCTTACGGGGTCATTTTGATCGCCAAATTCTTTCTGGCTTGCAAAAATCTTATCACACCGCACTCAATTGCAATGGCAATGGTGCCTGTTTTGATTATCACCCCAACACCGTCATGTGTCCTTCCTCAAAAATAACCAGAGATCGGCTTCACTCTCCTAAAGGACGGGCGGGAATGCTCCGGGAATGGGTACGGCAACTGTCCCTGGCCTCTCAGAGTCCGCTGGTGAACAAACGCTGGAAGATCACGCAAGGGTTCTTTAAAATTGGCAATAATTTAGGTAAACGCAGAGGGGTTTATGATTTTTCCAATGAAGTCTATGAGGCGATGATGGGGTGTTTGGCGTGCAAAGCCTGTGCGGCTCAGTGCCCCATTCATGTGGATGTTCCCGATTTTAGAGCACGTTTTTTAGAACGGTATCACACTCGTTACTTGCGTCCCTTGAAAGACTATTTTGTCGCAACGGTCGAGCACACCGGCAAGTGGTTTTCCCGTATTCCACGGATTGCCAATGCCCTCTTAACCTTTCCTTTGACTCAAAGCCTCCTGTCAAAAATAATTGGATTTACGCATGCCCCTTTGTTCAGCCCCTTACCGATGGAGCAGGGATTGAAAATGCGTGGTGCGACTCGTTTTGATTTCAACCAATTGCGAAATTTATCTCCGCAAGCAAAACAAAATCATGTTTTGCTCCTTCAGGATGCATTTACCTCTTTTTATGAAACGCATGTGGTTTTTGATGTTTATGATCTCTTGACTCTCTTGGGATATCAAGTCCTGGTGCCGCCTTTTTATCCTAATGGCAAACCCTCGCACATCAAGGGTTTTATGACGTTGTTTCATAAAATCGCACAGAAAAACGCATCCTGGTTGGAACAGTTGGGGACCTTGGAAATTCCGATGATGGGAATTGATCCAAGTGTGGTCTTGACGTATCGGGATGAGTATCCCAAGGTGCTGGGCAAGCCCCTCAATTTTCAGGTTCATTTGCTTCAAGAATGGTTGCTCACCCAGGAAAAACAAATCCAGCGATTAAAAATCAAAGCACCCTCAGGCTCTTACAAATTGCTGGGACACTGCATGGAGAAAACCGGGGCCTTGGCCTCTCAGGAACAATGGGTGGCGCTGTTTAAAAATTTTGGAATTCAACTCACACTGCTTCCAGCCGGTTGTTGTGGCATGGCAGGAACGTATGGACACGAAAGCATTCATGTTCAAGAATCTCAGGGCATTTATGAATTGAGCTGGAAACCTCATATTTCAAACAAAGAAAATTCACGGGCTTATCTTCTGGCTTCCGGCTATTCATGTCGCTCCCAAGTAGCTCGCTTCGAGGGGTTTGCGCCCAAACACCCGTTGCAAGCGTTGTTGAATGAGTTACGGGGATTGAAAGCTTGACTTAGAACGTGTTTCGAGGAGCGGTGGGAGGAAAATTGTGGCTGTCCTTTTTGTTAAATTTTCCCTAATTTTTTTTCAGATAACGCGGTTAATGTTTTTGCGTTGTTTTCTACCTGTTTGGGATTGGTTTTTACACTGTTTTCTTGCTTGGCCTTTTGCTCAGCAGCGACACATTCAGCGGCCGCCGCGGCGTGTTCTTCAAATAACTGATTGATTTTTTCCGAGAGTTGTTTCGCGTTGAAGGGCTTTAGCATGAACTTGTCAACACCGGCCTTCATGGCTGCTCTGACATTTTCTTCTTTTGCTTCGGCGGTCACCATGAGGACCGGAATATCTTTTAATTTAGGGGAATGCTTCATGATGGTCACAACCTCGATGCCATGCATCTTCGGCATGTTCCAGTCCAGGAGAACCAAGCCAAACTTATTATCATCTTGATGTAATTTGAGTTTGGTGATTGCGGCGACTCCATCCTCCGCTTCAGTAAAACGCGTAAATCCGATGTCACGTAAAAGTTTGATCATAATCCGCCTCATCTGAGCAAAATCGTCAACGACTAACACATGCATATTGAGATCTACCGGCATATTCTCTACTCAACAAGGAAGTTAAGAAATGATTTCGTTTGATTTAACACTAATAAAACAAGAGAACCGACTCTTTACCTGGACCTGGTATTAATAGACACGCAATGAGGAAGAGCGATGACGAATTTTACCCCTTGCCCATTTCCAAGATTCTCCGCATTGATGGTTCCCTGATGCGCTTCAACAATTTTTTTACAGATGGCCAAACCCAACCCTGTCCCGGTTTCTTTACCTTGTGATTTAAATGACTGAAACAAGCGGGGTGCTAAATCTTCGGGGATGGGACTGCCATTATCTTGAACCTGAATGATCAGACCGTCGCCCTCGTAAGAGTCAAAGCTGATATCAATGCAGCCATTATCTTCATCTTCCAATTTTTCCCATGCGTTCTTTACAAGGTTGACAATCACCCTGAGCAATTTGCCGCCATCAGCGCAAAATTGAAGATGGGGATTGGTGGTTTGAAACTCAATCGGAACATCTGCGGCAAATCCGGTATGGGCTTCCAACTGTGAGATAAAGGAATCCAAATGTTGAACCTCTTTTCTTAATACCGTCTTACCTTTGGCAAATTCCAATAAATCGCTGGTTAAGCCGCTGATGGCAACCGAGGAAATTTTGATTCGACGAATGAATATTAAAGACCGGGCAACATCCATCATATCGACTCGATCTTTGTCAAGTACCTGAAGGATCAACGTGATATAGGTCATGATTGAGCCGTTGGCATTACCAATGTCATGCCCAAACTCCGCCAACGCATAGCCTAATTCTACCAATCGCTGTTCCTGTTCCTTCGCCAATTCAAGGTCATGAATCGTTTTTTCAAGCTGAGCTTTAGACTCTTCCAATTCCCGAACTTTAGTTGCCAACTGATCTTGGGTTGATTGAAACTTTATCCATAATTCTCGTAAAATGGCAACTCGTCGTTCAAGATCGGTTTGATATTTCTGCGTTTCGGGTAACCGAATATCGGTCGTTTCATGCTCACGCCGATAACGGGTAAACTGCTGACACAATTCATCAATGGGAAGTGTCAGTTTACGAGTTTTAAGCCACATCAAAAAAGATAACACAAACGCTGTAATCCCTGCACTGAAAACAGCTCGTGTCACGTAGGGGTTAGTTACTGATTTCTCCGGTATAGAACGGGTCGCCACCAATAACCCTTTGACTCGGTTAATTCCTACGGGAATAGTCAGATGAACTTCCGACTCATTAACCCATTCAAAAAACTTATGTTGAAATTGAGGGGGTTTCGTTCCTGTTTTGACCAGTTTTACCTGCCAATCCAAATAGAGCAGATGAAATGGCCCATGAGCTTCTTGATCGATCAATTGTTGAATTTCCCCATTCTTGACAGACTCTGGCTGCTCGAGAAGCGTCCCTACCTTCTGGGCTAAAACGTTAAGCTGTTCCAAATCTGTAATGGGGATATGCGCAACATCTACCTGTTTTTTAAACCAATCTTCCGAAACAAAGAAAAAAATGAAGAATACAAGAAATGTTACAACCAACCAGCGAATAATGTGCAATGACATGCTTGTTTATCTCTTATCTGCTATTAGGATGCTTATTGGAATGAATTTGTGTATTTGTATGATTCCCTACATCGAACAGCAAAATTATTCAAGTACCTCCTTTAAAAAACGTACAATATTTTAATATCATCATATGTTGATGCAAGGATTAAGGTTGCATTTTTGGATAAAAGCTGTAAGTCTTGGGCGGAATTGATGCGGGTCTTTAAGAGTTAAAAACGGGTGTTTTTTTCAAAAGGCCAGGGATGATTAACAACACATAAGGGAAACGCTATGCCAGATTATAAAGTTGCGGATATTTCTTTAGCGGAATTAGGCAGGAAAAAAATTACGATTGCTGAATCAGAAATGCCAGGCTTGATGTCGGTACGTGAAGAATACAAGAGTCAACAACCATTAAAAGGTGCGAGGATTACAGGCTCGTTACACATGACCATCGAAACAGCCGTACTGATTGAGACACTGATTGCTTTAGGCGCGGAAGTCCGTTGGAGTTCCTGTAATATTTTTTCAACTCAGGATGATGCTGCCGCAGCGATTGCCGCGACAGGCGTTCCTGTGTTTGCCTGGAAAGGGGAAAACGAAGCTGAATATTGGTGGTGCATCGATCAGACTTTGAACTGGCCCGATGGTCAAGGACCGAACATGCTTTTAGATGATGGAGCGGATCTTTCCGTCTATGTTCATGAGAAATATCCAAAGTTGTTGAAAAAAATCATAGGTGGCTCTGAAGAAACAACCACCGGAATCCATCGTTTAGAGCGAATGCTCCAGAATGGAAAGCTCAAAATTCCAACTTTTAACGTTAATGATTCCGTCACCAAGAGTAAGTTTGATAACCTTTATGGTTGTCGAGAGTCCCTGCTTGACGGGATCAAACGTGCGACAGACGTGATGATTGCGGGAAAAGTGGGGATTGTCGCAGGATATGGAGATGTTGGAAAAGGCTGTGCTCAATCACTCCGTGGTCAAGGCGCCCGCGTTATTATAACGGAGATTGACCCCATTTGCGCCTTACAAGCCGCGATGGAAGGATTTCAGGTCATGAAGATGGATGATGCGGCAAAAATAGGCGATATTTTCGTTACAACAACGGGAAATCGTGACATCATCCGCAGAGAGCACCTGGATGCTATGAAAAGTGAGGCGATTGTTTGTAACATCGGGCATTTTGACCTGGAGATTAATGTTGCCTCTCTCAATAATGACCGCAAGATCACCAAAATCAATATCAAACCTCAAGTCGATCAATATGTTTGGCCAAACGGAAAACGATTGATTGTGCTGGCCGAAGGACGCTTGGTTAATTTAGGTTGTGCGACAGGACATCCCGCTTTTGTCATGTCCAACAGTTTTACCAATCAGGTGATGGCCCAGATTGAATTATACACCAATCCCGGAAAATACAAGGTCGGCATCTATATGTTACCTAAAATATTGGATGAGAAAGTAGCACGACTGCACCTGAAGAAAATCGGTGTTGCGCTGGATGTTCTTTCCCCAGAGCAAGCGGAATACATCAATGTCCCCGTTGAAGGTCCCTATAAACCTTCGCACTATCGTTACTAAGGTCCTGAAACCCTGTGAATTTCCTTGCTCTTTGCGGAATGTTTTTTCCGCAAAAGAGCCAGGAACTCAGGTTTTGAGAAGATCCACATCACATAAGCAAGGGAACGATGACTCAGGCTACCTGGATTCGAATGGGAGTGGTACTCCACTTATTGTTTGGGATGGGGTGCACCCCTCCTCCTGTCCCATTTCAACAAGCTCAAATATTTCCTGAGGATCAAGTGGAAGCTCCTAATCCTCCATCTCCCGAGGAGCTCATCCCTCCTCGAGACGTGATCGCGTTCAGTCCAGTGCGAACTCATGCGAAACTCACCCGTTATCACGAAGCCCTAAGTCTGGCTTTTACGCAGTCTGCCTTGGAAGAAGTTGGTAATTTACAGATTACGCCTGAACAGCGGGTAACGCGAACTTTGGAATTTTCAGAATTTCTTAATTTCAACCCTGACTCTGTGGAAGCTGCCGTAAATCTGGGAAAACATTTAAATGTCAAGTACATTGCCATGTTAAGCCTCACCCCTAGTGCTTCAAAAGTGGGGAAGGGCGATTGGGCGGCTTTTGTTTATTTCCGTGTTTATCAGATCGCCCCCCAGCGTGCGGTGATGGAGGAATCCTTTGACTTCGCGCTTTCACGTTCGCGAGAAGTGTGGAAGAGCTTTAAAAATAAAGTTCAGGCCTCATTTCCTGTTCGTGGTTTTATCCTGGAATCGCGCAATCGACATGCGTATGTACGTATCAGTTTGGGAAAAAAATATGGCATTGACCCCCAAAGAAGTTTTGGTATTTTCAGAAGAATCATTGAGGCTAAACCCCTTCCAGACGGAAGTACGCTGCATTCAGAATCCTATCAACGGATAGGGCAAATGCAAGTCCAAGAAGTTTACGAAGAAGAGTCCTGGGGGGTTGTTGCCCCTCAAGATCAATCCAGAATTTTGAAAGGGGATGTCGTATTCACTAACCCTGAATAACGGAGTCACGTCGTTTCCAATGGAAAATAAACACGCCCTTCGACAGCAGGTTCTGAAGCGAAGACGTCATTGTTCTGAAGAACAATGGACAGAAATTTCACGTCAAATTTTTTCAAGATTGCTTCAATGGCCTCTATTTGTGCAGGCACATTGTGTCCATACTTACCTGAACATGCCGGATGAGCCGTCCACGCGAGCTATTATCGAGTATTGTTGGCAGCAAAACAAAAGAGTGATTGTTCCCTATGTCAAGAATCAGGGGCAACTGGGACACACTGGTCTCAGCAGTTTTGCTCAACTCACCTCCGGAGCCTTCGGAATCGCAGAACCTCATGCCCATAATCGCCAGGAGGTTGAGCTTACAGCGTGCGATTTGATTCTTGTGCCAGGCGTTGCTTTTGATCGGCAAGGGGGGCGGCTTGGACTGGGAAAAGGCTTTTATGATCGTTTCCTTGTCACAACCTCCGCTTTTCGCTTGGGACTCTCCGCGGATTTTCAGCTTGTTGAAAACGTTCCCGTAGGTCCCCGGGATGTGACCATGCATGCGGTTCTGACCGAAAAGCAATTTCTTTTTTGCCTTCCCTGAAACCACGGATTCATTCCTTAGGAACGCTCAAAAAATAACATAGGAACTTCTCAGTTTTTTAAGGGAACTGCTGTATAGTTCCACTTTGGTAAACATTGATATTCTCGGTGGTTTCAATAATCTTTTTTCTGCCTCCACCAGGATTTCGAATACGACTTTGCTCTGCCTCAGGGATCCGCCCTTTTAGTTCATCAAGACCGCGGTAAAGCGTTGATGAATGACAGCCTAGAATATTACAAATATAACTGACTCCTCCATGGGGGAGTTTTTCGGACTCAATCGCTGCATAACGACGCTTATCTCGTTCAGAAAAATTATCGTAGGTCGCTTTCATCAATTCTTCGATTTTCTTCTCATAAAATTGCTGCATCTTTTCTCTCCATTTCGGGTAAATGGGGAGATCATATCGCAATTCTACCACTTTCTTACAAAAGCGGGACATTGGTAGGCGGGGATTACATGCCCCGTTTTTCTGATCGTTGAGGTTGCCGGACACGTAGTTCCGGCCGATGGCAAAGCCCCCCCAAAAACCAAAACCGCCTCAGACGCTGAATCCAAAACGTCGCTCAAAACCGATGCGGATTCCCCTTCCAGCAAAGCCAAGGAAGTTCAAGTCTATGCTGTCCCGTTTTCTTTCAATCTCACTGAGAAAATCAGCCTCGGCGCTACGGCTCCTTACCTCAAGGTCAAAAAGGTATCGGGTTGGGCAAACCCCACTGTAACGCTTCGATTCCTGGGGAAACCCTCCCCAAGTGTGCTGCTTCAAAGTTCCTTTGGAGCCAAACTTCCCAAAGGCGAGGAAAAGGTGGGTTCACGGAAAGTGGTGGATTACACCTGGAGTCAGGGTTTTGTCGTCAATGCTGACCGTTCTCGTCTGATTTTCGCCTACGTGCTAGTACACTGTCAGCCTTTAAATTTGTGGTAGATCGGGACTACGTGCCCGATAAAAACAACGTTCGCAAAAGCTGGGCATGTAATCCCAGCCTACCGAACCCGAAAAATAAAAGCTGACTATGTAC
>JBBCAX010000081.1:0-1611 GCA_051382335.1 Deltaproteobacteria bacterium TL4
ACGGGCTCGTCTTCGGTATTATTTACGCTCTGCTAGCGAAACGTTATCTTTATTCCAATCAAATTTTCAGGAAAAAAGTAGCTTTTAAAATCATTGTCTTTGTCAAATCCTTAAGTTACTGACATTGATCGGACCAGGGGGGGTCGCTGGAGCAGAGGATTTCTGTTTATGTCAAGAGTGATGATGACCTTTCGTTTTTATCGGCTTTTGAAAAAACGAAGCTGCAATTCGCGTTGTTTCAGGAAGGGTCAACAACTAATCAGTTTCAGGATTTGAATTTTGAGCTTGTGTCTCAGGAGACTGATGTGTCCTTGACTGGACCGGAAATGATGGCGGAGGGTGAGGAAAAATGGGGGGCTTCTACGACGGATATTCAGAATTTGTATCGGGAGGCTTCCAACGCTTATTTTTTGAGCGCATATAGTCAAATCAGCAATCCTTTGAATTTGACCTCGGCAACCAATGACCGTCTTAAAGGCTTTGAAAAAGAACAGGAAGCTTATCTGCTTCAGGAGAAATTGGCCCAGGATAACTATGTCGTTGGGAACACTTTGGACAACATTATTTTCACCGGCGATGGCGCTGATATTTTGAAGGGGAAAGAAGGCGATGACAGTCTGTTCGGGGAAGGAGGCGACGATGTTTTGGATGGGGGTGAGGGCAATGATACGCTGATTGGTGGTCTGGGCAACGATTTACAGCGGGGTGGTCAGGGTGATGATCAGTATATTTATGGCGGTGGACTCGACATCATCCAGGAATTGAAGGGGGAAGGATCAGATCAGGTACTCATCGACGAGCTTGAGTTTGCTGAGGTGACCCTGTGGGTTTTTGGGGATCAACTGCTGGTCAAACTCAATGAGCAAAACCAATTGCTGATCAGTCGCCAGGTGGAAAGCGTGGTGTTTAAAGACCGGACGCTTCAGCTTGGTGATGTGTTTAAAAATCCTCAAAATTACCACGCGCTGCTTTTAACCCGTGATCCGTCTTTGGCATGGTCCCAAAGCGAAATAACCGGAACCCAGGGAGATGATCTCCTGGAAGCCTTTGATCCTGGAAACGTTGGCGCGTCTCAGTACACCTCCCAGCAGAGTCAGAAAAATAATATCATTTTCGGTTTGAATGGTAATGACATCCTCAAAGGTCAGTTTCGGGATGATACGCTCGATGGGGGTCAGGGGGACGACACGCTTTATGGAAATTTTGGTAACGATACGCTCATTGGCGGTGAAGGAAATGATAACCTGGATGGCGGCTGGGACAACGACGAACTGTATGGGGGACAGGGCAATGACCAACTGGCGGGGGGAACCGGACATAACCGGTTCTATTTCAAAAAAGGTGATGGTAAGGATACGATTGAGGTTTTTCAAGGCGGAGGAGCGTTTGCTGCAAGTCATCAACTGATATTTGATGAATTGGTTTTTGACGCGGGCATTGACAAAAACAGCATTCGTCTTAGTCGGGAGATTGATTCACTGCGGATTTTTTACAGCGTGGATGATTCAGTCATTTTGCGGGCTTGGTTTTTACAGGATTACGAACACAGAAATCAACAACTGACCTTTGCCGATGGCAGTCATTGGAAGCTTCCCTCACCTGACGCTATTC
>JBBCAX010000082.1:0-1701 GCA_051382335.1 Deltaproteobacteria bacterium TL4
GGCATGTTTTACAGGCCACCTAACAGGTTGACCCATTAAAACAAAAAAAAATCAACCTAAAGTAGCAAAGAGTCCTCCAGAGAAAGAGGAGACAAAACAACAAATAATCTTTCTCAACTTAAGGAGGACTCGTCATGAAATTTATCAAAAATGGTATCTCATTGTCCAGTCGTTTAGAATTAGGATTAAAAATGGAGTGTCATGAAGGTGAATATGGTTTTGTGAGTGAGCTGGCTCGTCAAGCAGAAACGAGCCGTTGGTTTTTATATAATAGTTGCCGTGATGTCTATCAGCAAGCCTTGAAGTTACTGAGTTTTCAAACGCCTCTTTCTAAAAATATAGCGAGGTGTCAGAGTGTCGAAGAGCAGGTGTTGAGCATTTATTTAGAAACGGAAAGCAGTTTAGAAGGCATTCAACAAAGTATAGAACTTTTGACGGGAGAGTCGGTATCGATTAGCAAAATCAGTTTTATTCTTAATTGGTTTGGTTCCCTGTTGCCGAGCTATGATCCCTTTTGTTTCCAAGAGGGTCCTCCGCGTTTAAACGCGGATGAATTATTTGCGTTAGGACAGGCTAAATTAGCGGTCATTGATGCCAGAAGCCTTTGGGTTCATGCCTTGCGGGAGTCTGAGGATTGGGGAGAAGATAGTTGGAAATCACTTTTTAGTTCCTTGGGGAGTTCTGACGATGAAGAGTGCTGGACTGTTTCTGATGGAGCTCATCCGATTCGTCTGGGGGCGACCCAGAAAGACTCCGGTGAGTGGGGATTAGATCCTTGGCATGCTTTGGGTCCCTTAAAGCTTCTACGCAAACGTTTGGGACAAAGGGTCGATACCTTAATCCAAGAAGAGGCCAAGTGGAACAAGGAACTCCAGGAACTCTGGGAACCTGTGGCTCGCCAGTCAGCTTTAGAGAGTCTGCTCATCGTTACTGAAACTGCTATAGAAGCGATTGATGATGATCAACAATTCAAGATATTGCTCAAATGGATTGAAGAATCGTTGCGATGGATTGATCCTCAAACAGGCCAATTGCGATACCAGACCCAAGCTCTGGAAGACTGCCAATGTGCTTTGGAGTTAGTGAGAGAATTGCATTTGCGTGAAACACCTAAAGAAGTACTTCTTTTTCAAAAGAAGTTACCTGATTTAGTCCGCTATTTTCAATTCATTCCCGAAGTGGAAACTCAATTGAAAACCTGGATCAATGACCCACTGTATCAAGCAGCGTTTCTAAAGGCTTACTTTGCCTCTCAACTCACTTGGCAAACCCAGGGAGAGACTAAAAAAGCGGCATTTAATGAAATGAATTTCTGGAAAACCGCTCTGAGTGAAGACTTGGGAGAAGCGATATTTAACTCTCTTTGGAATCAAACCACTTGGTTACTCAATTCGGTGATCCGGGCATCGTCCTATGTTGAAAATGTGAACTCTCGCTTAAGACGATTTTTCGATTCCGGTAGAGGGCAACTCAATCAAAACCGATTGAACTTAATTCGATTTTACCTCAATCATAAAATCTTTCAACGAGGAAAACGGGCTGGAAATTCCGCCAAAAGCCTGTTCAAAAAACAAGAACCTCAGCATTGGTTAGACGAACTTAGAAGAGCTTTGGGGGAACCCATCCTCCAATTGCCAGACCCGAAAATGAACTAAAACGGGCCTGTTTTAATAGAATTAGGAAGCTAAAAAAAGACATCCA
>JBBCAX010000083.1:0-17196 GCA_051382335.1 Deltaproteobacteria bacterium TL4
ATTATTTCCCGTTTTTCAGGCCAAACCTATCATTAATTCTAATACGACTTTATAAGTCTCTGATTTTATTCAGGAGTAATATTGAGCAAATTGTTCAAAGTCGAGTAGACACAGACGCTCTTAAAGAAGTAGAACCTGAAAGTATGAACATCATCAAATAAACGGAACGCCAATGCTGATTAAAACCAGATTCAAAGTGAGTATCCTCTTTACCTTCAGCGTACTGCTGTTGATAGGATTGATGAAATTCATTCAATTTAACGAAATCAATTCGGTCCTTAAAAAGGGTGACCTTGTAGGTGAAGTCGTTCAAAGCGCGTTTGAACTTAATCTTATAACCTATGAATACTTGTTGAACCCCGCCAAGCGACCTCGGATTCAATGGAATTTAAGACATGATTCGCTATCAACATTAATCGGGAAATTACAATTTAAGACTGATGCAGAACTCCAATTACTTGATAAAATCAGACGTAATCATGATGAGATGAAAACTATTTTTCCGATGCTTGTTGAAATTTTGGAAAACCAGAAAAGGGAAGAACAGCAAACATTCAAGTCAAGGGTTTTGCTGGAACAGTTTTCCGGTCTAATGTTGATAAAATCACAAAACGTTGTTACAGGCGCGGAACAATTGAACAGAATAAACCGTCAGGAAGTGATCACACTTCAACAGAACAGTAGCTGGATTATTTTGTCCATGGTCCTTTTTATTGCTCTGATAATAACGGCGAACTTGTTTTCGATTGGCAGAAGTATCATCCAGCCTATTCAAAAACTTCGAGATGGCGCAAAAATTGTCGGCGATGGGGATTTAGACCATAGACTCGCTGTAACCACAAAGAATGAGCTCGGTGAACTTTCCAGAGCCTTTGATCAAATGACGCAAAATCTGGCAACCATCACCGTATCACGAGACAAGCTTACTGAAGAAATCCATGAACGAAAAAGCATGGAAGAACAATTACGCCAAACTAAACATGAGTTGATGGCTTTAAACGAACAACTTCAACAGGAAATTATTGAATACAAACGGGTGGAAGCAGAACGCGATCGCATGGAAGTTCAGATTCGACAATCCCAAAAAATGGAAGCGATTGGAACCTTGGCCAGTGGAATAGCTCATGACTTCAACAATCTCCTAACTCCCATTCTGGGCTATGCTCAACTCGTTCAAACAAAGCTTGATCCCGACAGTAAGGAGGTCCAGTACCTCATGCATGTTTCAGAATCAGCAACCAGAGCGAAGGATTTGGTTAAAAAAATCCTGCTCATCAGTGATCCGTCCCTAAAACACACCGAAGCGGTACAGCTTGAAAAGTTGGTTGACGAAGTCTTAACCGTCCTTCAAGCGTCAGTTTCCCCGAATATCAGCATCCACCGAGAGATTGATCCTGAACTCTCGCCTATTTATGCGGACCCCTCCCTAATCCATCAGGCGGTCTTAAATTTATGCACCAATGCGATTGAAGCCATGGGGCAAGAAGGCGAGTTGAGGATTAAACTGAAGGAGCTCCAACACCATCGAATCCATCCGAATCAAGAAGATTCCACTGAGGCGTTTCTTTGCCTGAGTATTCAAGATAATGGCTGTGGAATGACTGACCAAACCCTGGAACGTATCTATGAACCCTTCTTCAGTACCAAGGAACGAGGAGGAGAACGAGGTACCGGTTTGGGGCTTTCCATCGTCGATAGTATCGTCAAACAGCATGGAGGACACATTGAAATAGAGAGTGTTCCAGAAATGGGAACGACTTTTCGTGTTTACTTTCCTGCGGTGATACCGGCTGAAGAGCTGTTTTCATCCACAGAACCGGAGTTTTTCGGCAAGGGGCATATCTTGTTAGTTGATGACGAAAGCTTGGTCAACATGATGGGAACCAACGTCCTGGAAAACTCGGGTTATCAGGTAACCAGTTTTACCAACAGCCTCAAAGCGTGGGAGACCTTTAACGCGAATCCCGCAGCTTTTCAATTGCTGATCACCGATTATTCCATGCCACAGTTGACGGGCCCTCAACTGATGGAGCGAATAAAATTCCTTCGACCGGACATCCCCATGATTCTGGTCACGGGATATTCAAATCTGGTAACCCAGGAAAACCTCCAGGAATGGCGCTGTGACGATATTATTGCCAAACCCTATAAGATCAACACGCTCAGACAGAGTGTGAAAAAAGTGCTGGAGAAATCAAAAAAATAAAAACTTCTCCAATTCACCCTAACTCACTTGTGGGTTAGATTGACACTGCCATCCCAATCCTCAGGTAACTTCGCGAATTTCAGGACACGACACTGGTTGAGGTGATACAGAGCTAACCTGTCTTCAGGATAGAGGTCCAAGGCTTTTTTGAAAAACTTCATACACTGCTCCCAATCTCGGTTGATTCTACAAATCAGACCTTTTCCAATGTAGCGACTGGATTCTGCTTTGAGGTCTTGTATTTCCTTCAGTTCATGATTAAAAATTTCATAGATCCCTATGGGCTCTTTTTTTCCATAAACACGAACCATATCGACTTCACGATATTTGAGGGATGAGAGGTTTTGTAACAAGTTCAACGTTTCAAAACTGACCAGAATATCGGTCCCATAGGTTTTGGTGAGTCCTTCCAAACGAGAAGCCACGTTGACCGTATCCCCCAAGACCGTTGTATCCATGCGGTTTTGAGATCCAACAGTTCCAAAAATCACAGGTCCGCTGTGAATGCCAATCCCCATCTTGATGGGGGGATATCCACTTTTTGCTCGATAGGTATTGTATTCTTTCAAAACACCATGCATTTCAATCGCCGCGCAAATTGCGTTTTCAGCTTCCACGTTGTCTGTTGCTTGAGGGATGTCAAATAAAGCCATGATGGCATCCCCAATATATTTATCAATATAACCTCTGTAAGCATGAATAGGCTCACTTATTTTTTGCGTATAAGCATTGAGAAAACGCAGCAATTCCTGAGGGGTCATTGTTTCCGCCAAAGAAGTAAAAGAGCGGATGTCTGAAAACAAAATTGTAACATTATCCGCATCCGCGTCTCCAAGTTTGAGATTGACCAACCCCTCATGAGCAATTCTGCTTAAAAACTGTTTAGGCACAAATTTTTCGAAAATAGCGGTCATTTCAGTAATTTTTTTGCTTTCCGCTAATTCCACTTGTGTTGTTTTCAACTCGTTATAAAGGTGCGCATTGTTGATTGCGGTCGCGATCGGATTGACATAGCGTTCGACTCTTTTCAGTTGTGAGTCGCTTAAGACAAAAGGGGTTCGGCTATCGGCAAAGCTAATCACCCCGATTAATTGTTTTTGAACTTCCAGAGGACAAAACAAATACGACTTGGACTGGGATATGTTGTGGATTTTCTGATCTTCAGGCCACAGGTTTTCCAGAATCTCAGCTGTTATTTCAGGAAGATACACCACTTTTTTTGAAAGAGCGGCCTTCACCATAAAACTCACATCCTCATGAAACGGCATTAAGATGTTTTTTAATTGTTCTACCTGTTTGGTGCTAAAACCGCTGCCATAACATCGACTCAACACAAGATTTTGCTTGTCCG
The DNA here is from genome assembly GCA_051382335.1 of Deltaproteobacteria bacterium TL4. GTDB lineage: Bacteria > SAR324 > SAR324 > SAR324 > NAC60-12 > JBBCAX01. The sequence goes on from JBBCAX010000083.1 coordinate 3,558, forward strand.
CATCAAACAGCAAAATTCCTACTTGATCGAATAAAAAAACGTCTTGCAGAGAAGCCACGATGGACAGCATGGTTTCATCTAAATCTAACGAAGCGTTAACCGTTTTTACAACTTCATTGATGTGCGTGATTTCCCGTTCTTTGGCCTGTGTCTCCTCATATAAGGAGGCATTTGCAAAATGTTGAGAAAGATCCAGGGTGATATTATCCAACAGCAGTTGATCATGCCTGGTATAAGGTGCCTGGAGATCATACTGTGAAATGGTTACCAAGCCCAGGGTTTTTTCATTGGAGACCAAGGGACTGATCAACTGCTGAACATATTGTCTTCCTAAATGAAGTTTCAAACTCTCTTCATTCTGGAATGGCTTTAACGTATCCAAATCAAAAATCATGGAATGTTTCGAGGCAAAAACCTCATAAGAATATAAGGTTTGAGGGGACACTTCCAATTCGAATTCTTTGACGTACTTGGGATTCAAGCCAAAACTTGAATGAAGCATCAGCGTGTTTTTTTCTTCATTGTAAAGGAGAACGGAACCTGAACCTTTGCTTCGAATCAACGGGACAACCTCGGTAATAAAGGTCTTGGAGGCGGCTTCCAAATCAAGAGTACTGTGGACTTTCTTTGCGATTTGATTAATTTGAAGTAATTGGTTTTGAGCTGTTTGCAACTCGTGCGTACGGTGCTCTACTTTTTTCTCAAGATTTTTTGAGAGATCTTCCACCATGACAAAAGCTTTTGAAAAACGCAACGAAAGTAAAAAAGACTGGGAAAAAATAAAAACGAACAAGCCTAAGGAGAAAAAATTACCTGTAGCAATGATTAAATTCACATACAGCAAATCATTGACGAAGGTAATGGAAAAAAACAACATTCCCCCTAATATTAATAGAGCGCCTTCTCTTTTTCGTACAGACGCTAATACCAGCCCGTAGAGGATATAAAGTACAAACGATAAAGCCACAACTTGATAGGGAATCGCGGTATGCGTGTATATTGACGATTTGGTAAATAACACAAAAAGAGAAAAAAAGACACCCAGGCACTGAGCCATAAATAGAATTTTCTCAGAAATTTCGTTTTCATAAAGGCTTCTGACATACATTAAAAAAAACGGAGGCCCGAAGTAAAAACTGATATATTCCATTTCCAAGGCGAGTTCCCAACTGAAATCAGGAAATAGTAAAAATATGGTTTTTTCACCGGTGCAGAGGATTCTTACGGAAATGAGCAAACAAACCGTGCCAAAATAAAGTGGAGATTGGTCTGTTTTGCGAAGACTGTACAAACCCAAATGATACAGGGCCATAATGAGGATGGAACCCAGTAAAAAAACTTCAAGAAAGATCCAGCGATCTCTTTTTTTATGAATCTGAGGTTCAAGGCCAAGAACAATAGGATACCAAACCCCTCCCTTCCTGTAATAGAAATTCGAGACTTGGAGTACCAACTCCATGGTTGTTGAGGAGTGCCTGATACTTGTTGCGTAAGGCAGGAATTGAGGGATCATTTCAGACGGTGTTTTACCAACCGTGCCATTGCGTCCCGCAACCTCATTGTCTATCCAAAGCAGGAAAGCCGTAGCTTGCTCCGGCAAGTTCAACGCATATTGATTCTTTTGCTCAGGAAGTTGAACTTTGAGTTTAAAGGTAGCGTATCCCTCCCCAGAAAGCGTTTTCCCTGCGACTTGATATCCATTCCAGACACTAGGGAGCGTGATGAGACCTGTTTTCTGTGGGGAGTTTTGATAATTAAAATCATTCGGATCCAGTAATTGTTCCCAATAAAATTCCCATTCCCCACTCAAATCAACGGGCCCTTCTTGCTCAAAGTCCCACGCTCTGAGATCCAATACGCCATTGACGCCTTTGGGTGTCAGTTTTACGGGTTTTTGCTGTCCACATGAACCGATAATAAGCCCCCCCAGCAGGAGGAATAATAATAAAATCCGAGTGCTTGATGCCATAACGAGGACTCTAACTCTACGCATATAGAATAAGTGAATTTCCTGAGCAGAAAGTCATCAACTCAAATAATTTAGTCACGAAATCCACAAAAAACAGTCACGGAACAACTACGCAAAAAAGCGTCATCTCCTAAAGTAGAACAGAGCATATTATTCATTAGAAATGCATTTCGTAATGAAAAAAATCCGCATACTCCATTATTTATATGAATCATTAGGGGCGATTCGTAAAGCATTTTCTCAGCCGCGCAACTTATTTAGTCGTCTTCCATGAGGTGCAAAACAACGGCTAATCACATAAGTCAGGCAGACCTAAGTTTGAGTTCTTGAATTTCTTTGGAAACCTGATTAAACACTTCATAAATCCCTACTGCCCACATTGAGCAGGTGGATAAATGCCTTTCAAACATTGAAAAATCCAGCGCATGGTCGGTCTGAGCGTCGGTTGATACTTAATGCCTCTCCTTGTATTATCGGGTCGCTACGGCTAAAGATGAAAGATATTTTAAGAATATCTTTACAATCATGGGTAGCATGATAAAGATAAAAAATGTATTAGTTTGCTTCAAAAGTACAGAGCATAATAAAGAAAGGTCTGCTATGAATCAATATACAATTTTATGTGTCGATGATGAACGGGAAGTACTGGATAGTCTTCTTCAGGATATTAAATATTTTTCAAACTATTTTGAAATTGAAGGCGCCGAGAGCGTTTCTGAAGCGAGAGCGATCGTGGAAGAGTTAAGTCTTAAAAACAAAAAATTGGCGCTCATTCTTTGTGATCATGTGATGCCCGGAGAAAATGGGGTCGATTTTTTGATTGATTTAAACACCCATGAAGAAACTCAAAACACGTGTAAAATACTCGTTACTGGTCAAGCTGGGTTAGAAGCCACCATTGATGCGATCAACCGGGGAGGCTTGGATTACTATATTTCTAAACCGTGGGACGCGGAACACCTCAAGACGATTCTGATTGAGCACCTGACTCGCTATATGATTGCTAATGAAGAAGATCTGATGACTTATACACAGATACTTGATGGTCAAAAAATCTTTAATGCGATTCATAAACGTGGTGATTTATAGTCAGTCGCTGAACGGAATGGGTTCCGGCTATAAATTTGGGTAGTGTTCCAGAGAGATCTACCCCGCTTTAGCCGGATAAGTTTTTCTACAGTCCGTCGTCTGCTTTGATGTGCAGCGTGTCTCCGTAACGTCCCATAGAAATTATAGCGATGGACCACAAGGAGCAAGCATTAGCATTGTTCTTAAGTTAACGTTGGAGAGAAAGTATGATAACGAAGATCATTGTCGTCCTGTCTATTGTTTTTACGACAGGTGCCATTTTTTATTTAAGGAAAAAGAAAGAAATTGCTTCTCAAATCAGTTGGAAGTTATGGTTATCCACTTTTTATATCAGCCCTGTCTTTGGAACCTTATCCAGTGCGGCACTGGGAGAAACCATCTTGATTCGCTGGGTTAATGGGGATTTTTTTCACCATGAAACGCATTCCCTGTGGGAGGCCTGGTGGATCACGGGACCGACGCTTTTTTGTATCTTGCATTGGGTAGTTCATTTGGGTTTATTGAGAAAATGGTGGTTTTTTCCTGGGGTCAGCCCCAAAACATTTCATGTGATTCCTGTTAGAATTGCTCAAACCACAGGCTTCGTGCTCGGTATTGCCTTTGGCATAGGCGTTCTGAGACTCATTCAACAAGGGTTATGGACTGAATTCATTCAATTTGCCGCGCCAGCACATATGCTCACTTTGACCTATTTCGCGATTTTATTGGGATATGTCAATGTGGAAAAATATATTCGCGTCCGAACTGAAATCAACTATGGTTCCTTGACGAGCCGCTTGACCTTAAATACCGTGTTCCCGCTGATCTTTTCCATCGCTTATATGATAGATGCCGCCTACCTGATCTATATCACAGAAAACCCAACTTATATTGTTGTGTTACGCCTCATTCTTGCGTTTCTAATGCTTAGCAGTGTGTTTACCTTTTCTCTCTATGAAACTTTGAAAATGGTGATCATTCCCACAAAACAATTGTCTAATGCGTTAGAGCGTATTTCTTCAGGCGATGGTGATTTAACCCGACGTTTGTATGTTGACACACGGGATGACCTGGGGCTTTTGTGTGTATTTTTCAACCGTTTTATTGCTCAAGTGCATGAAATTGTAAAAGTAATTGCGACCACCAGTGAAAAAGTCAGCGATTCGGCATCCAATTTGGTCGTAGCGTCAGAAACCACGTTGCGTTCTACCATGGAAATTTCTCATACGTTGGATATGGAACACAAGAGCATTGATTCTGTCAATGAACGGGTTCAACAAATGGATGTGGCGAGTGCGGGAATTGCGAGCAATGCAAATACGACAACGCAACACTCCAGGGAAATGGAAAAACTTGTAGATTGTGTTGTTGACAGCATGAGTCAGATGGTTGAGATTATGAGTCGTATCAACGAAAGCACTTCCAACATTGGTGGAATTTTAGGTGAAATTCGCGGCATTGCCAAACAAACCAACTTACTTTCCCTCAATGCGGCCATTGAAGCCGCAAAAGCCGCCGAGCATGGAAGAGGTTTCGCTGTAGTGGCTCAACATGTAAGGGAGTTGGCGGAACGATCTACAAAAGCCACGTTGAATATCCAGGAACTGATCATGGAAAGCGCAAACCGTGTGCGGGAGGGAAATTTGGCAGTCGGAGACATTCAACGCATGCTGCATGAAGTCAGCGAACTGGTTCACGTGTCTACAGAAAGTGTCAATGAAATCAATGAGTCCGCAAAAGAACAGAGCGATTTCGTCCATGAGGTTTTTGATGAAATCACCTTACTCCAAGATCTCTCAAATACCAACACTCAATCCACAAGGAACATAAAGGACACCGTAAATAACCAAAATAGGGCGGTACAATCCTTGGAAGATGAGGCTCACGCTCTGCATTCCTCCGTATCGAGGTTCAAAACGTAAAAAAGCTAAAGTTCTTCAACCTCCCATTTTTCAGAGCCAATGGTGCCCCATTTATGAGGCGGGGTGGCATCTTTTTGGATGGCTGTTGTGAGTCTTCCATTAGATTTTTCGATGAGAGTCTTGGCATGTGCTTTGCTGTTTGCCTCAACGATATAGGGTTGTTCCCAAATTTCCTTGACATAAACTCTGTACTTCATCGTTCTTTACTCCGGTTGTGATGAGTTGCGCCAATTGGTCAATTAGGAGGGGTAATATCTCATGATTCATCAAGAATGCCAAGACCAATTTACACTGAAAAATAATAATTTTCCCCAAAAAATAACAGACTTCGCATAGCGAAGACTATGACGTTAAAGTGTGAGAACGATAACTTGAAAAGTTATTATTTTGCTATTGTTTAGGAACGGCACTATGGATGTGGAGTCGTTTTACTGGGTTGGGAATAAAGGTACCCTTGTGAATAATGGATCCCAATTTCTTCGACAATATTCTGAATTTCCTGACTTTCTACGAACTCCGCTACAACCTCTGCGCCGATACGAGTCGCCAGGTCATAGATATTTTCCACAATAATTCGACTTTTGGAGTCATTGGGGAGGTTTTTAATAAATTTTGCGTCAATTTTAATATAGTCCGGTTCAAAATTCAGCAACCGCCCAATGTTTGACAGTTCCGCGCCAAAGTCATCAATCGCGATTTTGCATCCCAGAGTTTTCAGTCGGTCCAACATGATTGTGATTTGATTATAACTGTTCGAGCTGATGCCTTCCAATATTTCAAAGGTTACACGTTTGGGATCGATATGATTTCCTTCCAATTGATATTGAATAAAATCAAAAGTCCCTTCATCAACCAGATCTTTTTCTGTCAAGTTAATCGAAAACTCAAAGGAGGTCTGACTCATGTGATCAAAACTTTTCATGATCATTAATTTTGTTGCTCGAGCAATACTTCCTGAGCGCTCCAAGGCCGCAAGAAAAAAGAAGGGCGCCAGAACTTTTTCTGGAGTTTGTAAACGCATCAAGCATTCGTATTTGTTAATTTTTCCATAAGAAGGACCTTTCCGATTATCTCTGATGCCCTGAAACACCGGGAAAAAAGCATTTTCCTCAAAGCCTTCCTGGACGCTCTGATATTGCTGAAGAGTTTTTAAATGCTCATCAGCAACCTGAAGTTCCTGAGTATAAATCTCAATTTTACCCGATTTCTGAGATTGCCCTAGCGCGACGTGAGCATTTTTGTACATATCGCCACTTTGACGATCCGCAATCCCAATGGAAAGATTTAAGATGAGCCGTAGATGACGATAATTGATTTTAGCGTCATTAATCGCTGTTTTGATAACTCCGCTGAGTTCCGTTCCTTTTTGCAGGTTTTCAGGGAGCAGAACACAAAATTCAGGGCCGGCGAGTCGGTAGAGCATCGCGCCCTCTGAAAGCAGAGGTTTGAGGGTATCTGCCATTTGACGTAAGGCCTCATCCCCGGCTTCAAAATTTAATCCTGAATTAATTTCACTAAAATTTATAATGCGAAGATAGAGTGACGTGAGATATTTCGTATTTTCCAAATCCTCAATAAATTTTCTTTGATTCCAGCAGCGCGTCAACGGATCATGAAATAACTCCTCAATATGATTTTCCAACTTCCGGTTTTGAGACTCAATCCCTTGCAAGAGTTCCGCGTTATTGATGTAAGGTCCCAAAACAAGACCTAATTGACGAAAAAATTGCTTTTCAAATTGTGAGTAAAGGGTTCCGTCAATTTTATCAAAAATTAACAAAAGACACGTAAGGCGTTCTTCAAAAAAAACAGGGAGTAACAAGGTCGCGTCACGTAATTGGTGTTGAGCAGGAATGGTAAAAGGTTGATTGAGGATCCACTCTTCCATTTCTTCCTGAGTACGTAACAAGGGATAGGTTTCAAAAATGGTAAGCAAGGGGTCTTTGAGATCAATCGTAATTAAATTACGATCATCCTCATGAGATTTTTTTGAGAAAAAGAGAGTTTGTTCTTTCGAACTCCAAGTCTCCCACCCCCAGAATTGAGTCAATGAATCAGAACCGACAAGCATTACAAAACGTTGACTCATGAAGGTGTTTAAAATCGGTTCCGTTAATGTTTGATAAATTTCCAAAAGGTGATTCGTTTTGGATAACCGATCAATCAGTTGTTTATAGGTCCGAGTTATTTCTTCGGCATGTTGACCAAAGAATAAACCTAGTAAAAACTGCCAAAATTGCTGGACTCTGGTAAAAGAAAGCCAGATCACAATAACTTCCAGAACCTTGATGAAGTTTTGATGATCTGTCTTTATTAAAGCGCCAGGGCTCAGAGAGAGCAACCATAAGGTGGCAATGATTCCGATCCACAAAAAGAGCTGATGGATGCTGTTGATCGCTTCTTTGAAATTATACCGAAACATTCCATACGCAAACAAAAGCATGGGGATGAAGGTGAAATTGCCCAAAGGGTAAATTTCCAGACCATACATTGGAGGAATATTACTTAAATTGAAGAAAGCAGAACAGAGTAAGCCCAGAAACAAATAACGGAGACGATGTTGTTGAAAGGGGTTATCGGTTTTTTGAGAACTTCGATACAAAATCCAGATACCAAAGCCCACACCTGCCAAAATCACACCGCCAAACACGTCAAAAAGAAAGGCTTTCTTCGCGAAGAAACCCCAGTAATAATGGTACATTCCTTTTATGTAATAAGACGTCTGTGTCAAGGGCGACAGGATGGCGCCAAAACCATAGGCACCGTAAACCACCCACCAATGTTTGTTTTGTTTTGTGATGGTGAAGACTAGATGCAGATACAAGGCCAGCAAAAACACTATGGAAAGATGGCTCATCCTACTGAGCCGGAGTCCCACTTCTTCCAAGGTGATGATTCCATTGAGCAGGATGTCACAATTTAAAAAAGCGTACACCATACAAATCAAACTGAATAAGAGGACATCTTTTTGATTTTTACCAACACGCAGGGAAATAAAAGAAAGTAAAGCACAACAGAGCAATGACAGTAAAGGCGGAATGCCGTAGGGGATAAGGCGACTCATGATATACGGAACTGTAAAGCCTTCCAACGCCCATACCGAGAGAGGTATCAGAACGAGAAATCCCAAAAGGATCACGGCCTGAATCAAATTGCTCACCATTCTTCTTCTGGCATAGACATTGATTTTAACCAGATTATGCCGAAACATTCCGAAGGTCATGAGCAGGTTGGGAACAAAAATAAAAGTGCCCAAAGGGTATAGCTCAAAACCCAACACGGCGGGAAGATTGCCAAAATTCAAAAAACTGCTCAGGATGACTCCAATAAAGATGTAGCTCAATTTCTTTTGATATTGAACATTAGCGGCATTTTCCCAGGATTGATGAATGAGGTAACTGTACCACAGCAGGCTCATAAAAGCGATGCCGGCAAAGAGGAGGATTCCCCAATCCGCCTGGGCAAAAACGCCAAAATAGTAGGATTTGACGGTGTAAAAATAATGATCCGTTTGCGTTATTCCCATTAAAATGAAACTGATGAAATAACAACTGTAAACAAATATTCGTTGCTGACGGCGAATCACCAAATAGATGAAATGACTGTAAATTCCTATGTTGAGCATCAGAAAAAAATGATCCACTCTCCCAATATATAAGGCCATGTCCTTTTTCAAAACCAACGCTAACAAGGTAACATCCAAATTAAACCAACCCCATAAAACGCTCAAAATTCCAAATAATAGGATTTCCAGCTTCAGTTTTTTTCTTGAGAAACTGAACGTCGCAATGACCAGGCAGGTAAGGAGTGATAGCAAGGAAGGAATGGCCAAGGGAAAAAGGTGTTGTAGGATATTCGAATAAAATAAATCTCCTTGTGTTTTGAACCACAAGATGACGCAGATAACCGGGGGAGTCCACGTGAGGGCGATGAGTATTGTGGAGGCATGTCCTTCTTCCGTTAACCAACTTTTGATCGTAGTAACTATTTTATTTTCTAATACTCCGTAAGCCAGGAAAACCATGGGCAGAAACATAAAATGGGCAAGTGGGAAAATATTAATTTTCCATAGGGGGAGAACCTTGACAAGGGAGAGGCATAAATAGAGGAAGGCACCACCGACAATGAATTTATATTGGCGTAATTGGGTGGGGTCCTGGGTGATTCTAAGCTCTTTTAACAGAATCCAGACTCCATAGAAAAGACTTAACAAGGAGACCAAACTGAATAAATAATATCCCGAACCTGGCTCCAAGAGCCTCCCATAATAAACAGGTTGATAGTTCAAAATGAAATAGTCGGTTTGAGTAAAAGGCATCAAGGCCAGAGCACTGAGGTACAACAGACGAACGATCCAGACTCTCAGGGGATAACGAAAAGAAGGAGTCGGACTGAGGCTCTCGGAAGAAAGCAAAGATGGCTTGTCTTTCGCGTATTCTTGAGAAAACTCGGTGAGGTGTTGAATGAAATGAAAAGAAATGGGAAGGATGAAGACGTAAAAACCATGAATAACTCTGGAGACAATCAACGCCATATGGTTCGAATACCAAAGTATTTCCAGGAGGTTATTCAAGGACAACAGGGTTTGTAAAAGACAGTAAAGAGTCAGAAGTTGATTTTCTTTTTTATTTCGCCCCGAATTGATGCTCACCGATGCCAAGAAAAAACACACTAACATCGAGACGATGGAAGGAAGGGCAAATGGAAATAAAAAATCGAATCGGAAAAGTGATTCCATGAGAGTTTCTGTCTATAAATTCAATAAAGTGTCTTTCAAATGGGAACTTCAATGGATTGCCTTTGGGGACTAGTAAACCGAAGAACACGATGCCCTTGCTGACCGTCTACTTTTTTTTCCTTCGATCTACATAGCCTTCTTCCATGTCACTGTCTTTTTTGGGAAACTGAAACAAAGAAGGTTCCTCATGGTCCGTCAAGATCGTCAAATATGAAATGGTTTGTCTGGTATCCACAAAATCTTTAATATCTTGATGAAGTTGCAGATCCGTATCCTCTTTGAGGGTAATCGTCAGGGAAATATTTTTAGGAGATTTGTCCTTATCTCTTAAATGATACAGCAGCATTTTATAAAGATTATGCAGAGAATCCATTGAATTAATCGAAATTTCCCACTTGAATAAATTTTGTTTCTTTTTTTTTTCTTCCATAATGCTCTTTTGATTATTTTGAGTTTGTGTCAAGACACTTGCCACCTTTCCTTGCCTACTTTTAACATGCTATGCTGAAAAGTGGTATGAAAAAACACTTGGGAATAAAAATAAATGACGTTCCTGACGTCACATAGAGTTTAAATGAAAGTTCCGTAGATAAAAATCCAGTTTTTCTCAAGCCGTCATCACAAGAAAACGGATTTTCTCCAATGGAACCGTGTTCTTTCTGAATGTTAAAATATCGGCTGGTTTCTTTCTCCGGAAGGTGTAAAAGAGGGGTTGCAGATTGACTGAATGGTTATAAGGCGTTTGGTCACTGCTGTATTTTGAACACTTTAATCAAAATGGTGGAAAGCATTTTGATTAAAACGGACACGATTTTTTTCCATTAACTTCATGCCACAACCGGCATAAAAAACTAAGGAATAAGATGACAACACAACAAATAATTTACACAGATATAGACGAAGCACCCGCATTGGCTACGTGTTCTCTACTCCCCATCCTCAACGCTTATACAAAAGGGTCAGGTATTTCATTTGTCACCAAGGATATCTCTCTTGCCGGCAGAATTATCGCAAACTTTCCAGAAAATCTGACCAAGAGCCAAAAAATACCAGATTATTTAACGGAATTAGGGGAACTCACCAAATCACCGGAAGCCAATATTATCAAACTGCCGAATATCAGCGCGTCCATTCCACAACTGATCGGCGCGATCAAAGAGTTGCGTGAAAAAGGCTATGCTATCCCCGATTATCCCGAAGACCCTAAAACCGACGCGGAAAAAGCACTTCAGGCAAGATTTGCGAAAGTTTTGGGAAGCGCAGTGAATCCGGTGCTTCGAGAAGGAAACTCTGATCGAAGAGCGTCCGCTTCAGTCAAACAGTTTGGAAAAAAGAATCCTCACCGAATGATGCAAAATTGGCCTACCGACTCTAAAACTCGTATCGCGCACATGACGAGTGGCGATTTCTATGGGAATGAAAAAGCAACCACGGTTAAAAAAGCGGGAAATGTAAGGATTGAGTTTGTCGCAAAGGATGGAAAGATAACGGTTCTAAAAGAAAAACTGGCCTTATTAGAAGGTGAGGTTATTGACGCGACGGTGATGAATGTGCGAGCTTTACGTAAATTCTATGCGGAACAGATTGAAAACGCTAAAAAGGAAGGCGTTTTGTTGTCCCTGCATCTTAAGGCGACCATGATGAAAATTTCTGATCCCGTTATGTTTGGTCATTGTGTTACCGTCTTCTATAAGGACGTTTTTGAAAAACATAGTGCTATCATTAAAGAGTTAGGTGTGAACATCAACAATGGTCTGGGCGAACTTTATGCGAAAATTCAAAAATTGCCCGAAGCTCAGAGAGCAGAGCTTGAAGCTGATATTCAAGCCGTTTATAAAGTTCAACCTCAACTGGCGATGGTGGATTCACGTAATGGGATCACGAACCTGCATGTCCCTAACGATATCATTGTCGATGCTTCCATGCCTGTGGTGATACGTGACGGTGGAAGAATGTGGGGAATCGATGATAAATTACATGATACCATCGCGATGGTGCCAGATCGCTGTTATGCGACCATTTACCAGGCCGTCGTTGTTGATTGCCAAAAACATGGCCAATTTAACCCGGCAACCATGGGAAGTGTCTCCAATGTCGGTCTGATGGCACAAAAAGCCGAAGAGTATGGTTCTCACGACAAGACCTTCATCGCTCCTGCCAATGGAACAATCCGGATTGTCGACGATTCGGGAAAGGCTGTATTAACACAGTCCGTAGAAGAGCATGATATCTTCAGAATGTGTCAAGCCAAAGACGCTCCGATTCAGGATTGGATCAAACTTGCGGTTCATCGAGCTCGAGTCTCAGGAACTCCAGCAATTTTCTGGTTAGATGAGAAAAGAGGACACGATGCTGAAATCATTGCGAAAGTAAAAAAATATTTACCCACCCATAATACCGTTGGTTTGGATATTCGCATCATGACTCCAGTAGACGCGATTAATTTTTCACTGGAACGAATCAGGAAGGGGGAAGATACAATTTCTGTCACAGGGAATGTGTTACGTGATTATTTAACCGACTTATTCCCCATTCTTGAGTTGGGGACCAGTGCGAAAATGCTTTCAATCGTCCCGCTGATGAATGGCGGTGGATTGTTCGAGACAGGCGCGGGAGGTTCCGCGCCCAAGCATGTCCAGCAGTTTTTAAAAGAAGGACATTTAAGATGGGATTCTCTAGGCGAATTTTGCGCCCTTGTTCCTTCTTTTGAACATATCAGCAACACCTTCAAAAATAAAAAAGCTCAAATTTTTGCGGATACGTTGGATCAGGCCATAGGAACCTTTTTGGAAAACGGAAAATCCCCTTCTCGCAAGGTCAATGAATTGGATAACCGAGGAAGCCATTTTTACCTCGCGTTGTATTGGGCACAAGCCTTGGCCGCGCAAAATAATGACAGCGAAATCAAGGCGCGTTTTGCCAAAATCGCACAGCAACTTGGAGAGAATGAGTCAAAGATTATGAATGAACTCAACGCGGCTCAAGGAAAACCTGTGGATATTGGAGGGTATTTTCGCCCAGATTACGAAAAAAGAGAAAAAGCGATGCGCCCTAGTGCGACTCTCAACGCAATCGTGGATGCCGCATAATCGCACCTGAACTAGACTGAGTTTATAGCAACTCAGTCCTCAAAACGCACTGCAACTCAAAAAAATCCCCCTTTTAGTCCTCTCCTTGAAAAAGGGGGGGAATTCAATAACTTCCCCAGTTCAATGCCTCAGGCGATTCCACCAGTGTATTTGTATACTAATCACTACAATAGTTGTTGTTTTAGTTGTTCAAGCATCAACTCTAATTCCTCCATTGTTTTCGCCATCAACTCTTCTTTTGAGTTCTGAGTTTGCTTAAGCACTAATTGAAAGGCTCTAACCTGTCCAATCAAATCACCTTTCTCCAGTCCTTTTTGCAGTCCTTTTTGCAGTCCTTCTTCTCTGCCTTCTTTTCTGCCTTCAAGCTTTCCCATACCATAAGACGATTCCACCATACTTGCCTGATAATGCAAATCATCAACATAAGACTCATAAGTGGCTCTTTCCTCATCAGAAAGTTTCATAATATCCAATTTGTCTTTGGCTTCTTTGAGTCCCTTTGCTTGAAATTCCGTTTTGATTTCCTCGTGTTTCAAAAAATAAATCCATTCATCCAGGGGATCTTTCGCGTGATCATCAAACTGATTTACTTTGATCAAATAATATTCAGGATAAAGCTCATAAATCTTTTGTTTATGGTAAAGTTCCTTCTGACTCTCACTTAATTGAAGCTCATCGCTTTTATGAATTCCCTTAAACGTGGTGGTTCCCCTATAGACATAATCGGCTCCCTGTCCCAGATCAAAATAAAGGATATTGATCGAAATCACCTTGATGATGGTGGAATAAGGTTCGGATTCATGAAGATGTTCGGTGATGATCCGGGAGGTTCCATATAAGATTCTTTGGAGAT
>JBBCAX010000084.1:0-98898 GCA_051382335.1 Deltaproteobacteria bacterium TL4
TGGGGGATTGAGTCTTGGCATTGGATTCGGGACGTCACTTTCTCAGAAGACAAAGTAAAATCCAAATACACGAATCAGGCTCAAATTTTAGGTCTCTTGAGAACTTGTGTTCTTGGTGTTTTTAAAAAGTTTGGTGGGAAAAATATGAAAGAGAATCTTGATAATTGCAGGGACTCCGAACCCTTTTTTATGAATATACTTTGTCAAGTTGGTTTTTTATGAGAAAGCCGTGTGGGGGGGGAGGCCTAGTCCATATTCCCTTAGTGGCAGAAGGGGCCTGTTCCTTAATAACACACACGCATCGTTCACAACATCCAAGGCCCTTCTGCCAAATAAAGGCGAGATTGCTCTCCTACTATGGCTAGGGGGGGAGGCCTAGTCCATATTCCCTCAGTGGCAGAAGGGACCTATCCCTTCAAATCTTAGTATTTTTTCCATTTTATGGAAAACGCTCAAGGCCCTTCTGCCAAATAAAGGCGAGATTGCTCTCCTACTATGGCTAGGGGGGGAGGCCTAGTCCATATTCCCTCAGTGGCAGAAGGGACCTATCCCTTCAAATCTTAGTAACTTTTCCATTTTATGGAAAACGCTCAAGGCCCTTCTGCCAAATAAAGGCGAGATTGCTCTCCTACTATGGCTAGGGGGGGAGGCCTAGTCCATATTCCCCCAGTGGCAGAAGGGACCTATCCCTTCAAATCTTAGTAACTTTTCCATTTTATGGAAAACGCTCAAGGCCCTTCTGCCAAATAAAGGCGAGATTGCTCTCCTACTATGGCCAGGGGGGGAGGCCTAGTCCATATTCCCTTAATGGCAGAAGGGGCCTATTTCTTCAAATCTGCGAATCTTCGTCCACCCTCTCAACCTATGTTGCTAACGAAACGATCAATAAGTAAAGGCATTCCTAACAGCGTCTCCGCTGACTTAGCTATGAAACTCACAGCTCCAGCTTCGATCGAAGCGTTTCTAGTTTGAAGGCTATCATCATTGCTCATGATTACAAAGGGTATTGACTCACCTATCTTACGGTCTTTAAAGAGATCAATTCCTGTCCCATCTTTCAAGTGAAAATCCACAATAACCAAATCAGGAACATGCTCCTCCAAATGTCTCCGCGCCTGGCGCAAGCTATACACGGTGGTGAGTCTCACCAACCCCGGGTACGATTTGAAAGAGTACCGAATCAAATCCGCTTGATCGACATTATCTTCAACCAATAAAATGCTTATAGGCTCTATCTCAACTTCCTGTAAACCATTCGCAGAGTTTGGGGTGACTGCTTGCATCCATTGCTCCAACTTCAATGTTTATCAACAGGAATTAAGAAAACATTTCTTTCTACTAACCTTTTCACAAAGTGTGCCAATTATTAAAACTGATAAATATCAGTATGTTGAAAGTACAGCGACAGGCTGAACAAAAAAAATATAGCGACGGTATGAGAACTCCTGCGAAAAATAAGGAATGAAATGCGAAAAATGATGCGAATAAATGCGAATAAATCCTAATATCAAGCGAATATCCGCAAGGACTTAGGGTGTGAGTCCTATGGACTCACAAGTTGTTCAAGGAATGTCTTAATATAACTCTTGGTTTGGAAGTTCACGCTCCAAAAGCCGCACCAAGGCTTCTTCACAGGTCACATCCTGATAAAGGATATCATAAACAGCACTGGAAATAGGCATTTCAATATTATATTTTTCGGAAAACTCCTTCAAAGAAACAGCGTTTTTTACGCCTTCAGCAACAGATTGACGCGTCGCCTGATAATCTTTTAATTTTTGCCCTTGCCCTAGTGCAAAGCCTAGGGAATAGTTACGAGAAAGAGTCCCCGTGGCAGTAAGCACCAAGTCCCCTAAACCTGACATTCCTGAAAATGTTTCGACTTTTCCTCCCAACGTTACTCCTAACCGGATCATTTCTGCCATTCCACGGCAAATTAGAGCGGATCTCGCGCTCAAACCCAGTTCCATCCCATCACAAATCCCTGTCGCAACAGCAATGACATTTTTTACGGTACCGCCAACTTGTACGCCAATGAGATCTTTGCTGGGATATACCCGAAAATGTGCAGCTTTTAAGAGTTGTTGAAGTTGAGGGATTAATTCTTCATTTTGGCAAGCAATTACTGCAGCTGTCGGTAAACCAACCGAAACGTCTTTGGCAAAAGTAGGGCCTGATAAAACGGTTATTTCAGGAATATCTTCCAATTCTTCACGATAGATTTCACTCATTAGAGTCAGAGAATGTTGCTCTACGCCCTTACTCGCAATAATGATACAGTGATCTTTTCTGATAAAAGGTCGCATTTGCTTGGCAATAATACGAGTAACATGAGAAGGCGGAGATACAATGATAAACTGATGTCCTTTAATGACTTCCTCAAGATTTCCGGACGCTTTTAAGTTGGAGGGCAGCAACACTCCAGGAAGGAAAATTTCATTGACATGACGTTCATTAATGGCTTTAACGGTATCTACTTCAAAAGCCCACATGGTGACCTCATGACCATTGTCTGCCATCAAGACCGCTAATGCTGTACCCCATGCGCCGGCACCTAATAGCCCAATCTTTTGTGTTTCCATAAGATTTCGCTCCTTATCGTTTTTGGGTTGTTTTTAGTTATCTTTTTATTTAAATTAGAGTAACTCTCGTTATGAACTCATGAATAAGAGTTCTGTGAATCCTACATAAAGGCATATAACAAACTGACCCAGGTTGTCCATTGCGATTTAAAGAAAGACTGGATTTCCCTGCATTTAAAAATAAAAAAGCTAAGCTTTTTTTGGGGGTTACACTGATAGAAGTGTGTCTTGTTATGGTAATACTGGCAATCACGCTAACCATGGGGGAAGTTTCTCTAAACAAGATGCAAGAGCGGTATGTTGTTGCCAATGTTGCAGAAAAAATCAGTTTGGCACTCAAGCAAGCCCAGATGATGTCAATGACTCAATTTCGTTCTCATCAAGTGATCATTGAAAGCAACCAGCTCAAAATAATCCCAAAATTGAGCTCCGCGGATTTTATTTTACTATGGGATCAACTGCCAATAACACTTGAGTACGACGCCACTCGTTGGCCTTCTTTTAGTCCCTTTGGCTTTGCGGCTTCAGGAACAATCACAATCACGTCCTCTTTTTTATCGACCCAAATTATAGTGAGTCCCATTGGTCATATACAACAAACTGCTATTGAAACACGCAAAAAATAAGGGGTTTTCTCTAATTGAAATCATGATTATTGGACTGATTATGATGGGAGCTGTCATTGGCTTTAGTCATCTTTTCAGTCAGGGGTTAGAGCAACTTCAGCAAAATAACATACGATGGCGAATATTAAGTCAGGTTGATAAGTGGACCCTGGAAATCACTCAAGAGGGAGTAGAACCCTCCCAATTATTGCCAGGATCGTATTCAAAACCGATAGAAATTTTCCCTGGGATGTATTATGATTTTCAATGGAAAGTTCAGAGTCCCAAACCTCATTTGATTATGATTTATTTTCAAATAGTGGATCCTCAATCCCCATCGCAGGTAATTCATGAATGGAAAAATGCTTTGAATCGCTAAAGTGCTTACATGATAAAAAAGGAGTGACGCTTCTTGAAATCATGCTCGGGTTGGTAATTATTACGGTTCTGCTTCAATCTTTTCAGAAACCTATCGAAGAATTTCATCAACTCGTCCTCATTCGCCAACACCAAGCTGAAAAGCAAATGGAAATCGAACGTTTATACATGTTGCTTAAGTTGGAGTTGTTTCAAGCAGGATTTGGAATACAATTAGATCCCGAACAGAAATCCGTTGAAATTTCAAAAGATCAGGTGCTGTTTCGTTCAGATAATAATCGGGATGGAGATTTAGAGGATCCACGAGAAGTTGTCATTTATCGTTTTGATGAAGAACGTCAGTGTGTCTTAAGAAAATCAGGAAAGGGTGCGTTTCAGCAATTGATAGGAGATGTATTTCAAATTCGATTTGAGGTGTGGATTCCATCAGCGGCCTCTCCGATTAATCCGTGTATTCTCATGTCCTCTCGGATAACGGAAAATGATTCTGAAACGCAGAGCGTATTATGTCCTTTGTCTATTTAGGCCTTCATGCATAGCGGTTGTGGGGGCGTAGACGACTTTTCCATGGCAATAGCGACACTGATAGCTGTGGATTCTGCGATTTCGTCGAAAAACAGGTTCTGCCCAACACCCATTGATGCAAGCTTTGATAAAAGGTGCGTCTGAAAACTTAACACTGTGATAAGTTTTGGCATTGCAGCCGATTGAGAGTGCTTTAGCGCGCCACACAGCATCATGTCCATGTTGAGCGCCTACCAAGGCATGTGCCATTTCGTGAAGCAGGGTGTCCAGGACTTCGGCATCTGGCGCTTTTAGAGCAAAGGCTTTAGACAGAGTAATTATTTTTCGATTAAAGCTGCATTTCCCGGCTCTTTTCTTGGCACGATCAAACTCAAACCGCCACCCCCTTTTCCAAAGGCCATGTTGATGTAAGAGCCACTCTGCTTCGTGAATAACTCGATGCTCTCGCTGGTCAGGGGCTTGTGGCAAATTGAGTGTAGGCGTTGTTGAAGTTGAAGATTGCTTTGAGCAAATAAGCTCAAAGGCGTACAAGTTAGAAGTGAGAAGAGACATCTCTTAAAATAATCCACTGATGTTAAACTCAAAGCGATCTGGAGATTCACCGGATTGGCGATCAATCTTGACACCATATTCAAAACGAAGCACCCCTACTGGCGTAATTAACCGGACTCCTAATCCTGCGCTACGTCTTAAATCAAAAAACTCAGGTTCCTTTTCACCTAAAAGTTCATATTGTATTGGCTCAGCATTGACATTTCCCGCATCAAGAAAAACAACCCCTCTTACAAAGCTTTTTTCATCTTGGCTGAGCGGAAACAAAAGTTCCAAATTAAAAATACGCTGAGAGATTCCACCACTTTCCAATTGCTTTAATTCATCGGGGGTCAATCCTGCGGTCCGTTTATCAAACCCACCAAGGCCTTGTTCCTGCGGTTCCCCAAACTCATTGATAACAGCTTGGCTCGTGTTATTTTTACGTCGTTCTATACTGCTGAAGGGGCCGGCAATAGCGTAGAAGTCATGTCCACGTACTGAGTTGATGCCTCCGATACGATATCGATCTTCTGAGGGAATTTCAAAATCGCCAACTCGCTCTAAAAGTCCGATACGAGCACGTGCCATCATGATTAGCGTTCGTGATTCATTAAGTGACCAAAACTGTTGATAGCTGTAAAGGAATTCCTCGTATTGTGTATTCCCTCCTAAGGGGGTTCCTGTATGAATGATCGTAAAACTGGTTTTCAAGCCTTCAGAGGGAAATAAAGGATGATTTACAGTATCGTAGGAAAGCGTTGGCGAAATGGATCGTTTAAATACGTGAGGCTCATCTCCTTTGAAAAAACGGTTCAAAGCACTATACAGCGCTGACAGCCGAATTTGACGATAGATCGCTTGACCTAAGCTGACTGAAAACGAATTTTCTGTGATTGTTCCCCGATTCAATCCGGTTGTATCATCTGATCTTTTGTGAGCGATAGAAAACGAAGTAGAAACTTGAGTTCCCCATAGGCGGGGTTCAATAAACGTCAGGCTAAAATCGTTCGTAACATCTCTTTCACTAAACTGTAGACTCAAACGTAAGGTTTGTCCTCTACCATACAAATTTCCTTTGGAAAGGGAAATACCACCAGAGAGGCGGGATTGTTCACTGTAGCCTAGTTGTGCTTGAAAAGAACCGGTTTGAGTTTCCTTAAGGCGTGTAATGATATCCAATAAATTATCTTCATCTTCGCGGGGATTTCTTTCCATTGCCATTCCAGGCTCAAAAAAACCTAACCTTTCTAAATTATTTTGGCTTAGTCTTAATTTCTTACCATTATATAATTCATTTTCACCAACACTAAACTCACGTCTAACCACATAATCACGAGTTTCAGCATTACCGGCAATCTCTAAGCGCCCAATATAGGCTTTTTCCTTTTTAACAATATTATAGGCGACATCGACCGTCCTGGAATCCTCATGAATGTTGGTTCTGGGAATCACGCGGACAAAAGCATAGCCCTGCTCTTGATAGGCCTCATTCAATACGGAACGATCTTGATTTTGGAGAAAAGGATCATAGACCGCTCCTTCTGTAA
Source organism: Deltaproteobacteria bacterium TL4 (assembly GCA_051382335.1). GTDB lineage: Bacteria > SAR324 > SAR324 > SAR324 > NAC60-12 > JBBCAX01. The sequence continues at coordinate 6,172 of JBBCAX010000084.1, forward strand.
GCTTCAATAATTCCATGAGTTTTTCTTTTCTTTGCTGGACCGTGAGTTCTTCACTTCCGAGAATATCTCCGGTGATATCAATTTTGCCGGCAAAATATTGTGGGCCCTCCTTGATATGAAGTTGAACTTCCAAACGACTGTAATCGGAGTTGTGGTATAGGGTGATATCAGGTTTATCAATGAACACCTTGATATAGCCCTCTTTCAGGTAATGTTGTACAATGAGCTGGAGATCTTGGTTGATGCGTTCTTCCTGAAAGATTCCAGATTCATTGATCCATGAGAAACAATCTATTTCTGTGCTTAACATAAAGCGTTTGATATCAAGTTCAGAAAAGACACTCGTCCCTTGGATATGAATATCGGTCAGATAGGATTTAGGGGATTCATTGATAACGAAGGTGACCTCATATTCTTGATCGGAAATTTTATCCGTACGACTACTGACACTCGCACGAGCAAATCCATCTTTTCGATAAGCATCTTGAATCACTTTTTCGTTAGCGTTTATTTTGACCAAATCATAGATATCCATGGGCTTGATAGTGATATCTTTTAACAGGTCATTCTTGGAAATAAGCGTGCGACCTTCGAAATGAATCGCGGTGATTCGTGGACGTTCAAGCACAACAAATCGTAACAAATAGCCCTTGTCCTGAGAGCTGACTTCGGCACGAACATCTTGAAAGAGTCCCAGCTCATAGATGACATGGATGTCTCTGCGTATTTTTCTCCGATCCAAACTTTCATTCACCTGGCTTTCCAAGGAAAAAAGTATTTGAGCAATCTCCAGTTCAGAGGTTCCAATCACTTCTATATCAGAAATGCGAAAGTCTTGAGCATAAACATTATGCGGAATACCAAATCCACCGAGCAAGCCAATCACTAACAGGCATCCCAAGTAATACTGCTGTAGAATTTCATGCTTAAATCGTAATTTTGAGTAACGTATCATATTTGTAGCCAACTGACTAGAGCGGTGTAGAGTCGATTTTATGAAGAATGCCGTCTTTCATTTGATATTGAAACTGCATTAATTCTGCAATACGAGGATTATGAGTAATCATTATCAGAGTAATCCCTCTTCGTTTATTTAGGTTTAACAGGAGATCAATGACTTGCTGGCCCGTTTCCTGGTCTAAGTTTCCGGTTGGCTCATCTGCAAGCAAAATTTTGGGGGAATTGATAATGGCTCTTGCAATCGCCACTCGTTGTTGTTCACCACCGGAAAGTTGCGAAGATTTATGAAGAACGCGATCCCTGAGCCCCATCTCAGACAGTATCTCCATCGCAGAGGGCTGCGCGGTACTCAAGGAACTCCCTCCCATCAACAATGGCATCATCACATTTTCCAATGCGGTAAAATCCTGCAACAAGTGATGAAATTGAAAAATAAAGCCAATTTGCCGATTCCGAAAAAGAGCGCACTGATTGCTACTCATCAAGGAAAGGTTTTGATCTTCAACCAAAATCTCCCCTTGATCCGTTTGATCGATACCTCCCAAAAGGTGGAGAAAGGTGCTTTTCCCTGTTCCGGAAGCACCCACTATCGCAACAGTCTCTCCAGCATTCACACTAAAATTGAGTCCTTTTAGAATATGCAAACGGTGCCCTTCACCATCGTGAAAGCCTTTATGTAGCTCTTTTACTTGAATTTGCATGGAGAGATGAGGTTGTAGGAGAGCTCATAAGCATACCTATGAGCTCTACGTTTATTTATTAAAAGATTTCAGTTTAGGTTTAAGTAAATGATTTTTCAGTACTCCATATTGAGGAATTCCGTCGGAAAAAGGCGGAAAATCCTCGCCTGTGATGAGCGGACGTCCATATTGGATAAACTTTTCAGTTACATCAAAACCATCCCCACTGATATAATCATCAGGCAATAATTTTTCTTTGTTAGCAATGTTGAGGATATCGGTGTTGCCTACAGTCCAACGATAGGGAGAATCACTCTCTCGAACAATAGTCACCATCTGTCCATTGAGTCGCTGTTCCGCCAAGCGGACCGCATGTTGTCCACAGGCGACAGCTTGTTCTACATCCACTCGCGAAGCGAGGTGACGACCCGATCTTTGACAATAATCCAGTAGGGCCCCGTGCGTTTTCATTTTTAAGAACCGTTGAATGATGGACTGAATCACGTTGACGACGCCCCCCAATTCGGCATGACCAAATTGATCCTTATTGCCGGATTCTGCCAAAAATCCGCCATCTGCGGTGCGTACCCCTTCGGAGACAGCCACCACACAATACCCTTTTTGTCGGACCACTTCTTCAACTTTGGTTAGAAAGGGCTCTCCCTCAAACCGTACTTCAGGGAGTAAAATCACATGCGGGGCGTCACCTGGTTCTCTTCGTGCCAGTGCCGTAGCGGCCGCAATCCAACCCGCGTGTCGTCCCATTGTTTCGAGAACAAAAACTTTGGTTGAATCACGATACATGGAGGCGACATCGAGTCCGCCTTCTAATATAGAAACCGCGTTATATTTGGCAACCGAACCATAACCCGGACAATTATCCGTAATCGGGAGATCATTATCAACGGTTTTAGGGATTCCAACACTAATCAACTCGTACCCCATTTGCCCCGCAATTTGGCTGACTTTATAAGCGGTATCCATAGAATCGTTGCCGCCATTGTAGAAAAAATAGCGAATATTGTGAGCATTAAACACTTCTACAATGCGTTCAAACTCCCTTCGGTTGGCATTGAGGTCAGGCAATTTGCGACGACATGAACCCAAAGCAGCAGCAGGCGTATAACGCAAAGATTTAATGACAGCAGGCGATTCTTCTTTAAAATCAATGAGTTTTTCATCTAATATTCCATTTATTCCCTGAAATCCTCCGTAGATGTTATCAATAAAATCCGATTGCATCGCCTCTGTAATCACTGCATAAGCGGATGCATTAATTACACTGGTGACACCCCCGGATTGAGCATAAACGGCATTACCTTTTAACATGATTACCTTTGTTGTTTTATGTTTGATGCTGTCTTTCCTGAAACATGTGAAAGGTACAGCATGAATTCAGAATCCTATTCATTGTAAGGAGACAATTTGTAACAGAAGAAGCAAACGCCGCAAGTCTTTTTGTTTGGGGTTATGGGAGAATAGTATTCAAAAAAAAATAAGTCCTCTCGATTACAATTGCGTAAGTAAACTTACAAGCGTGTCTAAACGTGTGATTTGATCCGTAACGTTGAAGCTATTTTTAGAAAACATGAGAGACCGCTCCTCAAAGACCAGAGGAGCGGTTCCAGGCAAGAAGAGGCTTAGAATTTAGTGATAAACTCCATTGCCGTTCGGCTAGCAGAGGTAGGACTGAAACTGTTATCACCTGTATAAACTCTTGAGACGGATTCAATTCCAGGTCCAGGCGTGAATAACGCATAAGAGAATTGTATCACCACATTCCAGTTCACTTGGTAAGTGATCTCATTAGCCCACTCGGTACCCATATCGGTATCCGTCACCGGAGCACCGGTGGTAACAGCGGTTCCGCCAAAACCGGTAGTGAGGTAGGGGTAGAATGGCTCATTAAAACTAATCATTCTATAGTTCATCTGGTAGAACCAGTTAGCGGTAAAACGAGCATCCAGGCGAAGATTCCACAATGTCAACCCTGGATTATCGCCACGTCCTCCCTGAGATTGTTTGTCAAGGATATCCCTGCCCAAGCCCAAACCTCCGACGGGAACACCTTGCTTTCCAAACACACCACGACTTCCGTGATATTCAGGAAGATACCCATAGACCTGCGTTCCTAAAACAAAAGGATTTTGCTCCCCATAAAAACTATGCTCTGTTCCAATTTGCTGTGAAAAGCGCTGACCCGCGTTAACTCCAGTATACCCCGTAAGTTCATTATCATCCTCTCCATCTCCACTGGTCGTCAGAATACTGATCCCGAGCTTGGCTCCGGTGCCTTTACCGCTTCCTCTCCAAATGCCTGAGGTCACATTCAAGTACATCAGGTTAGCGTTAATGGAGTAGTCATCACCTCCCGATTTACATGAGGTGCTACCGCTTACAGTGACCGTGCTGGCTTTGCTACAGATTTCTGTATTAACCGCTTCTCCTGTTTGGCTGACAAACTCACCGGTTACTTCCAAAATACCACTGGCAAAGGTTCCGTGGTACATGAGTCCGTAATAATTCATCAATACTCTCATATTTTCCGCGTTATCCGCAATGGTTTCTGCCTCATCACGTCCTGCAAATCGTGCCGTTGCTTGAGCTGTTGCGTCACTGGCTGCATTACTCCGGTCCTGAGCAAGAATAAACTTGAAGGCATTTCGTGTTTCTTCAAAAGCATAGCCTATCGTGAGATCTGAGACCATACGATCGGCGTCAGAATACTCCGCTTCAGGATGTCGGGCAAAGCCATCAACTTCTGACCCTCGTGTTTGTTCTGACTGTGTGCCGTTCCTTTCCGTTTTTTTATGGAGACCCACTTGCCATGAGAAACTGCCGTTTTCACCACTTAACCAAATTCCGGGGTCATCATCGCCATAAATGCCGATAGGCCCCCCGACGGTTAAATTGGGCTCCAGCTTCACAATCGCGTCAACATAGTAGATATCCCATCCCATATGTAATTGAGAGTGAATGCTCGGGATATCTATCATCGCATTGAGTCGCTCCAGACCAAAGTTATGACACCGTGCGTCAACCTGTTCTGTATCCATAATCGTATCACATTCAACAGCCCAAAACAGATTCCACGTCTTATCTTGAGGGTCAAATTCAAAATTCAAACGGGATTCTGTACGCCAATATTCATTCGCGACCCGACCAGCTTCGATGGTATGCACTCTGGGGTCTATGTCTGAACCCGCTTTAAGCTTTAATATCGCCAGGGGAGAGGCGGTTGGAATAGAAATACCCGGATCAAAATTTGCTTTTTTAAGTGCGGCAACCAACAAGCTGCCCCTGATCGCAGCATCCAAATCTGACAGGTCATTAACACTGCTCAGTTTTAATCCGGTCAGTCCAATAATATCGGTAGCGCTGACTTGACTGGTAGACAAGCCCATTGCTTGTAATGTTCCCTTTAGAGTGGCGATTTGTACTTGCTGTGCCGCAGGCATCATGGCGACTTGTGCGGCAGGGATATTTAGCGTTTGATTGATTGTCTTAGCTGTCCCTTCAGCAACGGCGATCATATTTGTTTTCCACTTTGCTTTCTTGATTTCGTTTTTCACGGAAGACATCATTCCCAAGTCCCAATTTTCCTCTATCGTCGGAATAATGCGTAACTGACCGCCAATATACATATCAATCACCGATGAGTCCTCAGGAGCCTGAGGATCAGGAAGGCCAGGAATGAATATTCTCTGTGCATATAAGGAAGGGGTTAGCCACAATAGACCAACGATCAACATCACTAGTCCTGCTTTTATATTTGTTTTTAATTCCATACCTGATCTCCTTTAAGTAAAATTCACGTGAGCGTCCGAAAAATTTTCAAAAACACTTAGCAACTTCACAAGTACCTGTCACTTGTTTCAAGCTCTAACTGAGCCTGATTATCATGAGGATGTTAGCTATTTTTTGCACACTTCGCACCAGTCCCGCAAGCCCTAATTTATAAAATATTCACTTTTCCGGTTCTGGCTCACACGGATTACGAATAGGAACAGCAACTTTTGAAAACGGAGGCGGAGTTCGTCCACATAGGCTGGGGTCATTGTAATTCACAACTCGGTGCATGGGAGGCTTTCCGGATTCGGAAACACAGCTATCACCTGCATTTTTCCACTCTCGTCCTTTGCTGCAGGTACTGAGACCAAACACAATCCCCAACAACAAAAAGGTGACACTCCGGTTAGATCTCATAGTCTGCCTCAATTAAAGGGGGATCACTCTTCTCGCATGATGATTTTAGCCCACTTTTGGACTCTATAGATTGCGGCGTGCAAGGACAAAATAATGTCTTCTGAACGAAACGGTTTTTCAAAATAATCGGTAGCACCTGAAGATAAACACTCAACAATAGTCTCTTTGTTACTATGTGCGGTCATGATAAAAACCTGGATCATGCTATTAAATTCTTTGACCCATTTTAACAATTCAATGCCTGAAATATTAGGCATATGAATGTCGGCGATAACAATATAATATTGTTCCGTTTTTATTAAGGTCATGGCATCTTCAGCATTTGATGCCGTTGAGACCTTGTGCCCCAATTCTTTTAAAATTTCCCCTAAAATCAGGGTCATGTCCTGGTCGTCGTCCACAACTAGTATTTTGGTATATTGCAAGACTCTCTCCTTTAAATTTAATGATTATATGACAGATAACAGGGATATTGTTATCAATTACAAGGGGGGCATCAATCTCTCTAACAAATTTTTCAGGCTTTTGGAAATAGATTTTTTAATAGGTGACTCTGAATCCTCCAAACAAAGTCCTTGGCTGATACTTGCCATAGAATCACAGAAAAACACAAAATAAATTTTCACAATGTAGTTTTTTGTGTTTTTCGTGGCATTTATGGATAAAATTATTTATATCTAGTCTTGGATTCCTTGAAAAACTAGTTTGTGATTTTTATTGGCATGGGAGCCATTCTTGGCGGGGTGATACAGTTTTTTGCAATCAGAAGAAAAAGCCTCGCCTCTCAAAACGGTTCTTCAACGACGTAACGGTTCAATTTTTAGGTAGCATCATGGCAAAATTCCTGGGTCCCTGGGGTTTAACAGTGTTGTTTTTACTATGCGTGTTCACAGACGTAGGATGTACCGCTTCTCGAATGGCGCAGATTCAAGAAACGGAAAAATACTATCAAAAAGGTGAAGAAGCCTGGCAAGCAAAAAAATACGATCTTGCGGTCGCATATTTTCGTGAAATTCCTGAAGATTCAGTACTTTATAAAAAAGCAATGCTGAAGATTCAGTCTGTGAATTATCAAAAAGGGAAAGACGCCTTTGATCAACAACGCAACAATACCGCACTCTATGAGTTCGGAAAAGTTTCAAAAGACAATCCAAACTACGGTAAAACGCAACAGTTAAAAGCACTCGTGTCTTATCAACTGACCATTGAGCAATATCACCGGGCGATCGGGGATGAGAAACAGGCAATTTTTAAAAAGCTGGTCAGTGTTGCAACCCAAAGTAAGGATAAGCGGTCCATTCAAGAGGTTATTCGCTTGTTATCCATAGATATTCAGCGGGCCTCGTCCCTTCAAGAAATACTGAGTTTATTAAATTTGCTGCAAACGGCTCTTAAAAACCAAAGTGATCCTGAGGTTCTGCAAGAAGGTTTGCAGGAAGTATTGACTATTTTTGCACAACACCAAAATCACACAGCCCTTCGATTACCAATGCTGGGATTGATTGCTGATTTGAAATTAAAACTTCGTGATCTGCGTCAGTGAATCATTCTGCTGAAGAATCGTCGCCAATTTGACGGTTCAGGAAGCATAGAGATTTGGGGAAGATAGGGCGATCTTCTTAAGGCGTGAAAACTCAGCCCCACCGAAAAAATACCCATCACCATGATTTGCAGATACGCCAGAGAGGTGTGTCCCTGACTCAATAATAAATCATAGCATCCGTGTAACAAGGACGCCAATACCCAGCCGCCCAAAATAGGATGAATGAGAAGTCCTCTCAGCGCCGGTTGCGTTTGACTATGGTTCAGGAGGATACGTGCGCGGGCCACACAGTAACCCATGGGAACACTCATGAATGTGTGCGCAGGAAGTGTGATCACTGACCGAAATACAATCACAAAGGAACCATACTGATCGAGATATAATAAATTTTCAATGCTGGCGAATCCCAAGGCCACAACGGCAGCGTATAAGATCCCATCAAAGGGCTCTTGAAGGTATTTGGAAGGAAAAGTGATGAACAGAAGAGCTAATAACTTGGCAAATTCCTCATTAAATCCTACCAAAAGCCAAAATCCTGCGCTATAGAGGGGGTACCCTGTTTCCATATTCCAAAATAGGGTTTCGGTCGCTTCCGGCCAGAACAGAGTATATTTTTTAATCAGATGATTCAAAAGTAAGGCTATAAACCCGCAACCCATTCCTGAGAGATAAAGCCAGAACAAAAGCTTCAGGTTAGAGCGTTTGTAACGATTTGAGTGGTAAAAGAACCAACACCATAACAGCGCAGGACCGATTACTAAACCAAAAATAGTAAGCGCCATATTCTCCTTATTACTTGATTATAGTCTATTCTGAGTGTATCACCTCAGTGAGGTTACAAAACATTTTTAGTATGTCAAGCGGAGTCTAATTATATGCATCGTATTCAATTATCTGTTTCTCCGGAAGACGACTCATCTGAGCCCAATGAACACCCTCACCTTACCAAATATGTTAGAATTATTAACGCGGGGCGGTTTTTTTACAAATTGAAAGCGTCAATACTCCGAAAAGTGTTAAGACAGGGAGAGCTTCTTACTCTCGATGCGAATGAATTCTTAATCAAGGAAGGAGACACTTCTCCGGCTGAAATGTTTATTCTGCTTGAAGGTTCGTTAGCCGTCATGTCTCAAAATAAATTTATTTTGAGAATGGATTTACCAGGTGATGTCGTTGGCGAAATGTCTGTGATCAGTCCCGGTCCCCGTTCTGCGGATGTGGTTACTGAACTGCCCAGCAAGGTCATTGCTTTTTCCAATGAAGCCTTCAAAGTTGAAGAAATGTCCGATGAAGTCTCGGTCTTTTACTTGATGTTCTCCTATGTCCTTGCTGAAAAGTTAAGACTCACCACAGCTCAATCGCTCTTAAGAAAAAACGAAAGGGTTCACTCCAATATTGTGCCTCAAGTGGCACTGATTGAATTGAATATTGCCGATCGGCTGATTATCCGGGGGGCGGTTCAAACGGAATGGCCTGAAGCGGAAACTGTAGAATACACAGATCCTCAGGATATTGTGGATAACCCTCTGGAACGACATTATGATCTGATCATTGTCGATCCTGTTTTTCCACATACCTATGATAGTAACAAAACCGCGATTGACTCCTTGATCAATATTTTGAAAGTTCATAGTGCCCCTATTTTCGTGGTGAGTAGCTATTGTAACAATTCGCTCAACCGTTTGCATCTGGTGGAATTGGATATTGATGAATTTTTAGAAAAACCTTATTCTATTTTTGATCTAAAACATATTTTGGCTAAATTTCGTACATGGTTCTACAAACAAAAAGAACTGGACCATATCGAAAGAGCGGCGGATACGGATCGCCTCACCGGATTAGCAAATCGAAAACGCTTGGATGAATTTTTGGAGGCTTTGATCACGACTTATCCTGACAACCGTAAACCCTTCTCTCTCATTATCTCAGATGTGGATAATTTTAAACATTATAATGACACCCATGGACATCAAATGGGAGATGTCGTTTTGGCAACGGTGGCGGCAATATTCTCCATGCAAGTACGCAAAGGCGATTTAGCGGCTCGCTTTGGAGGCGAAGAATTTGTGATGCTCTTACCTAACTGTGAAAAAAAAGGAGCCATTCGGGTCGCTGAAAAATTAAGAAAAGCGCTGGAAGAAGAAGTCATCCCCTATCAAGAGCAACAACCGACAGGGAATCTTACGGCAACCTTTGGAGTCGCCACCTTTCCGGAGGATGCTACGGATATTAACATGCTGCTGAAAAAAGCCGACGATTGCTTGTATGAGGGTAAAGAGAGTGGCCGAAATATAGTTGTTGCCGCCAAGGCCTTGAATGTGGAAGACTTGGCGGAAACCGCGAATAGCGCGTCACTCTGACCCTGATGACGCGATGCCCCTCCTGCCGATCACAATGAATCCTAAGGAAAAGGCATTCCGCCATAATTCAAAACGTTATAAAAAATAGGATTGTAATGGGAAAAACCATGTATGAAAAAATATGGGATGCTCATGTCGTTCATGAGGAAGAAGGCATCACCATTTTGTATATCGATCGACACTTAGTTCACGAAGTTACCTCAGCCCAGGCTTTTGAAGGTTTGCGACTTACCCATCGTCAGTTACGCAGACCTCAGGCCACTTACGCTGTTCCTGATCACAATGTCCCTACCCAAAATCAGGATAAACCCATCGCGGACCTCATCGCGGCAAAACAAATTCAAACGCTAAGGGCAAATTGTCAGGCTTTTGGAGTAACCTTATTCGACATTCTGGACCCACGTCAAGGAATTGTTCATGTTGTTGGCGCAGAGCAGGGTTTGACCTTACCAGGGGCGACTATTGTTTGCGGAGATTCGCATACCGCAACTCATGGAGCCTTTGGCGCTCTTGCTTTTGGAATCGGAACATCAGAGGTGGAACACGTTCTGGCGACCCAAACGCTTCAACAAAAGAAAAGTAAAACTATGCGAATTGAAGTCACGGGGCCACTTTCTGAAAATATTACGCCTAAAGATATTATTTTGGCGATTATTGGCAAAATTGGAACGGCCGGTGGTACAGGATACGTGATTGAGTATGCGGGACCCACCATCAAGGAAATGTCGATCGAAGGTCGCATGACTTTGTGTAACATGACCATCGAAGCCGGGGCTCGAGCCGGACTGGTCGCGCCCGACGAAAAAACCTACGCCTATCTCAAAAATCGCCCCTACGCACCGAAAGGGGCGTTGTTTGAAAAAGCTGTAGCCGCATGGAAGAAATTACCTTCTGACGCTGATGCCGTTTTCGACGAAGTCGTCCTGTTATCAATAGTGGACCTCAAACCTCAAGTAACCTGGGGAACGAGTCCAGGGATGGTGACCGATATTACGGGGAACGTACCAGATCCCGCCGCTATTCAAGATCCCAATGAACGCAAAGCAACGGAACGCGCACTGAAATACATGGGGCTGGAACCCAATATGCCGATTCAGTCTATTCAAGTAGACCGAGTGTTTATTGGTTCTTGCACCAATTCCCGGATAGAAGACTTACGCGCTGCGGCAAAAGTAGTCAAAGGCAAAAAAGTCAACACGAACGTCAGAGCCATGGTTGTTCCCGGGAGTGGTTTGGTCAAACAACAAGCGGAAACAGAGGGCTTGGATCAAATTTTTATGGCTGCGGGTTTTGAGTGGAGACAACCAGGGTGTTCCATGTGTTTGGCGATGAATGATGATGTCCTGACTCCCGGGGAACGCTGTGCTTCAACGAGCAACAGAAATTTTGAAGGACGTCAAGGTCGGGGTGGACGGACTCATTTGGTAAGCCCCGCAATGGCTGCGGCTGCGGCAATTGCCGGACACTTTGTAGACATTCGCAATTTTAACTAAGGAAAGGAAGTTTATGGAACCCTTCAACACACTCACGGCTATCGCTCTTCCCCTTGACAGAATGAACGTGGACACCGACGCCATCATTCCCAAACAATTCCTGAAAAAAATTGAGCGTACAGGATTTGGTGTCCATCTTTTTCACGAAGATCGTTTTTTGGATGATGCCGGAACGCAAATAAATCCTGCTTTTGTTTTAAACTTTCCACGCTATCGCGGTGCCCAAATACTGGTTTCCCGCGATAATTTTGGATGTGGATCCAGTCGGGAACATGCACCCTGGTCTCTCCTGGATTATGGCTTTCGGTGTATTATTGCCTCCAGTTTTGCCGATATTTTTTATAACAACTGTTTCAAAAATGGAATTCTGCCAGTGGTCCTCTCCGCTAAGGAAGTCCAAACCTTGTTCGAGGAAATTGAGGCAACAGAAGGTTATCAGTTGAGTATTGATCTTCCCAACCAGGTGGTTCAGACTTCCAAGGGAACGACTTTTCAGTTTGATGTGGAGCCTTTTTCTAAAGATTGCCTCATTAAAGGTTTGGACGACATTGGCTGGACGCTTGGATTTGCAAGCCACATCCAACGGTTTGAATCAAACTACAAACAACAATCCCCCTGGATGATTGTCCAATAATTCTGACGCAAGGGTTAATTTTTTCCGTGTCAAAGATAATAAAAGGGATCCCGGGTGGTTGTCCGGGATCGCACCAAGAAACGGACGCATTGAATCGTAAAACGAGGAGAGTGGAGATCCATTGAGCAGCAAAATACCAGAGGGTCAACCTTTCTTAACCCAATGGGAACACTGAACTTTCTTAAAGGCAACCTCTTTTCAAACTAAGATCAATCTTTCAAGAAAAATGACCCTCCTTGCAATCCGTTTCAATTCGTTGGTTAGGACACTTTGCTCTTGATACACACACTGTTGCAGTGTACACTACACACATTAACAATTACGTAGGAGTTTATATGTTGAAAAATATTACCCTCAGCGCAGAAACCAACTTAATTGGAAAAGCCAGAAAAAAAGCTCAGCGTGAGCATACAACGCTGAATGCCCAATTTCGCCAGTGGCTAAGTCATTATGTCGGTACCGATTTGAAAGCCTTTGACTATGAAACTCTAATGGTGTCTCTAAGCTACGCTAATCCTGGTCAGCAATTTACACGAGACGAAATGAATGAACGCTAAATATTTTTTGGATACCAACGTCATTGTTTATTCCTTTGATCCAAGTATTTTAGAAAAACAATCTGTTGCTCGACGTCTTCTAAGTAATGCCTTGACAGGTCAAGGCTGTATCAGCTACCAAGTTGTGCAAGAGTTTATTAACGTGGCAACTCGTAAATTCAAAACGCCTTTATCTCTACAAGATTGTAAAAAATATTTGAATGACGTCCTTGCTCCCCTCTGTGAAATTTTTCCCAGTATTGAATTCTACTCTCAAGCATTGCAAATAAAAGAACGATGGCAATATTCCTTGTATGACTCTTTAGTTGTTACCGCAGCATTACAATCAAATTGTACGATCCTTTACAGTGAAGACCTGCAACATGGACAAGTCATCGATCAATTGACAATCACTAATCCATTTCTTGATCTGTCCTAGCAACTTTATTGTTTTTCTAATTCGTACACACGAGAATGTATCCTGTATAAACTTTATGGCAGGCTAGATTTTTAGCCCTTGGCTTGTTTAAATTTCATGGGAAATCCACTCAATTTAAAAAACAGATACTAATTTCGAAAAACAAATTATGGAAAAAGAGTTTGAGAGAATTTGGAATTTAGGCTGGAAAAGAATCAGGAAAAATGAAGTAAACGACACTCGGCAATCTATGCAGTTTTCGTAAACATTGATATCAAGAGGTCACGCTATGGAAAGTATATTAAACCGTATCAATAACAAGTTCGAGCAGGTGCCTGATTTTACAATCAAACACAAGCGATGGGTCTGGACCGCTTTTATCGGCATGAGTCTTTTTATGCTTGCGGGCCTTAACTGGTTCAAGGTGGACATGAGCATGGAGTCTTATTTTATGCAAGAGGACCCTGTCAAAATAGCTTATGACCGTTTTCGAGCAACGTTTGGCAGTGATGAAGTAGTTTATCTAGTTTATGAAGCCAAAGATGGGGATGTGTTTTCTGAAGCGTCTTTAAAGGCGGTACAGGGTATTCAAGAAGATTTGCTGAATTATCGTTTGAAAATGAAGCCTGGAGAAACTTCGGAACTGGACCGGATTACCGATGTGAAAACCATACTCAATGTCTCTTATATGGAAGCCAAGGAAGGTACCTTGGTTTCTCGTAAATTTATTGGAGATACGATTCCAACCACTGTTGAAGAACGTGAAGCCTTGAGAAAACGAGCCATGAAGCATCCGGATTATCCTTTGCTCTATTTCTCAAAAAACTCGCGGTATGGCGGCATCATGATTCGTACAGATATCGGGGCAACAGTGGCAGAAGATCTCGTTGTCGGTCAAAAAAATTCGGGTGCTGATGAGGCCCCTAACGCAGAAGCCTTAGACGCCGCCTCCGAAGCTCAAGATACGGGGATAGGTCTCGATGAAGAGGAAATGGAGGTTGATGTGGGTGAAACCGTAGAGGTTTCCCTGGAGCAGCAAAGCCCTCCCCAGTTTAAAAAAGCGGAAATGGCAGATTATATCCATTTTATGGATGCTGTTCAAAAAATCCTGGATAATCCCGAATACTCCAAAGTTTTGACCTATTATCCTGTCGGTAATCCTCCCATGATGAAGTTTTTCATGGAAATCATGATGTCTGAAATGAGCATGATTAGCAGTTTTTCGATACTTCTGATTTTTGTGATCTTATTATTATTGTTTAAATCATTCAGCGCCATTGTTTGGCCTTTAGTGATAGTCATTATGTCTTGTTTGTGGACGGTGGGACTCACAGGCTGGCTCAGAATTCAGATGACCAGTATGGTCCAGGTAATGGTATTTTTAATTTTAGTCGTTGGCATCGCGGATTCAATTCATATTCTTTCAGGGTATATTTATTTTCGGAACCAAAATCAGGATCACTTAACCGCTTTGCGCTTGGTCTTTAAAAAATCAGGCTTGGCTTGTTTTTTAACCAGTTTTACCACGGCCATCGGAATGCTGTCTTTATTGTTTGTGCCGATTGTTCCTATCCGTGATTTTGGCGCGCTTTCAGCGATGGGCGTCCTTCTCGCCTTTATTTTTACGGTGTTTATGCTGCCCGTAATGCTTGACTTGTGGGGGCCCTATTCTGGAAAACGTGCGGAAAAGATAGTTCAGGCGGGAGGAGAGCGGCATCATGTGATTCAACAGCTTCTCCGCCAAGTCGAACATCTCAGTTACAAAGCACCTTTACCAACGGTGATTCTTTTTATGGTTGTGGGAGTGATCTTACTGTATGGTGTCCAATTTATTCGTGTGGATTCCAACTTGGTGGAAATACTTAAGGAAACCTCGACGATGAGACAAATCTACACCCTGGTTGATGAGCAGATGGGGGGGAGTCAGGGCATGGAATTGTTGGTGGACGCTGGAAAAGACGACGCCTTAAAAGATCCTGAGATGTTGAATGCGATTGACACGTTGGAAGAATATATGAAAACCCGCTATCCGGATTATGTAACGAAAACTTCCTCTCTGGTGACCGTAACCAAAGATTCCTATAAAACACTCAATGAGGGAAACCCGGAGATGTACATCATTCCACAAGATCCGAGGGTCCTGTCTCAAACCCTGTTTTTATTTAATAATGCCAACCCCAAAGATCGTCGGCAGTTGGTTTCAGATGATTATCGACAATCCCGAGTGATGGTGACTCTAAAGAATGCGGGTTCGCAAACCTACGAAAAAATCATTGACGATATTGACCAGCAAGTTGAAACCTTATTTGCCCCCTTAAAAATAAAATATCCCGAGTTACAGGTTCATTTAACAGGGGGAATGTCATTGATGATGAAACTTGCTCAATATATCAGTTGGTCTCAAATACGAAGCTTTGGTTTGGCACTGGGTGTGATTTCCGTTTTGTTATTAGTTGTGTTTGGCTCAAAACGGGTTGGCATCATCGCCATCATTCCGAACCTTTTTCCCATCGTTACCGCCTTTGGGCTCATGGGATATTTTGATATTGTTCTGGATTCAGACACCTTGTTGATCGCGCCGATTATTATTGGCATCGCGGTGGATGATACCATTCATTTCCTGACGCATTATCGTCACGAAATGTTCAAACATGGAGACATGCTTGAGGCGCTTAAACAAACGATTCGGGAAACAGGGCAGTCGATTATCTTCACCTCCCTGGTTTTATCCATTGGTTTTTTGGTGTTTTTGCCCTCAACGCATTTGGGGCTTCGTAATTTTGGAGTCATCAGTGCCATCGCGATTTTTATGGCATTACTGGCGGACCTCTTTTTATTACCGGCAATGTGCCTTTTATTTAAAGCGGATTTTAAAAAAAGTAGGTTAAAGGCTGCGAAAAACTCTGTTCCGTCTCAAGCAGCTTAATCATTGAATCAAATAATCGGAGGGAAAAATGAAAAAAATACTCATAATGGGCGTTGCCATCCTTACTTGGTTTGGAGGCTTGACAGGGAATATTCATGCGGAGGATGTGACTGAAATTATGGCTAAGGTTTACAACCGTAATGATGGAAACACGGAAATTTCTCTTCAAGAATTAATAACCTGCCGCTACGCCACTAAAGGGAGAAAATTGGTTTGCGCGGAAAAACCACGCGTCAAAGTCATAGAAAGTATTCGTAAAGATTATGGCGAACGAGGGAAAGATATTCGGTCCCTCTCTATCATCCAAAGTCCGGCCAGTGAGCGGGGAATTGGGTTTTTACAATATGATTATGAAGCCCTCGATCAAGACACCGATCAATGGATGTACCTTTCCGCTATGGGCAAAGTCCGGCGAATTGTCTCAGGCAACGATGATGAACCCAAACAAGGAAGTTTCTTCGGTTCGGAATTTGGCTATGAGGATATGGAACAAATGCATGTTGAAGACTACACTTATAAAATCCTTAATAGTGAAACCTACCTCAAACGTCCTACATGGGTTATTGAAGCGGTACCAACCCCTAAGCAGGCACGGAAAAGCAATTACAGTAAATCAGTGAGCTGGATTGATAAAGAACGGTTTTTGATGTTGAAAGCGATGCTTTACAATCGACAGGGAAAAAATGTAAAGCGGGTTTCCGTAAGGGGTATTGAACAAGTCGACGGAATCTGGGTCATGAGGGAGTTCAATGTCAATAATCTTGAAACCAAACGTTTGAGCACGATGAAGGTTCAAAAGATCGCTTATAATATTCCTGTCGATGACGCGTTCTTAACTCAACGTGCCTTGACGGATGGGGCCTTTAGAGAAAATCACCTGCAAACCTTAAGAGCTCATTTGAAATAAAGGTAAAATGAGAAAAAAAATAAAAATCGCGATCTTCCACGGGTTGCTCCTCTTTGGGCTGAGCTGCCTGTCGCCTATTGGATTTCTTCCGAGGGCCTGTGCTGAAACGGTCATTGAAGATGAGAACTCCGAGCTTCAAGCGGAAGAATTCAAAGATGGTGATTTTATGGAGGAGAATGAGCTTGAATTTGTTGGAGAAGATGAAGCCGAAATAGAGAAATATGAAGTGGATCTTTCCAATGAAGAACCGACTTCAGAGGACTCGGACGAAAAAGGGGAAGGGTCGGAATTAAGCGAGATTATGGCAAAAAGTTCGCGTTTCACTTTTCGACAGGAATTGGCTTATCGTCTGGAACCAGGTCGTACCGTGGTAAACCGCTCGTCTTTACGACTGGAGTGGGAACATCTTTTTGCTTCGCATTATTACTTCCGTTTTGATGGAAAAATGGCCTACAATTCCATTTACGATTACCAGGATTATCCTGAGGAGGTAGCAGACTACTACAGATTTCAGACTCCACTGAGAGAGGCCTACCTCCAGGCAAGTTGGAGGAAATGGAGCTTTAAAGCCGGAAAACAAATTGTGGTTTGGGGCAAATCGGATAGTGGCGTTGTGACCGATGTTATCAGTCCTCGTGACCTGACGGAAGGTTTGTTCACACCGCTTGAAGACTCTAGAATTGGTCAAAGTCTGGTGCTGTTCGATTTCTATCCAGCTTCTAGCCATTGGACCCTCGTGATCAACCCTGATCCTCAAGTCAATCGTACCGCACGTCCAGGACATGAATACGCGTTCCCTGGGCTTGTGGATCAAAAAGGTATTGTTCTGTTGGAAGAGGTTCAACCTGAGTTTGGTAAAGGGGATCCAGAGCTCGGTCTGCGTTGGGAAAAAACAAGGGAAGGTTTCGATTTGGCGGTTATGGCGGCCCAGGTGCTTTCAAATGAGCCTGTTGCTGTTTTTGAAGGCATGGACCCCATGTTTCAACCGCAATACCGTCAAGAATATCGCCGTTATAACATGGTCGGTTTGGGGGCCAATTTCAGCGCGGGAAATTTTTTGTGGAAAGCGGAGTTGGGCTACAAAGAAAAGTTGGCTTATAGTCATCAAAATGTATTGGAAAATAAAGGGGTGGCGGAAAGTGCTGTGTTGGCCATGTCTTTAGGATTTGACTATACGGCGACAGGAGCTTATTCACTCTCAATGGAAGGATCCAATCAACATCTTGTGGACTGGGAGGAAGATTTCATAGGAGTCCGACAAAATTCAGGAATTATCTATGTTTCCTGGACCAAAAGTTTTCTGCATGAAACCTTAACCCCTCAATACACGCTGGCTTATGAACCTGAAGGTAAAGAAGGCATGCATCAATTGGCCTTAAGTTATAACATTAGTGATCAATGGTCTTGTAAGGGAGAAATAGACTATTTTGACGCTCAGAAAGAGGACTCGCTTTTAGGGGTGTTTAAAGATCAACATCGACTTTATGGTGAGGTTCAATTCTCTTTTTAAAAGAAGCGGTAGAGCATGGCAAAATTAATGAAGGTGGCGGTTCCACCAAGTAAAGAGCAACAAACTCTTCCTGATCAGTTGATCGTTAAAGATATTTTGTCTGGGAATATCCAGCAATTTGAGGTGTTGATCACACGCTATCGGAACAATATCTATCGCTTTATTCTAAAACATGTGGATGAACCCGCACTAGCGGAAGATTTATCTCAGGATACGTTTATTGCCGCCTACCAGCAGTTAGCTTCGTTCCAAGGAAATTCCACTTTTTTGACCTGGTTGTTTGGCATTGCCTTGAACAAGGTGCGAAATCATCTCAACCGGTCTCCCGAGAAACGTTATCACTTTGTTTCTGAGGAATTGGTTGCTAATATCTCCTCACAGGAGCAAACGCCTTTAGAGGTCATGGAAAACAAGAACTCCTTGATCGCTTTGAAACGAGCGCTCAATCAGTTATCACCTGATTTAAAAGAAGTTGCGATTTTAGTTTGTTTAGAAGGCTTCTCCTATGAGGAAACCGCAGGAATCATGGAAATTCCCGCGGGAACCGTGAGGAGTAAACTCTACAGAGCCAGGGAGATGCTCAGGCAACTTTTACACAGTTCCAAAGAATAATCATCCATTTTGATTTATTTGTGAACTTTTATTGCCACAATGTTACTAACGGGTAAAGTTGTGTTTGTAACCTTTGGTGTTGTTGAACTAAGCAAGATGTTGGCTTGAATTTTCGAAATGGAGCTGTGTTCCTTAGAAGGTGGTTTCAGTGGACTCATGCCCTTCCTCTCATGAGCCCCTGGAGCCTCCGTCTGTAGTCTTTATCCCTCACATATGAAGCAAAAACACAGCTCTGCTGGCCCAATTACCCCTGAATGAAATGAGTGGTGCTCATTTCCGTGTGAAATGGACAGCGGAGTGCCAAAGCTTGCTTTGGCCAGAACTGCGAAAGCATTTCTTTAAGTTGAAATTTTGTTTTAAACGGAAGGTTAATTATGAAAACGCCTATTGGGGAGATTCACTGTGAGGAGGGCGCACTGTTGATCCACAGAAATCTTGACGACGACCTCACAGACGCCGAAACACAACAATTGTTGGCTCATCTGGAGCAGTGTTCCTCTTGTCAAGTCTTCTCAAGTGAAATAATCGGGATTGAAACTGATTTTGCGCCATTGAATCAACTCTATCTCTCCTGTGGTTTGGAGGATCACTTTAATAAAAATGTGATGGAGGCGATTCGCCAGTCATCAATTCCCGTTCCCTCCAAAGTGGACACTCTGATCGAATTTTTGTCTTCCTTCTTCTTTCTTTCCATACGAAGATTCCCTGTCTTTCCTGCTGCGGTAGGTGGCTTGGCCGGTCTTCTGGTTTTTATATTTTTGTGGCAAGACCTTCCGCCTTGGGTAGAATCTCAGGCAAAACGTTTTTCTTTACAGGAAATTCCTTTCCAATCAGCGCAGGAAAAATTGGAATGGAACCATCAACAGGCCATTCCTCCTGGATACGAGGCCAACTTTGTGGTCGATCAGGAAGACAGTGAGTCCTACCACTTTCGGTTTGAATCCGCAACTCCAGTGGCCATCAAAGTGAATCATAAAGGGCCGCACACCCATACGTTAACTCCTAAAATGGTTACGCTTCACGGAATCCGTTACGCCACCTTAAAAACACCCCAACCTGAGGATGTCATAGATATCAGGAATGAAGGTCAGCAGCCTATCCAGGTGAATACCTACACCAGAAATACTGACGCCATTAAAGTGAGGTTGATCAAGTACTGACAGAACGCAAGGAAACTCATTTTTCCTGATTCTTGCCAGAAGGTGAGTATAAGTAGGGTGCCGCTTAAGTGAAGCGAGTGCTCCAAAAATAAGGGGACAGCAAGCTTTCTGGTGCGCTCGCTTCGTTTAAGCACACCCTACCTCATCTTCTCGGACAGCCACTTAGTGCAGCATCTTTTTTATTTCCTGACTGAGGACTTGCAATCTATAAGGTTTGGTGACCACTCCATCAAAACCCAATTTTTGAAGGATGTTTTCGGTCATCAGATTGGTATCGCCTGTATTCAACAGGATGGGGATGTCCTGACGGATCAGTCTGAGTTTCTCAACCAGTTGCTCTCCACTCATCAGCGACACATCGTAACTGGTAATCACCAACTGAAAACGTTTCGGATCTGATTCAAACGCTTGTAGTGCTTCTCTGCTATCGGTAAAACTTGTGACCTGATATCCTAGCCTTTCTAATAACAACGTCCCAATTTCGGTAACAATCGGATTATCATCCACAAAGAGAATGTGTGTTTCCTTGCCTTCATGAGGTACCTGAAAAAGAGTCGTTTTTTTTGCTTCCGCCCTTAGCGGCAGGTAGATCTGAAAAGTCGTGAGTTTGCCCACTTCGCTTTTCACGACAATATGTCCTCCATGCTGCTTCACAATCCCGGAGACCACCGCTAAGCCCAAGCCTGTCCCTTTTTGTGCGCCTCGCGGTTTGGTTGAGAAATAAGGATCAAAGATCCGCTCCAAAGTCCTCTGATCCATACCGATTCCCGTATCCTCCACAGACAAACAGACGAATTCCCCCGCTCTTTTTTCTCCGTGATCATTGATGAAGGCATAGCTTGAAACCCGGGTCAGACCGATGGTGAGAGTTCCGCCTTCCGGCATCGCTTGAATCGCATTCAAACACAAATTCACAAGGACCTGACGGATCTGGGATGACTCGGCGACAATTGGAGGCAGATCTAAAGCCAGCTCTTCATGTAAGATGATGTTTCTAGGGATCAGGGGGTACAGAAACAGCAGGACCTCTTCGACAATCTTATTTAGATGGACCGTTTGCGTTTTGAAGTCGGCATTGAATGCGAAAATCAGGAGGCGTCCTATCAACTCCGCTGCGATGTTCGCGGATTCTGTCACCATCCTCAAGTTCGTGGCTTCATCACTCTTCGGGTCCAGTCCTAAGGAAACCAGTTCGACAAAACCAAGAATCGGTCCGAGCAGATTATTGAAATCATGAGCAAGCCCTCCTGCCAAGGTAACCAGAGCTTCCATCTTTTGGGCTTGAAGCCTTTGAGTCTCAAATTCCTTGCGTTGAGTTATATCGATAGTGACCCCCAGCAATCCTCGATCACTTTCATTTTCATCCTGGATAACTTGAGCACGGGTATGGGTCCACTTGAGGTCTCCGGCTTGATTGATAAAACGAAAATCTACAGGATCATAACAACCAGACTGAATTGCTGCTTCTATATGGGAATGGGCCAGGTTTCGATCTTCCGGATGAACGTGTTTGAGAAATTCTTCATACTTCATGGGAGAGACCAAGGCTTCTGAATTCTCAAGCAGAGCCCCAACCCAGGTGATCTCACCGTTGATCCACGACCAAATTCCAACCTGACCAATGTCTAACGCCAAACTTAGATAGTTTGCTTTTTTACGTAAGGCTTGCTCTGTCTGCAGAAGTTCTTTGAATTGTTGCTGAAGTTGGCCATTGGTGCGATAGTTATAAAGCGCACACTCAATCGTCGCGTTCAAGGTTTGTTTCTGAACGGGCTTGACCAAGTATCCACAAGGTTGAGTGGGTTTGGCACGCTCTATCGTTTCCTCATCCCCATAAGCGGTGAGATAAACAATTGGAATGTCATGGGTGCTTTTGATTTGGCGAGCCGCTTCAATGCCATCCATGGTTCCTTCCAGGAAAATATCCATCAGGATTAAATCAGGCTTTATGGCATGAGCGACCTGAATCGCTTTTTTTCCGGATTTGACGATGACGGGAATTCGATATCCTAAACCCACTAATTGATCCTGTAACGCCAGACCCGTGAGTCCTTCATCCTCAACCACCAAAATCTGTGTATTCATCATTTTGTCACTCCTAATCTATTTCATCGATCGTTGGAAATATGATTTTTACAGTAGTTCCTGTGGGCTGGGATTGCTCCCGTTTCAGGCTTCCGCCGAGTTGATCAGTCAATACGTTGATCAGTTTTGTACCGAGTGTTGTTGTCTTGTCCGTGTTGAAATCTTCAGGCAAGTCAATGCCATCGTCGCTGATACTTAAGTCCACTTGCCCTTCTAGATCTTGAACCGCCGTGATCTGGATTTGACCTCGTCGTCCATTGGGAAAAGCGTGTTTGAGTGCTTTGGTAATCAGCTCATTAAGGATCAATCCGGCAGGAATGGCTTTTCCGATATCCAGTTTGACTCCGGAAGTTTCCACTTTAATCTGGATCTGATTCGGTCGCATGGAATAAGTAGATAACAAGCCATCGCTTAACTCCCTGATAAAGTGCTCAAAGTTCACATCACAAAAATTATCGGTCTGGTAAAGTTTTTCATAAACGAGGGCCAACGTATAAATGCGATTCTGGCTCTCCTGGAATAATTCCAAATCTTCCGGATGCTTTACATATTTCATTTGCAACTGAAGAATGGAAACCATCATCGCCATATTGTTTTTCACCCGATGATGCACTTCTTTCAACAAGACATCTTTTTCTTTGAGGGCTTTCTCAAGTTGTTCTTTTCCCAGTTCGTGTTCTATGATTTTCTGTTCCAGTTGTTCAGTCTTCTTCTCCAGTTCAAGCGTACGGACTTTGATCTGTTGTTCTATGCTCCTGTTATATTCTTTGAGTTGCTTACAGAGGCGATGACGTTCAATGGCATTCTGGATGGTTCGTATTAAGCCGAAACTGGTGATGCCGTTCTCTTTAAACAGGTACTCCTGTGCCCCATGACGCACAGCCTGCAGGGCAAGAAACATATCATCAACCTCTGTATAGATGACGATGGGAAGATCTGTTAATTCAGCGTATTCTTTATTAAAGAACTCAAGCCCCGATTTGTCGGGAAGGATTAGATCAAGGATGAGGACATCGAACCCTCCTTTGGTCAGACAGTCCAATCCTGCTGAAAAAGTGGCGGCATGGACCACCTCGAATTTTCTGTGGATTTCCAGGTTCCCCACAACAGGGGGTTCCGGAAAGGGCGTCTTCAAAGGGTATTGTTGAAGGTCAACAGGAAAAATCATGCTCGTTGCTTCCCGATCACCAAGCATCGCCTCAACAACCGCCGCACTCATCCGATTATCCTCAATCAGTAAGACTTTTATCTCCAAACTGAACATATTTTCCTTTTGCCGCACTCTCGGGGGGTTTGCCGCATGAGGGGTTGCCTGTTTTGCGTCATTTTACCCGCTGCTGAGTATGCTGAACCACAACAACATATATTGCAATGTGAATTAACGGAAAAAAACGGAAAAAATACAGCACAAACCGAATTCAGCACAATCTTTTGAGGAAATGATGACACAAAACATGCTCTCCCCACCATGTTTGAATGGTGTGAGTGTTCCGTAGCAGAATTAGAAACGTAAAAGCAAGCCAAAACTAAAGTGTTCCCGCAATCAAGAAACCCCGCCTAAAGTCCTTGTCGCCACCAGTTCAGTACCAGGGTTTCTTCCTTTTGACGGAAGGCGTTTTCGTCAATTTTACCGGTACGAAAGCCTTCTCTTAAATACTGGAGTTTTGCCAAACACTCTTTCGGAGAGTCACAAACGCTCCAACCTTTGGCTGTTCGTTGCACTAATTCCTGATACTGTTCTTCGGTAACCTGAACCGGATGATCTATAGCGTGAGGCGTTAAATTAATCATGGGTTGCCAAATTCTGAGGTTAAAAAAGTTTCAATTTCCACCAAACGCAGACGCATCAATTTGGATTGCTGAAGGGGTAAAATTTCGGATGGCGTTCATTTTCCCTAGAGTCTGAGGCCGTATGGTTTGTGTGAAGAAGGCGGTTGTGTGAGTTTGTCCTTCATCCTTTGTATTTGGGATACTGAGTCAGTGTTTCAGCGTTAAATTGCTCATGCAGGACAAAATCAATATCTTTTCTATCTGCAATCACCTGGGCCATATTTCCTCCATAAAGCAAGATGTTGGGTCATTCTTCTCTTGATTTGGAGACAGGTTTTCAATTTTACTGTTGATATCGTATTTCATGGTTCTTAAGTGAGGACGGTGGTGATTACCAAGCCGCGGATTTTCGCGGATAAACGCAGATAAAGAAGTGTTTTTAAAAACATCTGCGTTCGTCTGCGTTCATCTGCGCCAAGAGAGAGGTCCCTTCGAAAAGGCGTGTTAGCTGTGAATTTACGAGGCGTCATTCATCCAGCCTTGAGAACGTTCCACGGCGCGCTTCCAACCCTTTTTCAAAGCTGCCATTTCCTCTTTCGCGCGACCGGGAGTAAACCGTCGATTTTCCTTCCACATGGCCTGAATGGCCTCTTGATTTTCCCACACGCCTGTGGCTAATCCCGCTAAAAACGCGGCCCCCATGGCTGTGGTTTCAATCACGTCGGGCCGACTGACTTCTGTGCCTAACAGATCCGCTTGGAATTGACATAAGAAGTTATTGGCTGTTGCGCCACCATCAACTCGTAAGGATTGAATTTGGATATTCGTATCACTCTCCATGCTATTGAGGAGATCCGCAGACTGAAACGCAATGGCTTCCAACCCTGCCCGAACAATATGATTTTTATGGGTATCCCGTGTTAATCCGACAATGGTTCCCCGAGCATAAGGATCCCAGTAGGGCGCACCCAGTCCGACAAAAGCAGGCACAATATAAACCCCACCACTCGAAGAAACCTCGTTGGCCATCGCTTCAGTTTCCATCACGTTCTGAAAAAGCTGTAATCCGTCCCGGAGCCATTGCATGAGAGCGCCTCCAATAAAAACGGACCCTTCCAAGGCGTAAGTGGTTTCCTGCTTGATTTGCCAGGCGACGGTTGTTACTAAGCCATGCTCGGAAAAAAGTAATTTTTTCCCGGTATTCATCAACATAAAACACCCGGTCCCATAGGTATTTTTGGCCATTCCCGGCTCAAAACAGGCTTGCCCAAACAGAGACGCTTGCTGATCTCCCGCAATCCCCGCGATGGGAATGGGTTTTCCTAAGATGGAAGGCCTGGTTTCTCCAATAACACCAGAGGAGGGAACCACTTTGGGCAGGGTCGTTCGAGGAATTTCCAGTTTTTGCAACAATTCATCATCCCAATCCAGGGTTTCGATATTGAAAAGCAACGTTCTCGAAGCATTGGTAACATCGGTCGCATGTAAGGCTCCGCCTGTGAGTTTCCAAATCAACCAGCAATCCACGGTACCAAATAACAATTGGCCGGCCTTTGCTAATTTTTGGGCTTCAGGCACTTCTTTCAAGATCCAACGCATTTTGGTTCCAGAAAAATAAGCATCGGTGACTAAACCTGTTTTACGCTTAATCACTTGATCAAAACCTTCCGCTTTCAATTGATCACAGTATTCCGCGGTTCTGCGACATTGCCAAACAATCGCGTTATAAACAGGAACGCCTGTCTCTTTGTTCCACGCAATTATGGTTTCCCGTTGGTTGGTTATGCCAATCCCCGCAAGATCGTTAATGCCAATCTTCGCTTGACGTAATACGCTCTCCATCGTCTGTCGCTGAGTCTTCCAGAGTTCTTCCGGATTTTGTTCAACCCAACCGGATTTGGGGTAATAACACTGAAAAGGAACACTTTTGGAAGCCAGAACCGCGCCTTGTTCATCAAAAATAATGGTTCTTGAACTGGTCGTCCCTTGGTCTAAGGCCATGACATATTTAGACATACAATACCCTTTGCTATAATTTCGTGTAAAAAAACACACCCGCTTCTGTGAAAAGAGGGTACGCTTCTCTCTGCTTATAGTGATTGATCTACACCAGATGTTATCTCAATTTTCATACTCTTAACCACCCTCCCTCTTTTTCAAGTAGAATCAGGATCAAAGAGCAACCATCTCTGATTCAGAATTGGCTTATTCTCTGGAGAGAGTATCCCTGTTAGGGGAATACTTTCAAGGAAAATTATCAGGGCAATGAAAACATTTATTCAGTGGTCTTGGACCCGATTTTCGTCTCATAGAAACCGGACTGGCAGGATCTAACAGTAGGAATGGGGACTCGCGCTTTGTGATTCCAAAGACGCTAACGCGGCTTCAAGGGTCTCTAACACATCATCATCGTTCTCTAAGGCATAGAGTTTGTTCAACTCTTCAAAAACTTTTTCACCACCAATATTTTTTAGCGCTTCAATGGCGGCAAGTTTCAGATACGTGTCTGAGCTTTCCAGGTAGGGGCTGAGATCAGGGATGGATTCTTTGCTCCCAATAGTGCCCAGAGCCTCAATCGTTTCATAAACATAGCGAGGGTGAGTGGCTTTCTTCAGAAACGTGGCCAAATAGCGCTGACTCGTTGCGCCATTGAACGTCGCAAAAGCTTGGATCGCAGAGATAACGACATTTTCGTTGGGGTCTTCCAAGCACGAAACAATCATCTCTTCCGCTTTACCCGGGCGACGGTTAACGATCCCTTTGAGGGAAATTTTGCGAATCTTCCAATCGGGGTCTTTCAAGCCTTTTAAAAACTCTTCCTCAAGCTTTTGAGGGTCATGATCACTAAAATACCGGAACGCCAGCATTCTTTCATCTTGATCAAAAGAGTCCAGGAAAGGATGGATCTTCGATTCCATATCCTCTGACGCGAGAACAACAAAGGCTTCATCCGCAGCAGTGCGAGTCTCTTCATTTTTGCTGTGCAGGACGTGAATCACATCATCAATCAACTCATGAAGATTCAGATCTTGCACCGCTTTTAGCGCATGGATCACAATTTCACTGATAGGCGATTGCAGCATTTGTTTGATGCATAGCTTTGTCGATTCGTTGATTGGCGCAATTAAAGAATCCAGGGCGACACGTTGTAAGGTTAAATGCTCATGGGTCAAAAACCGGACCACCTCCACTTGTCCCTGAGCACTTTTTAATTGCCCTAAGGTATCAAGGGCATTGGCAAGCGCTGTCATTGGAGCCTCAGGATCTTTTAGAATAGCGACAAGCGGCTGGATGTCTCCAGGCTGTAACGCCACTACGGAAGACAACGCAACTCGACGAATCTCGCTGTCTTTATCATAATAGAGCAAGGCCAGAATGGGTAAAGCGCTGGGGTACTTCAGCTTGCCTATCAATCGAATCGCATTAAGCCGAATACCAAAGTCACCCTTGAGGGCCGCATTGTACAAGGGATCCAACGAAATATCGCAAAGATAGGGTTCGAGTTGAACGTCCTGGTTATGAGCAACGATGGATTCCAGCGCAATAATACTTTCTCCTCCAAAGAGCTTCGGTTGATTTTTAAGTAAATCCAGGAGGATTTCAATACTTTCCAAATGCCCGATTTTGCCTAAGGCCTGAATTGCAGAAAGAATCACCACAGGATCCCGGTCAACCTCGATTTGCTGATGAATACTTTTCCGTGCTCGCTCAGTGCCGATTTCGCCCAAGGCTCTCAAACAGGCGCCTTTCATCCAAGGCGCGTCGTGAAGGTGTTCCAAGATCGCGGGGACAACACTTTCATCACCAAGCCGCCCAATGGCTTCTGCGGCTACAGAAGAAATATTGACATCAGGATCATCCAAGGCTTTGAGGAGATAAGGAACACATTGGGGGAGATTAATGCGGTCCAGGATATCTACCGCAAATTTACGAACATCATGATCCTCATCTTCCAGGACGAAGGTCAGCGGTTGAATGCTGGACTCCTCTAACTGAGACATGATTTCAACAGCGTAAATCCTCAAAGACGGAATTTCACTGGAGAGCAGAGGGACGAGGGATTCAGCGACTTTTGTGGTGCCAATCATGATTAAAGACTCGGCGGCTGTCTCAGAAACCGCACGCGAAGAATCATTGAGCATTGAGATTAAGGGTTGAATCACCGCTTCGGATTCACAATAACCCAAGTCTTCTGACGCATTCCTGCGAATTTCAACGTCCGCACTGTTTAAGTCATTAATCAGTGTACTAATCTCTTCCATCACCCTCTTCAGTTTTAGCGTGTTGTGAATCCCCATCGGGGGTACGGAGAAACGGGACAGGCCGCCTCTTGTCACTCTCTGTTATAACACTACAAAAGCCGGGAGAACAAGAGGTTCATGCAGGTCTGCCCTTTTTTATTCGACGAGCAATCATCACCCGTATAAAATTCCTTGCTGTTTAAAATGCTTCAGCGTTGTTTTATCCCTAAGGTCTCCTGGCTTTAAGATGATAGCATCCGTGCTGATTTTTCCAGCTTCACTCAGGATCGTACCGCCAACAGCCAAACGGTAGGACGGAATAACCGGAAGAAGAAAGGTATCCTCTCCCACCTTGCAGCGGTAGGGAGGGATGAGTTCATGGGTTCCAGAGTCATAGACCTTCTTGCCGGAGGCCATCACAACACCACTAGCAAGAACAGCGCCTTCCTCAATTAGGCCGGAAATTTCACACATTGCGCCGATTTTGACGTGATCTTCAACAATTGAGGGCAATCGGCCCGCGGGTTCCAAAATGCCTTCGATTCCGGAACCTGCGCCGAATTTTACATTCTTACCAATCTGTGCGCAGGAAGCGACCCGGGAACCGCCGTCAATCATGACGCCTTCTCCCGCAATATAAGCGCCAATATTCACAAAGGCCAGGTTCATGATTACGGTTTGAGGGCCGATATAAGCTCCCGTTCTTACAATGGATCCTGGCGCATAGCGGACACCCCCCTGAATAAAATCGTCATCGGTATAGTTTGCGATTTTGAGCGGAATCTTATCCCAGTAATGCCTCTCCAAACGTTGATTGGTGTGTGTGCCAAAATAATTCAGAATCCCGTTAATCACATAAGTTTGAGGCTGCCAGATGCCCTTTATTTTTTCTGCGGACCGGACCAAACCCTGATTCAAAAGCTCAATAAACACGTCACACTCTTCGGTTGAGGCCTTCCGTTGTGCCACCTTTTCCAGCAACTGAGCTGTGGAACAGCTCACTTTTTGAATACGAAGTTCTTCATTCGAATTTAAGGCTAAAAGCAGACTCAAATTGGGATGATTTTCAGGATTTACTCTGGCGTCTTCAACTTTTTCCGCAAACAGTCTCAACCCTTCTTTTGCTTCCTGGAAACTAAGGGTCCCCTGAGTGGTAGTGATCGCATTATAGATCCGGAGAGCGCCCTGAGTTCCTGGTAAATTGGGCATAAGGGCTAATAATTTGCCTTGGGCGTTCAGGACACGAATCAGAACAAGTTGACGGATATCGGGCAAGGCGTTTAGATTTTCTTCAAAAGTGCTCATGGTCATCCTTTAAAAATGTTTTAATGCGGGTTTTCCTATGGGAAATACATTAAACCCAATTTTAAACAGTTTTTGATGATCCAGAAAATTGCGTCCATCAAAAATAAACGCGGGTTTCGTCATCAACCTGAATATTTTATCGAAATCCAGTTGAAGGTATTCTTGCCATTGGGTCACCAAGGCAATGGCATGAGCTCCTTCAACCGCTTTGTAGGGATCTTCTTCAAAGACGATATCACCCGGCATCCCCTTCAAATCCTGTTTCGCATTTTCCAAGGCTTTAGGGTCGTGTACCGAAACGCGGGCTCTTTCTTCCAATAACTTCAGGCAGACAGGAATTGCCGGCGAGTCTCTAGTATCTCCAGTATCAGGTTTGAAGGCAAAGCCTAACACCGCGATTTTTTTATTGGCCAGGGTATTGAACATATTATTCAGGATGCCTTTGAAAAAGCGGTTAGTCTGGTAGTCATTCATGGTAACCACACTTTCCCAATAAGCGGCAACTTCAGGGAGTCCGTAAAATTCAGATAAATAGGCTAGGTGCAGAATATCTTTTCGAAAACAAGATCCGCCGAAACCCACGCTTGTTTGTAAAAAACGGGATCCAATTCGTTTATCCATCCCAACAGCACGACTGACTTCATCCACATCCGCTTCTGTTTTTTCACAAAGCGCGGAGATGCTGTTGATGGAGGAAATTCGTTGCGCCAGCATGGCGTTAGCGACCAGTTTTGAAAGCTCACTACTCCAGACATTCGTCAAAAGGATTCTGTCCCTAGGGACCCAATGCGCATAGACGTTGGCTAATAGTTCACAGGCCTTACGTCCAGGCGCATTATCTCTGCCACCAATCAATACCCGGTCAGGTTGCTCCAAATCGGGGATGGCGGTACCTTCAGCCAAAAATTCAGGATTTGAAAGAACCTCAAATTTTCGATTCCCGTCTCCAGAATGTAAAATTCTGGCCATTGCTGCCGCCGCACGAACGGGGAGTGTGCTCTTTTCAACAATAATGACTTCGGGTTTTTGAGTATGTTCTAAAATAGCACGGGCCGTTTGCTCCCAAAATTGTAAATCCGCACCACGTCCCGCGGCTTCACCAAAGGTTTTCGTGGGGGTATTCGTTGCCACAAAAATAAGATCCGCATCCTTCAAATTACCAGAGATATCGGTACTGAAAAACAGATTCCGTCCTCTCGACGCTTGTACAACTTCCGCGAGACCGGGTTCATAAATAGGCAAATTATCGGAATTCCAACGGGCAATCCGCTCTGGATTGATGTCCACGACCGTAATCTTTAATTCTTCACAATATTTGGCAATTATGGCCATCGTTGGTCCACCAACATAACCCGCGCCAATACAAACAATATTTTTCATAACTCCTATTTTTTTATGGAATAACATCCCCTTTCAGGGATGAGGTTGTCGCTGAGTTGATGGGTTTTGAAACCCGCTTGATAAAAAACTTCGAGCTACTCAATAGCTTACAATATTACCTGTAACACATCACCTATGCCTTTTTCCCAATCCACACTAAATCTCCTTTTTTGACGATTTTTAAAGTTTCAAGCAGTTCGGGAATAAGGGGTTGTAAATCCTTGGCTCTTGTACCATGATCCGCAAGCACAATAATGGAGATGTTCATCTTTTGAAGGTTCTGCTGGAAAGTCAAGTTACGATCAACGGTAATAAAAACATCAAACTCTTTCTCCGCCAGTTTTGAGTAATTGGCCATTCTTAATGCCAGCCCATCCTTGCTTTGGAACAGTGATCACTTCATAGGCTATTAAATCTTTGCAAGCAAAAGCCTCATGCAACCATCCCAACGACGGATTTTTCGGCTAGTTGGAGAACGGTGACAGCTTGTCCTTGAGAAACTGTAGGAAACGCATCCAGAAATTCATTTAATGGATCACCAGCTTCAATGAAATCAAAAAGATTTTGGATTGGCACACGAGTGCCTCTAAAACAGGGCGTTCCCCCCATAATCTCCGGATCAACCTGGATAATACTACTGGGATCAACCAATTTTTCAGTTTTCATGATAGCTCTCGTCGTGAAGTTTTTTTAAAATCGCTCACGGATTTACACGGATAAACGGGATAAAAAATGAGTTCAAATGTAACCTGTTTTTAATATTACAGGATTACCAGAGATTAGGCAAACCAGAACCATGCTGTTGTCCTCAAAGAGAAACACGTCTCGTGAACGTTGCTGTAAAAGCTCAACAACAGCGATGGCCGCCCATAACTTCCTCAATTAATCGAATTGAAACAACGAATGATTTATATCATCCGGAATCTCTTGTCCCAGCAAAACATAATTAGTTGCCGCAATGTGACTGAGATTCAAGGGTTTTTCGGTACTCGGTTGAAGGAGTTGATAGTCTCCCTGATATAAAGGATCATAAATGATAAACGGAACAGGATTGATCGAGTGTTTGGTATTGGGCTCCCACTCCTTCTTTTTTGAATTAAAACTCAGCATTTCATCCGCATTACCGTGATCCGCGGTAATCACCAGCAACCCGGATACCTGGGCAATGGCGTCTACAATTTCAGTCAGCGCACGGTCTACAACTTCTACCGCTTTTATGGTCGCCTGCATATTCCCAGAGTGTCCCACCATGTCAGCATTGGCAAAATTAATCAAACCATAATCATACTGCTTGGAGGAAATTAAACGAACCGCCTGTTGAGCGATTTCGGCGGCTTTCATTTCAGGCTTCAAATCAAAGGAGGGAACTTTATCAGAATCGATTAAGTAATATTTTTCCCTGACCGGGTCAAGGGGTTCGCGATAGCCACCATTGAAGAAGAAAGTCACATGCGGAAATTTTTGGGTTTCCGTTAAGCGGAATTGGGTCAGGCCTGCTTCAAAAATCCGTTTTCCAAAAGGTCGATCCACCTTGGTTGCGCCAACAATATGTTCTGGAGGCATCTGGGTATCCTGGTCATAGACCGTCATGCCCGCGAAGAGGATCTTAGGTCGTGGCGATCGGTCAAAGTAGGGAAACTCGTCTTCAACCATTGCTCTGGTAAATTCAATCGCACGGTCCGCACGAAAGTTGACGGAAATTACAGCATGTTGATCTTGAATAGGGGCAATCGGTTTTCCCTGCCGCGTCAAGACAAACCCTGGAATGGCTTGATCAATCAAATGGGGCTGTGCTTGACGAAAATGACGTATCGCCGCTTCAATGGATTCAAATTGATGCTCCGCAACACCACGAACATGCACATTCCACCCGGCCTCGATTCGACGCCAGTCTTGGTCTCGATCCATGGTGATGATCTCACGCCCGCCGCCACTGGCAAAGGCATAATCAAGCGCCGCGTTTTGAGCATGCAGCTCATGAAAAAGTTTTTCCAATTGCGAGGTGTACTTCAAGGCGGACTGAATAGCCACGTCCCGGCCATCCAGCAAGGGATGGACATACAGTTTTTGAACACCTGAACGGAAAGCATGTTGGATGATTGCAATAAAATGATCCATATGACTATGAATGTTTCCGTCCGACAACAAGCCAATCAAGTGTAAAGGCACCTGATGCTCCAGACAATTACGGATCAATTTTTCCAAAACCGAACTTTTAAAGAACTCACCACTTTGAATGAGGTTTTGGATATGAGTCGGTCCTTGCTCAATGATTTTGCCCGCTCCCATGGTCATATGCCCGACTTCCGACCCACCCATGTCATTTTCACTGGGCAAGCCCACGAAATGACCATGGGTGAACAGTTGCGTGGACGGACAAGTTTTGATTAATCGGTTCATCAGGGGGATTGAGGCTTGATGAATCGCATTGGTATGATCCGAGGCCCCCAGGCCCCAACCATCAAGAACAACATTAATCAAAGGACCGCGGTTCCGAAATAACGCTGCTAGTTTTGAAGGAGTCATGAATATTCCTGTGAGTGAGTGGTTGTTACAAGATACTTATTTTGCGACAGCGACGGGTTCATGGATGTTTACAATTTTTTCTTGAGGCAAATGTTCATGAAAGTAAGCTAGTGCCTGTTTCAAATAAGCCTGGTCTCTTGATTCGAGGGTCAACTTCAAAGTATAGGCTTTCTTCCAGGGCACAGGATAGGAGCCCAGTAATAATTCAGGAAACTTTTCCATGGCTGTGTCCAAGATATGGGCAATATAGCTTTCATCTTCCCGTAAAAAGATTTCTTCTAAAAAGATAGGATCTTGTTGGAAAAGATCTTTAATTGCCGCAAATTTATCCTGTAACAACTCAGGAATTCCTGGAAACATAAAGATGTTACGGAATTGAGCTTGAGGGTAGAGCAATTTCCCGTTGCTGAGAAGCACGGTGCCTTCCGGCACACGGGCCATCCGGAGGTGCTCCGGGGTCAGCTTGCCCTTATAATAATTTTCCAAAAGTTGAACCAGTTCCGGGGCTTCAATCAACACCACACCAAAGGCCTTCGCAATTGCGGGAACTGTCACATCATCATGCGTAGGCCCAATTCCACCGCTGGTAAAAACCCAGGTGAATTGTTCGGAACATTCCTTAACGACGGGTCCAATCACCTCAAACTCATCAGGAATCGTAATGATTCTTTGCAGATCAACTCCCAGAAACCGTAATTCTTTACACAAATAAGCAGAATTGGTGTCTTTTACTTTTCCTGACAAAATTTCATTCCCGATAATCACGGTTGCTGCAGTAACGTGTTGTTGACTTTTCATGCGTTCCTTCTAGTGCGTTTGATTGTTCATGTTCGTCTTTCCCAGGATCCAGTCGCTGACGCAGTAATAGGTGAAATCCCCAAGGTGTTTCCACAATATCACTCACTTCTCCATACTTCAAACGATAAATAACTTTCTCAAATGATGACTCTAACGTACCTTTTGCCAAAATACCAGAAGTTCCGTCAGCTCGAGTGGCAGGCGCATCCGAGTAGGCTTTAACCAAGGTCTTAAAATTGAGTTGAGCTTCATCCCTAATCAATGCTTGATAGCGCTCGGTTTGCTCTATTCCCAAGTTTTGGATCAAAGCGTCCCTCAGCTCATCCTCATCCTGGTACTCCCGATCTTTCAGCCTATTGAGCTTCAACAACATCTGAAAAAAATCGCCTTCTTTCCTTATTTGCGACAAGACCTGAGCATCCATCTGAAATCCTGAAGAGCTATGGGCGTACTTAAAAATCAGGGAGCGATATTGTTGCAGCTCTTCCTTTCCCAGAATTTCTGTCAAGGTTCGGACAAAGCTTTCCTCGTTGGTATATTTTTGTTTCTCTATGGTTTTTAATTTTAAGAGCACATCATAGAAATTACCGTGATTTTTAATATCTTCCAAGGCTTGCTCCGTCAACTTATATCGGATTCCCATAAATGCGAATTTCAATAAAGAGGTACGGTATGCTTCGGTTTGTTCACTTCCCAAAATCGTCTCAGCAGCACATAGAAAATCAGTGTCATCATAATAGATCTGAGTCTCGGCAAGTTGAACCGCACGTATTTTTTCCTCGGAAATCCGATTCTGTTCCAAGAAGTTCTGAACCTTGGAAGTGAAGCGGTATCCCACAGAGTTTTGCAACAGTTGTTTCAGTTGTGTTGCTTGAAGCAGTGCTTCCGCTCTGCTGCGTGTCTGGTCAGAACCCCACGCTCCCTGGTAGGTGATTAACAAGTGATGAAATTGATAAAATCTCAAAGGGACCCGCTTCAGGATGACATATCCTAAGGGACTATCATAAGGAGCACTAACCTGTCCCTCTTTTAAAACAAGCGCCTTGCTTAAGAAATGGGGTAAGGGGGTTTCCTCAGCGCGCAGCGTTGGAATTCGGGTGAATTGAGGCAAATCCGTATAGCGCTCGATCAGTTCCTCAAAATCAGTTTCTGGTTGTCGAGCCAACTCCACTAAACGCTTGGCGATGCTCCAGGCGGCTTTCTTGTCATAAATGGCGTGAAATCTTGATATTCGAACCCCCTGATAACCAATAACCAGCAGACTTAAGGCTATCGGAGAGGTCATGGGTTGATTCGCTTGCGGGATGCGTGAAGGCTCAGGTTCATTGAGCGCTGGGGATAATTCTTTTTCAAGCTGTGTGATGAGACCACCCGGTGTCTGTGTCGGGTGTAAAACCGTTTCCACTTCAAATTGACGAGCCAGGGTGCCTTTTCGAAGAATGACCACCTTTTCCAGTTGATCTCCCTGCTCCAAGACTTTCAGAACAGCCATTCCCCCAACAACTTTTCCAAAAACAGTATGTTGTTGATTAAAAGAGGGAAGGGGTTTGAGGGTAATAAAAAACTGGCTTCCATGGGCATCCGGCCCCATGTGAATCGTTGACAGCATTCCAGGCGTATTGAAGGTCAAATCAGAGCGAAATTCATCCAGGATTTGATAACCAGGTCCGCCTAATCCGGTTGCCGAAGGATCCCCTCCTTGAACGAGCTGCTCCTTGACCACTCGGTGAAACGTCAAACCATCGTAAAATCGAGTTTTGTTAATGCTCGAAGTCAAAGCGTTATGCCACTCCACCTTTCCTTCAGCCAAGGCGATGAAGTTGGCTACTGTACGTGGGGTTTTATCATAAAACAACTCAAACAGGATCGCTCCTTTGCTGGTAACCATTTTTGCAAAGAGGCCTTCTGACAACGCTTGAGCGAGACTCAACGTCCCTGAAAAGAAAACCAGTAACAGGGACATTCCCAGTTTAGCTCCAATGCTTTTCTGAAATTTCTCCACGTTCACGACTCTAGGAAGATGGATTCCGTCACACCAAGGACCTTACTCTTCACGTTTAATGATATGATACCCAAAAGGAGTTTCGATTAGAGAGGGATTCACCCCCGCTTTCATTTGAAACACAGCGTTTTCAAAGGCAGGTACCATTTGTCCACGGGCAAACGAACCTAATTCTCCTCCTGACTTGGCAGACGGTCCGTCCGAATATTGTTTGGCCAATTCCGCGAAATCCTTTCCGGCCAGGGCATTTTTCAAGACTTCTTCCGCTCGTTGTTTGGCCTCAGCTTTACTGCGACTTTGCTGTGACCGCATGGCCCCTTTATAGGCGACTAAAATATGACTGGCTTTCGCAAGTTCCAAGGTTGTCCGTTTAAAAATTAAATATCCAATATGAGAGTCCACCGGATCACTGATTTGGCCTTGTTTCAAAACAAAGGTCCCTTGGAGAAAAGGGGGAAGTTTATCATCTGATTTTCGAAGCACGGGGATTTGAGGTTTGTCAGGCAAGTCAGAGTACTCTTTGACTAAATTCATAAAGTCGACCCCTTCGGTTCGGGCAAGGGTTACCAATTTTTTAGCAACTTCCAAGGCGCCTGCTTTTTCATAATAAATGTTTGATTTTGGAATACGAACCCCTTTGTACCCAATCACAAGCATTTCCAAGGAGACTTCCTCAGCCTCAGGCTGACCTGGTTGAGGGACCCGTGCCGGATCAATTTTTCCTTTGGGTTCCGGTACCGTTTTTTTGTTTTTTTCTGCTAACTTTTCCATCTGCTTTTGGACTTCTTGTTCCACCTTCGTCACATCAAAAGCCTTGGCGGCCCGTCCTTCTCGTATAATTTTCACCTGCTTCAGCAAATCTCCTTTTTGAATCTTATAGACCACCTCCATCCCGTCTATCACTTCTCCAAAAATCGAGTGCTTTTCGTCTAACCAGGGTGTCGGTTTATGCGTAATAAAAAACTGGCTGCCATTAGTATTCGGACCTGCGTTCGCCATGGATAAAATTCCAGGTTTGTCATGTTTCAGGTCTTTGTGGAATTCGTCAGGAAATTGATATCCGGGTCCTCCCATCCCTGTTCCCAAAGGATCACCTCCTTGAACCATAAAGTCGCGAATGACTCGATGAAAGGTGAGTCCGTCATAAAATTTAGTTTTTTTAGGCGCATTGGTAATGGGGTCAATCCATGATTTGATTCCTTCCGCAAGACCCACAAAATTCGCTACGGTTTGAGGAACTTTGTCATAAAACAATTTTAAGGTGATCGTCCCTTTGGATGTTTCCATTTGAGCATACATCCCCTCTTCCAGTTTCAGCTCACTAGCCATCCCCCCTTGGGAAATCAAAACAAAGAAAAATATTAAAAGTAAACGCCAGTTCATAATTGCACCTCAAAAAAAATTAATAGTAGCCATGTACGTTAAAACTATAAAGCGAGATCCTTTGGCTCAAGCATATCGCTGCTTTTTTGGCTTACCCCAGAACTTCACTCAGAAGTGAGGGGATAATCACACGCAGTGCCAATATTTCTTCGGCCCCTTCAAAAATCGTTAACACTCGTGCATCTTGAAAATAACGAGATACCGCAAATTCCTCAGCGTATCCCATTCCACCGTGAAGCTGTAAGGCTTCCCGCGTAACCCACTCCGCCTGTCGACACGCCAGGAGTTTGACCATTGACGCTTCAATCTGTCCTTGATTCCGGTTCATTAACTTCGCCGCTTTGTAAGTTAACTGCCGACAAGCCTGAATGATCATGGCCATCCTCGCAATTTTGAGCTGACTGAGACCATACTCCAACAAGGGTTTTCCAAAAACATAACGATCTTTAGCATATTGCGTCCCTGCTTCATATGCCGCCTGCATCAAACCTAGAGCGCGTGCCGCCGTCTGCAGCCGTCCTCCGGAGAATCCGGCCATTTGCATATAAAATCCTTTTCCCAAACCTTCCTTACCTCCGATTTGGTTTTCCGCGAGAACAAAGTAGTTTTCGAAGTTCACTTCGTATGAATGCATTCCCCGGTATCCCATCGTGGCGATCGCCCGTCCGGAAATATGCCCGCCTCCGGGCTGGGTATGTTCAAAGTCATGTCCTTCAAATGTCGGTTTTTCCGCGATAAATAAAGACAACCCTTTGTGCGTTAACGCAGGATCTTCTTCCGATCGTGCGAGAACCATCAAAATATCGGCTCTTCCGGCAAAAGTACACCAGGTTTTTACCCCATTGATGAGCCAGCCGCCTTCAGTCGGTCTAGCGGTTACCGTAATTCCCGCGACATCGGAACCATGATTGGGCTCTGTGACCGCAACAGCGGCAAAACGTTCTCCTGTTGCTAATAAAGGCAACCATTTTTGTTTTTGTGCCTCAGTTCCCCCTTTAAGCAAGGCCTTCGATAAAATTTCAGGTCGGGTGATCAAACTGCCGATAATCATGGCACCCCGAGAGAGTTCTTCGGTCACAACGACAATACCCACATTGTCTTCTTCTTCTGAAAAACCTCCATATTCTGCAGGTATGGAAAGCCCAAAACACCCCTGCTCCACGGCGCCCTTAACAATATTTTTAGGAATCAGCAGATCTTTACGATGAATTTCCTCAGCATGAGGTTTGACTTCTTTTTCAGCGAAAGCCCGGAACGTATCCATCATCAACCGATGATCCTCACTTAGATTGTAGGAACCACTGGACTGAAACTGATCCATCACTTTTAGAGTTAAGTGGGCGTATTCAGCACTGGTTGTCTCCTGGATAAATTTCTCGACGACTTTCTGTTGTTGAAACCGATAGAAGCCATCCAGCTTAACCCCTAACTGCAGTGCACAGGACACCGCTTCCGTTTCAATGGCCTGCAATGTCATCCCCATGTAGCCAATGGCCAAGGTTTGCTCGACCTCTCCTGTCGTTGCATACTCCGCCATTTCATTTGCCGCCTGCCATTGGGCGTAAAGCATTGCGGACTTATAGGCTTCCTCCTGATGTTGATCAATCAACGAAGTGCTGACCCTCCCCTCTTTGGTGGTAAGCTCACGCAAACGCTGTAAAACGTCCTGTAGCAGAGCTCCCCCCTGAACTAAAAGTTCTTTCCCCACAGCCAAATAAGCTTTTCCATTTGCCGCGCCACTTAACGGACTTGCCTCAATATTCAAATTCATGATACCTCATTAATCACGGTTGTTTTTGGCGCAAGCAGTCTCAATCCTCACCTACGCTCCCTCGTTGACGGGATGATAAAGTCGTCATGCCCGTTTCTTTGGTTGGACCAGGATGGCCATAATGAATTTTTTTCAACTCGAAATGCGTTTTACGTCTCACAACAGTTTCATAAAATAAAAGAGTTCTTGATTGCTTGCAAGCTATTCCTGTGCCATGATCGCGTCAGCAAGTTCAGCGGAAGAACTAAAGCGTTGGGGTGTTTGGGAATTCTTCCACTGCAAATGAAAGTATTCATCTACCATATAGATCCGTCCGACAACGTGATTTTCAGGATCTTTTAAAACGACAGCATAGCCAGGTTCACCTTCAACAATTTCGGTTGCCAACTCTAATTCATATTGAGAAATTTCGGTTGCCAGATCCTTCATCGTGCCTAATAATCGATGTGATTGCCTGGCCAGCTTTTGTGTTACTTTTTTGATTTCTTTAAAAGACGCGAATTTTTGGATTCGATCATTCCATACCAAAAAAAATGTTTTTGCATCCGTAAATACAAACGGAATACGTCCCATTTGTCTGGTGATTTCTTGAAGGAGCCCCTCCGTTTCTGGAGGCGTGGAATTGGCCAGTCGCTGCAATTGCTCGTCAAACGGATAAACGTTAATTTCCAAATTGAGATCGGCGAGAAATTGATAAAGTTGTTTTTCCTCACCACGTTGCTTTTCCATGGCTTCTTCAGAAGGATAGAGCGTCTTTCCCTGCGGTAACCGACTAAAAAGATTTCCATCCCGCTGAACCTGTTTTTGCTCAGAAGTATTGGAAGCAATAAAACTCCCCAGGAACAGCAGAGCCAAAAGCATCAAGGCGCCCATTAATCTTATAAAATTTTTAAACGTCAACGTAGGAGCGGATTTTCGTGAGGCAGGATGGTGAATTCTATCATCCCTCATGAGTTGAAAAGATTCCTTGAGCATTTCCTTGAAAATAATAGGCTCCTCTCCATAAAAAAGTTGCAGTTGTTGAATCAATTGTTCGTTTCTTTGCTGGACTAATTTGATTTTATTCAATAATTCAAAACCCTGAGTTCGACGATAGACATCACGAACCGCTTCAACCAAGAGCGGAATCACAGGGTGCAACGTGAACTCTGTGTCGCTTTGAGTTGCCTCAGCGGCTTTATTCAACTGCCACTGATAAGTTAACTCCGCCTGCAGCAATTTAAAACATTGCAAGGACACTTGCCACCTGAGGCGGTTAAACATCGGAGGCACCAGTTCTTCTTCCTCAACGGTTTCCGCTTTTTCCTCAGAGGCGGACGACTCTGGCGGCACCGTCTTTGCGCTTCTACGGTCTGCCTGCGGATGTTTCTTTGCGTCCAGGGATTTCTGTTTCGCTAAAAAAACCTTCCAGGTTTTCTTAAAATCGTTCCATATCTTTTGTAATTCGTAACTCAATTGAAACAGTTGATTGAACAACGGAGATATTGTCAAAAAAATCTCAGGTTTATTTTTGCCTAATTGACGGGCACTCTTGTGAAACTCTTCCGTTTGACTTTGGAGTTCCGTGATCTGAGCTTCAAGGGCTTTCCACTCAGGCCCACTGATAGGACGTTTGTAATCTTCCGCGATCGGAAAAGCGAGGATCTCCAGCAACAGCACCTCATTCACCAGGGAATTCAAATCGATTTGTTCCGTTTTCAGAATGAACGTATCGATTTGTTGCTTAAGCTGCTTCCAGGATGTCTGAAGCTCTCCCGCGGAAATAGCAGAATCCGTTAACCTCAGGATCTCACTAAATTGACCTCCTGAGAGAGACACTAAGGCAGGCTGGGACACTTGAGAGGATTCTTCAGCAGTCATAATTCACTTTGATCGAAGTAATTTGAAGCAGTTCTTCCCTGCTCATATCGCTATCTTTTAATATTTGGTTTAACAGCCCCGATCCTATAGTTTCCCCTGAATGAACAGGTACTGTGGTACATCTTCCATCCGAATGCTGTAGGAAATGATGACTTCCACGAATACGTATGACATCAAAACCCGCTTTACGTAAGGCTTTGATGAGTTTTTTTCCTGTCAATGATGGAAAGTTACTCATACCTCAACCATCACCCGTTGAATCCCAATAAAATCGGTCATCTCAGGTTCTTGTTGAACTTCCAGGCAGAGTAAAATAACCTCCTGAATCCGCTTCATCAAGGTATCCATCGATTTTGCCTGAGTGTGGCATCCCCTTAAAGACGGGACGGAGGCTACCCAGTACCCGTCTCGATCCTTCTCAATCACTACATGAAATTCTCGTTTCATTTTGTTCCTCTTTTAAAATTTATGGCTATAGTCATCGTTTCGCCAATGTCCCTTCGACTTCGCTCAGGGAACGCACTCGGAGGCTGAGCGGAGTCGAAGCCGGATTTCAAAGATCGCTGCCTTTTGGCGAAACGATGACTATAGCCAAATTTATTCTCAAAACGTACGGGCGAATAATCATTCGCCCGTACGTTTTTCTCAGTTGGAGACTGGGTTCCCACTCCTTTTCCGGTGGATTTTTCACAAACTGGAGACATCGGTCCTTATCCATTTCCCGAATTAAAAAAGCCTCAGGTTCCAAGCGCTGATAGGCAGAGGAGGTCACAATGAGGCTGGCGTTATAACTTGGTCAGTTCTTCTGAGGTTCATACATGGTCTCATGACCTGTTGTCAATCTCAAAGGATAGCTGTTGTCTTTTGAATAAGATACGCTAAGATTACAAAAAAATCTTTGCGTTTAACCGCAAATTGTCTAAGATCGATAACATGAAAAGCCTCATAATTGGCGAAAGAATTGACTCAGGAGTTCTAAAAACGATGATTGATCCGCGTATTCAGCAAACTGTAGAAATATTAAGTACTTTGGTAGAACCAAAACTCAAATGGAATATTATTGCTCTTAATCTGGTAAAGCAACTTTTAATCCATGAAAATCAACTTCGGCTGGAAATCCATCTGGTTTCCAATGATCCTAAACTGACAGTACGCTTTCGACAGGAGTGTCTCAAGGCTCTGGAGCCTTTGAATTTTGAGGCCATTCATCTTGATTTGCGTTTCGTGAATATTGCGGTTGAAGGGATTTCTGGAGTTAAGAATATTGTATTGGTTGGCAGTGGTAAAGGAGGTGTAGGCAAGTCAACGATTGCCTCAAACCTGGCCCTCGCGCTTAAAGCGCAGGGAAAAAAGGTAGGCTTGATGGATGCGGATATCTATGGTCCCAGCATTCCCGTCATGATGGGCATTAAGCAACACCCCGAAGTGCTTCCCGATGAATATTTACTTCCGATTGAGGCACATGGCGTCAAAGTCATGTCCATTGGTCTTTTGGTACCCGAAGGCAAGGCCTTACCGTGGAGGGGGCAAATGGCCAGTGGAACGCTCATCCAATTCATTAAAAAAACTTTTTGGGGAGATCTTGATTATTTAGTGATTGACCTTCCTCCAGGAACCGGAGACATTCAACTCACTCTGGCCCATAAAGTTCAGGCTCAAGGAATTGTGATTGTTTCTACACCGCAAGAAGTGGCCTTAGGGGACATTCGCAGAGCTGTGGATTTGTATCTGGAGCACAAAACACCGATTCTGGCCATTGTGGAAAACATGAGTGGCCTCATTTGTGAGAAGTGCGGTCATGAAAATCATCCCTTTGTTAAATCTCCAAGGGGCTTACAATTGGATGCAGCCTTCTACTTACAACTGCCATTGCACGCAGAAGTCAGCCGTTGTGGAGATTCAGGACGCCCTATGGTGATCAGTCACCCAACCCATGAGATCTGTGAAAAGTTTAAGCTATTGGCACGGGAAATTACGCAGACCTGCGAATCCAGGAAGAAGTCTGACGTTGCCTTTCAAACAGAGGCTTAAATCAATACGTTTTATCAAAAGGGAAGACTATGCCTTTAAATATCCTTGTGGTTGATGACCAGGCCATGATCCGAAACATTCACACCCAAATGCTGATTGATGGAGGACACTCCATTCAAACGGCAACCAATGGTCAGGAAGCACTCGATTGTTTTCTGCAGGCCCAAAAGGAAAAGCCTTTTGACTTGGTTATGACTGATGAAGAAATGCCCGTCATGACAGGCTTGGAGTTAGCAAGGAAACTCTATAGTAAGGTGCCAGGATTACCCATTGTCATGATTTCCAGCGTTGAAGATGTCAACTTAATGATTTCATTAATGCGTATGGGTATTTCCTTTTTTCGAAAACCTCTTCGCAAACAGGACATAGAACGGTTTTTAGAAGCGACAGAAAAACAAATCAAAATCAATAAACAACGTGAGCAAGAACAA
The DNA here is from genome assembly GCA_051382335.1 of Deltaproteobacteria bacterium TL4. Lineage (GTDB taxonomy): Bacteria > SAR324 > SAR324 > SAR324 > NAC60-12 > JBBCAX01. Next base: position 49,700 of record JBBCAX010000084.1, read on the forward strand.
GAAGGCCACAAAAAAGTAGAAGCGTTGGTTACCTCCACAACCTTCACCTTACACCTGCCTAATGACAAAGAACTCTCGCCTCCCGTCATCAAATATGTTCTGGATGCGTGCGAAGCAAATCAAATCAGTGAACAGATCACCTTTCGGGTTCACTTTGGACTGGAAGAAACCCTGATTAACGCCATGGCTCATGGTAACTTGGAGATGGGAAGCGCTGAGTTTAAAAAGGAAGGAAACTTTGAACTGTGGGAGACCGAACTCATCAGACGCTCAGAAATAATGCCTTACAAAGATCGTAAAGTTAAAGTCCATGTTCGGATTGACAGAGGGAAAGAAGTCCGGCTAATGATAGAAGACCAAGGGAAGGGCTTCAATCACGAAGCCGTCTTGGCAAAAATCAGCGCAGACGATATCTATCAAGCTTATGGCAGGGGTTTGATCATGCTCAAAGGGATGTCTGATGCGCTAGAATACAATACCAAGGGAAACTGCGTCTACATGACCTTCATTGAACCTGAGCCAGAAGACAAAACGTAAAGTCTGGCTCAGAAATCTGGTGGAACAAAACCAGGATACCGACCTTTTCTAGGAAGAGGTGAGTGCTTCCCTGACAGTGCTGATATTCAACAGTTTCAATACACCACTGGCTTGTAATACATTCAAAACTTTATCTGTTAATTCACAAACAAACAGTTTCTTCTCCATTTTTTTCAAACTTATATGTTTGCCACAAATCCACCCAATCCCTGAGGAATCCATTTCATAAAGATGCTCACCATCAATGACCAAGCCTTGTAAAGTCTTGTCCGTTTTAACTTCTTCCAACAAAGGCAGGGTATACTTATTCAGTTGACTAACAGTGCTCTGTTCAAGACGTCCAGTAATCACCAGAACAATCATTTTACTGTCTTTGTCCTTGTAATGCGTCATTTCCATCGCTTCAACTCCAGGTTCTATTGGTTACGTGAGGATCAAATCTTGATTTATTTGAATCATTCCCTTTGTTTTTTATGTCAAATACGTTATCTCTAAAGTAAACCATAATTTTTATTATCCTTAATCTAGCTCAATGGCAAGCTTGTCTTCTTTAGAATTTAGTTCTATGAATAATCATGTGAGGATGTCTAACGCGCGGAAGGAGACTCATGATAGCAAAAATGTATAAAAACCGAGCGGAACTTGGGGAAAAGTTCTTTCTTTCGGTTGTCAACGTGACAGAACGCACGGTCCGGGGGGATTCGATGAAATTGATTGATAAAACGCCTTTTGATGTAATTCATGAGGATGGATTGCTGAGCGTAAGACATTACCCCCGTCTTCAAAAAGATGAAATCACGATGGGTGAGGAGAACATCCCTGTACTTCATCGTGTCCATCGAACACCTCTCATTTTGGTTCCTCCCTTGGCGGTAGGAGCGTTTATTTTTGATCTATATCCCGCCCGAAGCCTGGTAAGTTACTTCTTGGCGCAGGGGTTTGACCTATACCTCATCAACTGGGGAAATCCTGACAAGGATCATTCTCACCTGTCCTTTGAAAAATATGTCCTGGACTGGATGCCTCAAGCTTTGAAGGAAATCCGGGAGCACAGTGGTAAGGAGGACGTTTCTTTGTTAGGTTATTGTATGGGAGGATTATTTTCCCTGATCTACACCGCGGTACATCACGATGCTAAGGTTCGCAACATCATCACCATCGCCAGCCCTATTGACATGCATCAAATGGGAGCCGCAGGAAAGATTTTTTCCTTGACCTATCAACCCGCGCATCGTCTTGCCAGAGCGCTCAATTTTAGTATTTTGGATGTGGATCCTAAACATTTGCATATTTCAGGAAAGTTAGGGCATTTTGCTTTTTGGTTGACAAACCCCATTGGTAACTTGACCAGTACCTGGGATTTTATTCTGAATTTATGGGACCGTGAATATATGGTAAACCACGATTCTATGGGACATTGGTTTAGCAATATGCAGGATTACCCCGGAGCAACCATCAAGAGCCTGATAGTGCATATGGTACTTGACAATCAAATGGCAAAGGGCAAAATGCGTGTAGGTGCTCAAGAAGCAAGATTTGAACATATTCACAGTTCTCTGCTTTCGTTTGCGGGTGACGATGATAAAATCGTTCCTATTCGGTCCGCACGGAAAATACTGGATATCGTCGCCTCTGAAGATAAGGAATTTTATGTTGTTCCGGGAGGACATGCCGGCGTTTTCGCGGGGAGACGCTCTGTGCAGAATGTTTGGGCGGTCAGTGCGGAATGGCTGGCAAAACGTTCCAATTGAAAGAGGCCTCCTCAGATCTCCCTGCTGTTTTTCGAAAACCTGAGAGATCTTTGCGTCAAAAGAGGAGATTATTTAATTCATGTTTCTGATGTTTTTTAGTTTCGATCATTTAAATTAAAGGAGTTACTGTGGCGGATTATAATAAATACAGGTTAGTCACCCGAAGCGATTTTGATGGACTCGTATGCGCGGTATTGCTTAAAGAATTGGACATGATTGAGGAAATCTTATTTGTCCATCCTAAAGACATGCAAGACGGGAAAATTAAAATTACAGGCAATGACATCACTACTAATTTACCCTACGTCGAGGGGGTTTACATGGCCTTTGACCATCATTTCAGTGAAACCCTTCGAAGAGAAGGCCATCAACCGGACAATCATATCATTGATCCGGATGCCCCTTCCGCAGCCCGGGTTGTTTATGCTTATTACCAAAAGCAGAACCGTTTTCCGGCAGCGTGGGATGAGATGATGGTGGCGGTGGACAAAGCCGACTCTGCACAATATATTCGTGATGAAATCCTGCATCCTCAAGGTTGGATCCTTCTGAACTACATCATGGATGCACGAACAGGTCTTGGTCGTTTTAGGAACTTCAGAGTCTCCAACTATCAACTCATGATGCATTTGATTGACTATTGCAGGGAACATTCCATTGAAGAAATTCTGAATCTGCCGGATATCTTGGAGCGTGTGGATTTATACATGGACCATCTGGAAAAATCCAAGGAGCAGATAAAGCGTTGTACCACGGTCAAGGGGCACGTTGGCCTTCTTGATCTAAGAAATGAAGAGACGATCTACTCGGCAAACCGTTTTATGATTTATGCCCTTTTTCCAAAAATTAAGGTTTCGATTCATGTGGTCTGGGGACTGAAAAAACAAAACGTTGCGCTCCCCGTTGGGAAATCAATTCTTGACCGAACGTCAAAAACCAATATTGGGGAGTTATGCTTGAAATACGGAGGTGGCGGACATGCCAACGCGGGAACATGCCAGGTTGATAATGACCAAGTCGAGCAAGTCCTGCGTGAATTGGTGGAACAAATTAATGCAGATGCTTAGATCCTTGTTTACTTGGTTGCTGTGAAACCGCACACTGTCGTGAAATAGGTATCAGCTCCTTAAAAATTCTGTGAGCTTAGTGTCTTTTTCAACTGGGGCCAAAGTCTCAGAGGTCAGTTAACTGACAGCGACTTATCATTCGACTACCGGGAGCACGAAGATTCACTAAGGAAGTTGTGGCTTTTCTTAGTGTTTCTTCCTGCTTCGATAGTTGCCCCTTTGGTGAGAACGCCTTGCCTTGAAACTCCCTGTAAATTTTCAGAATTACCAACTCTTTATGAGTTCTTCATAATTTCTCCATAATTTTCTGTTAACTTAGGCTTATCTTCTGAATAATCGTCACGGTTCAGAAGTTGACTTAATTCGACGTTTGTTGACGGAGAATCATTTTACTGCAGGAAAGGAATTCTGCTGGAACGTTCGGGTATTTCAGTTCCAGGAGGAGAACCGGTGGAACTTAAAGAAAAAGGAACGCCATAAAAGGAACCCTATGAAGAAAATATTGATCCTCATTCTGATTGGCATTGTGGGTGGCGGTGCTGCTTTCTGGCACTATAAGAAAACGCCCCGTTCCGACGAAAAAAAGAAGCAGCTTACCATCAAAGTTGAGCGGGCTCCCATCAAGTTGACTGTCTCTTCCACCGGACGAGTCGTCGCCTATCTTGAGGTAGAAATTAAAAGCAAGGCCAATGGCGAAATTATCCAATTGCCCTATGACATCAGTGACTCCGTTAAAAAAGGAGATTTACTGGTTGAGTTGGATCCCTCTGATGAAGAACGTAACGTCAAACAGGCCCAAATTGCGCTTTCCATTTCTCAGGCCAAAATGGAGCAAGTCCGGCTAGGCCTTCTCATTGCTGAAAAAGACGCCGTCCACGAGAGGCAACGGCGACAGATTGCGCTGGAATTGGCTCAGGCAAAAACTCAGGATATCCAGACAAAGGCTGATCGGATTAAACTGCTGATGGACAAAAAATTGACCAGCCAGGAAGAGTATGATACCGCCCTGACCTCGGCAATACAAGTCCAGGCGGATCTCCAGACAGCAAAGATCCAAATGGATGAACTGGCAACTCAAGAACTGGCCTTGGACGTAAAACGACAAGATGTGATTCTGGCTCAGGCCAGCCTGGAATCTGATAAAATCACGCTTTCCACAGTCCAGCAACGCTTAGCCGACACCCGAGTGGTCTCTCCTATTAACGGAGTGATTACCTCCCGCAGTGTGCAGGTAGGACAGATCATTTCCTCAGGAATAAATAGTGTGAGTGGAGGCACCTCAATCTTAAAAATATCGGATCTCACCCGCTTGTTCATTTTAGCTGCCGTAGATGAAAGTGATATTGGAAAGTTAAAAATCGGATGCCCTGTTCAAATCACAACGGATGCTTTCCCTAATATCTCTTTTCGAGGTAAAGTGGTTCGCATTGCCACTCAAGGTGTCAATGTTTCGAATGTCGTTACGTTTGAAGTTCAAATCGAAGTCAGTGGAAAAAATAAATCCCTGTTGAAATCGGAAATGACAGCAAACCTGGAAATCATTGCTGAGGAGAAAGAAGAGGCTCTGCTTGTACCGGCTGAAGCGGTATTCAGAGTTCATAAGCAGCCTATGGTTAAAGTTGTGAAAGAGGACAAAACGATTGAGGAACGTCCTGTGGAAACAGGAATTAATGATGGAGTGCAGGTAGAAATCATTAAAGGTTTAAATGAAGGTGAAATCATTCATACCACCAAAGGCGCGGCAGAAAGTCGTTGGCGTAAAGATGATCAAAACGGGCAGGAAAGGCCCGGTCGAAGGATGTTTTTAGGACATTAGTTATGATTGATATCGATTCTCTGATAAAAACTTATACCTTGGGAAATGCCACAATCCGAGCACTGGATGGTCTGAGTTTACAAATTCAGAAGGGAGAAATGGTGGCCATCACCGGATCCTCGGGAAGCGGTAAATCGACCTTGATGAGCATTCTTGGCTGTCTGGATCGACCCACTTCCGGAAAATATATTCTCGCTGGAGAAGATGTTTCCCTGCTCGCCAAAGATCGGTTGGCCGAAATTCGAAACCGCTATATTGGATTTATCTTCCAGAGTTTTAATCTGCTCTCCCGGATGTCTGCCCTGGAAAATGTAGAGCTTCCTTTACTTTACGCCGGAAATCATAATGCCAAGGATCGCGCTAAACAAGCCCTCTACCGTGTAGGTTTGGAAGATCGGATGAATCATGAACCGAATCAGCTTTCCGGAGGACAGCGTCAGCGAGTAGCCATCGCTCGTGCCATCGTAACGGATCCCGCCATTATTCTAGCAGATGAACCCACTGGAAACCTCGATAGTAAAACCGGGGAAGAAATTATGGATCTGTTTGAAAAACTCAATGCGGAAGGACGGACCTTGGTTATTGTCACTCATGAAGCCAACATTGCCCAACATTGTAAACGGCAAGTGCACCTGAAAGATGGCCGAATTCTTAACCCTGAAATCAAGGCTGAGGGATAATGCTCTTTTGGATCTTGTTTAAGCTTGCCATAAAAAGTTTGTTTGCCAATAAACTGCGATCCTTCCTGGCCATGCTGGGAATTGTGATTGGGGTGGGTGCTGTTATTTCCATGCTGGCCATCGCTAAAGGCGCGCAACAACAAGTAATGGAACGAATTTCTTCTATGGGAACCAACCTGTTGATAGTACGTCCTGGACAAAGGGGATCTCATGGCGTCGCTTCGGAAACGGAAGAAGTTCTCACGGTGGAAGATGCTCAAGCCATTCTGAATACAGTCTCAGGTGTCTATCAAATGGCTCCATTGATCATGTCCCGAGCGCAGGTTAAATATTTAAATAAAAATAGCCGAACCAATGTTATCGGGACGTCAACCACTTATTTTTCGATTCGTAATTTTGAAGTCGAGCAAGGACGAAACTTCACTGAAGGTGAGGTCAATCGACAGGCATGGGTTGCGGTGATTGGCCCTACCGTTGCTGAAAATCTTTTTGGCAGTGACAAGCCTGTGGGCGAAACATTTAAAATCAAGGGACTCAATTTTCGGATTGTGGGACTTTTAAAAACTAAAGGAGATCAGGGGTGGTTTAATCCTGATGATCAGGTTATTGTTCCTTACACCACCGCTATGAAAATCATCTTTGGTTTGGATCAATTAAGAGAAATTGATATTCAGGCAACTCCAGGCGCGGATTTAACCAAAATACAGGAAGATACCACAAAACTTTTACGCAAACTTCATCGTCTTCAGCCGGAAACTCCAGATAATTTCAATGTTCGCAATCAAGCGGAAATTGTCGATGTCGCCTCCAGTATCAGTCAAACCTTTACCATTCTGCTGGGTGGCATTGCCAGTATTTCGCTGCTTGTGGGCGGAATTGGCATTATGAACATCATGCTTGTAACCGTTACAGAACGAACCAGAGAAATCGGTATTCGTAAAGCCATTGGCGCAAAGGATCGTGATATCCTGCGACAGTTTTTAATTGAAGCGGTAATAATGACAGCGATGGGAGGCTTAATCGGGATAGCGATGGGAATGGGAATCGCTTATTTGATCGATGAATTCAGTCCCTTTCAAACAATTGTCGAACCCCTGAGTATTTTGATGGCTCTTTCCTTTTCAGCAGGCATAGGCATCTTCTTTGGCTACTACCCTGCCCGTCGTGCCGCTCAATTGGATCCCATTGTCGCTCTGCGGTATGAATAATCCCCAGTCAGGATAAACCATTTCCAGGCTTTGCGTCGAAACGCTGAATAGTAAGCGAGCACAAAGAGTGGTGGAATTGAATTCAACCACTCTTTTCGATGGGGATGATTAGCCTAAAACCTTAATCATCGTGTCCCCTAATTCAACAGGGGTTTTACAGACGTAGATTCCCGCTGCTTGCAAGGCGTTCATCTTATCTGCCGCGGTACCTTTGCCTCCTGCGATAATGGCGCCGGCATGTCCCATTCGACGTCCTGCAGGTGCGGTTTGTCCTGCAATAAAACTGACAATGGGCTTGGTCACATACGCCTTGGCATAGGCTGCCGCTTTTTCTTCAGCGTCCCCGCCAATTTCACCAATCATGACAATTCCGTCCGTGTCAGGATCGTTTTGGAATAATTCGAGACAATCAATAAAGTTAGTTCCATTGATGGGGTCTCCGCCAATTCCAATACAGGTACTTTGTCCTAAGCCCACACGAGTCAATTGACTGACGGCTTCATAAGTCAACGTTCCTGAGCGGGAAACCACACCGATATTGCCGGGCTTGAGCCCAATACGGTTGGGCTTGTGAATAGATCCTGGCATGATTCCGATTTTACACTGTCCCGGCGTAATGATTCCAGGACAATTGGGGCCGATCAACCGCAAGCCCTTGGCTTTGACATATCGGACCGCAGAGATCATATCGATGACAGGAACGCCTTCGGTGATGGCTACAATTAAGGGAATTCCGGCATCTGCGGCTTCCATTACGGCATCTCCCGCAAAAGCGGGAGGCACAAAAATCATGGTAGCATTCGCGCCTGTCGCTGCTACAGCTTCTTTCACAGTGTTAAAAATGGGAATCGTATCATCAAATTTCTGTCCGCCTTTGCCTGGAGTCACTCCAGCAACAACATTGGTTCCATAATTCCGACAACCTCGAGTGTGGAGCGCTCCCTGAGAACCTGTAATCCCCTGGACTATAAGTTTTGTGTTATTATCAACTAATACGGCCATAATATCCTTTTTGATTTAAAACGTTAGCAATTCGCTATTTGTATAAAATTTTACTGTTTAGCAGCGGCAACGGCTCGTTGAGCCGCGTCTTTTAAACCATCTGCCATTTGCAGTTTATCTCCAAATCCGGAATTTGCGACCAATTTTTGTGCTTCATCCGCATTGGTTCCTTCCAGTCGAATCACCACGGGAATCGTAAGTCCAATACTCTTGATTGCGGCAATAACACCTGATGCCACCATATCACAACGTACAATTCCTCCAAAAATATTAATGAGAATACATCGGATATTGGGATCTTTCATAATAATTTTGAATGCTATTTCTACGGTTTCCTTGGTTGAGGTTCCGCCTACATCCAGGAAGTTCGCGGGCTGGCCGCCATAGGATTTGATGATATCCATTGTTCCCATTGCCAATCCTGCCCCATTGACCATACATCCAATATTCCCCTCCAATTTGATGAAATTGAGTCCAAATTTTGCGGCTTCAAGTTCAGCCAAATCTTCCTCATCTTCATCTTGTAATTTCAAGGTGGCGTTGTGTCTAAAAAGCGCATTATCGTCAAAAGTCATTTTGGTATCCAACGCAATCACGCGGCCATCACCTGTCAATACCAAGGGGTTGATTTCAATGAGAGAACAATCTTCCGCTATAAAAGCGTTATAAAGTCCCATCAACAAGCGAGCCGTGGGGGTTACCAGTTTAGGGTTCACTTTGTCAACTTCCAAACCATAGGCCAGTTGTATCGCCTGAAAAGAGCGAAACCCGATCGTAGGGTCAACAACACATTGTAGGATTTTTTCCGGAGTTTTTGCCGCAACTTCTTCAATGTTCATGCCGCCTTCTGTTGAAGCCAAAATCACAACGGATTGAGAACCTCGATCAACCAGAACAGAAACATAGAGTTCCTTAACAATATCCATCCCTTCTTCAATCAAAACCTGCTTGACCTTTTGCCCTTCAGGCCCAGTTTGATGAGTCACCAACTGCATTCCCAAGATGGCTTCCGCATTTTTTTTGACAGCGTCTAACCCCTTGGAGACTTTGACGCCGCCTCCTTTTCCGCGTCCTCCAGCGTGGATCTGGGCTTTGACGACACAAACTTCTTTTCCTAATTCCTCTGCCACTTGAATTGCGTCACCCACCGTTCTCGCAACACGGCCTTTGGGGACAGGAACCCCATATCTAGCCAAGATTTCTTTTCCTTGATATTCATGAATCTTCATAAAAATCTCCTTTAATGATTTACCCTTAAAAAGCCTCACACTGGAGTCTAAGACAACTTATCCTTGACGGCTTCTCGCTCCCATACAAGTTCTTCTTTGGTCGCTTGAATTTTTTGTTGTGCGAATTCATTGTGTTTCACGTCTTGTACGATTTGGTATTGCTTGCCATCGCTGCGAAGTGGATAACCGAAAATCAGTCCCTCTGGAATACCATAACTTCCGTCACTAGGAACTGCCGCGCTGAACGAGTCTCCTTTGGGTGTAGGCGTAGTCAAATGTGTGATGGTATCCAAGCAGGCATTTGCGGCAGAAGCTGCGGAGGAGGCACCTCGGGCTTCGATGATCGCGGCACCTCTGTTTTGGACTGTTTTAATAAAATCGCCCTGAAGCCACGCTGTATCGGTAATGACTTTAGCTGCGGACTTCCCGTTGATTTGGGCATTATAAAAATCAGGGTATTGAGTGGAGCTATGATTTCCCCAAATGGTCATATTGGTAACGCTTTTACTATGAACACCTGCTTTGGCGGCTAACTGACTTTTAGCACGATTCTCGTCCAAAGCGGTCATCGCAAACCATCGGTTCCTAGGGATACGAGGCGCATGACTCATCGCAATCAAACAGTTGGTATTGCATGGGTTTCCAACCACAATCACACGTGCATCATCTGCCGCATTCTCATTAATGGCTTTTCCCTGAACTGTAAAAATACCCCCATTGATTGAGAGCAAGTCATTACGTTCCATTCCCTTTTTACGAGGAACACTTCCTACCAAGAGACACCAGTTCGCGTCTTTGACGCCTACATTGATGTCAGAAGTAAGCGTTATGCTTTTGAGTTGAGGAAACGCGCAATCATTCAATTCCATGGCCACTCCGTTTAACGCGCCCATGGCTTGTTCCAATTCAATCAACTGCAACTCAACTTGGGTGTCCGGACCAAAAACAGCGCCAGAACCCAAGCGAAAAATCATTGCGTATCCTATTTGTCCTGCAGCACCGGTGACTGCCACTTTTACAGTTTTCATAAGACTCCTTTAAATTAAACTAAGGTGATACTGAACTGCTCTTATAACTTGAGTTTCTATTTGACGACCCTTCTTAAAACCGGAACGGTATATTAAGGTAGCCCGGGTAACCCACTCAAGTTGAACCGGGTGTGATTCAAAACTACTTACATTTGCTTGACAGGAGCGCAACCGAAGCTGGATTTATTTTCGTTGCTTGCCTATTCCTTCTAAAAAACGCCTGGATCATAAGTATTCTGTCACAAAAGAGCAATAATAATGGAAATAACAAATTTGCCATTAAAAAACAAGCAACGCTACTCCAATGAAGTCTTATGAACAAGTCATTTTGAACAGTTTTTTGCAAAGATTCTTAAAAAAACAAGGTTTCTACTTCGATCTGGTACTATTTTGAGGTTATCCCTTAATACGCTTATTTTATTAAGCATTATGACCTTAAGGGCCTTATTTGAGGAGCTTTAATTGATTTCTGAAGTCTTGGAAATAAGAAGTGTCTTGCAGGACATTAAGTTAAGAGGTATAACTCCACCGTTCATTAGACGTCGCTATTAATCCGTCGTACCAACTTGAAAGTGGTGCGGGTGTGGTATCTATATTAATACATTGAACACCTAAAAATTTAATTTTATAGACGTTCATTTAAATAAATTCATTTGAGTCTAACCCGACTGTGGAGTGCCAAAGCTTGCTTTGGCCAAATCCAAAGAAAGGCCTTCGCCTTTCTGGCCAAAGCAAGCTTTGGCACTCCTGAAACAGTGTTGTTTAAACGGATCTCGCAATAGGATGGTTTTCTGAATTTATTTAAATGAACATCTATAGTTCAACAAAATGTAACGGGTCAATCGAGGAAACACACGAAAAGCATTAAAATGAATAGCGACAATAGACGTTAAAATTTAGGAGGTTGTTGAGATTTTGGATTTGGCGCAAAGATAAATTATTCGCTCATATACGTTTTGAAGTAAGGCCTCCGAATTGAAATCAAAGCCAGAAAGAAGGCCTTCACCTCAAAACGAATGGGGCGCGGTTTTTAGGAACCGGATCAAGGTTCCCAATGTAGCTAGTCTGAAAAGGTACTAAGGGGTCAGAATATTCAATTAAAAATGAATAAAACAAGTTAGTATTTTTTGCTGAAGCTGCTTTTTTTAACCAATAGTGAGATTACTATATGAGTGCAGTTTCCATGGATCGTATCTTCAAGGATATCAATAGATATCAGCGAGAATGGCAAAGTTATAAGAAGAGCTTATTTGCCGTTGATTTAGGGTGGATCCAGCGCAATTACGCGGAAGCTCCCAATGAAGAAACGAAACAGGTAATGGCAACGAGAGCGCATTATTATCATCGTTTGGTCGAAGGTTTTGAATTTCTCGCAGAAGTAAGTTAGCCGTTCAGGAACGGATCACGCCAGCAAGCAGGGGTCTACACCATCACCGCTTCGTTCAGAAGTTCAACCAACTCCGACAGTGCTCCTTTGGAAAAGTTTCCAATAATCAGTTCCGATGTTGCTTTTGCGTCGTCTATGGGAACTTTGAAATATTTATGACGTTTCATTTTTTCTTCACGCTCTTCTTCGTCAAACTGTACCAGCCCTTTCAGTTCAGCTTCTTCCAAGGCTTTTTGAATGCTGCGTTTATTGAGCGTATGACGTAGCTCCTTTGCTTCCGCCTCCTTGCCTTCAGCTTCTAACTGATCAATGGCATCAATAACTTTCTCTGAACGTTCTGCCGTTTTACGTCTCATTTTTAATTTTGAGGCTGCGATTTCCTTGAGTTCCTCTTCGACTTCCAGGCTGAGATCTTCCCGGTTATGATTGGGCTCAGATTCTGGGGGCTGAGCGTCTCGAATTGCCTGTTGATTGATTCTGGCTTTTTCTTCTTCAATTCGCTTCAACTCCTTAAATTCTCTGGCTTTTTCTTCATTGGTTTTTTCCCGCTGACGATTAGACTCAATCACAAACTCTCTAATGTCCAGGTCATCGGAAATGGCACAAACCGATACGGGAACTTTCGTCATCCCAAGTTCCTTTGCGGCAATGTAGCGAGAGTGACCACTAATGATCAATCCCTCCCTGGTGACAATAATGGGGTTAAGGATTCCTTTTTTGCGGATACTTTCCAGCAACTCCTGATTCAGCGTTCCATCATAAATGGCATAATTTAAAGGATGGGGGGATAATTCTTCAATACTTTTTTCCATGGAGCTTCTCATAATGTAATGGGGTTAAGATTCACCGGAGTGAGTTGGCTTTGGGTTACAAACGTTATAACAAATGATAAGGATCGATATCAACACTGATCCGGTCCTGGGCTCTCAGCATAAAGGGATCCGGTCCTGACAAGGCGTGATTGAGAACCTGGTGTAAATATTTTACATGGCTTGCTTTCAAGAGGATCATCCAGCGAAAACGGTTTTTGATCCGTTTGATGGGTGCTTCCACAGGCCCCAAACAAGTGATGGGGAGGTTGGATGCCGTTTTGAGATTGTCAAAAAATTGGTGTGCTAAGCCTTCCGCTCGAAGTTCCTGGTCACTACTAAAGATCAATGAAGCCAGGTTTAAGTAGGGGGGCCATTTTAATTGGTTTCGCATTTCCAATTCAGCGTCACGAAACCCGACAAAATCGTGCTTGTAAGCGCATTGCAAACTATGGTGCTCCGGGTTGTAGGTTTGAATCAGCACTTCGCCCGGTTTGCTTCCTCTTCCAGCTCTTCCTGTCACTTGAGTAATCAATTGGTAAGTTCGTTCCGCGGCTCGGAAATCAGGAATATTTAAGGAGATATCCGCAAGGATGACACCCACAAACGTGATATTGGGGAAGTCATGTCCTTTGGTGACCAGTTGGGTACCAATGATAATGTCAACCTTATGCTCTTTTATTTTCTGTAACATCCTCGAAAGAGCGTGTTTTCCATGTAAGGTGTCTCGATCCATTCTCAGTAGACGCGCTTCAGGGAACATCTCTTTCAACTCTTTTTCAACCTGTTCTGTTCCAACCCCCAAGATTTTGAGCGGTTTTTTGGACCCACAGTGCACGCATGTTTGGGGCATCGGTGTTTGATAATCGCACTGGTGACATTTCAACATACTCACACTTTGATGAAACACCAGACTCAGACTACAATTTTTACAGGTTATGATTTCTTCACAAACTTCACATTGGGCAAGACTGGCGTATCCGCGGCGGTTTAAAAAAACGATGCTCTGTTCTTTTTGAAGTAGACGCTTTCTTAAGGCCTCCACCAGAGGTTTGGTGAATAAAGCTTTTCCTTTTTGACGTGGAACTTGTTTCAGATTGAGTAATTTCACTTCAGGCATTGTCGCCTGCATCACCCGTTTGGGAAGCAACAGTTGTGTGAATTTTCCTTTTTGAATGTTATGACAGGCTTCCAGGGAGGGCGTCGCCGATCCTAACACGACTGTGGCTTTGGCGGTATATCCCCGATAGACCGCGATATCCCTTCCCTGGTAACGAGGCGTTTCTTCCTGTTTGTAGGAAGAGTCATGTTCTTCATCCACAACAATGAGTCCAATATTTTCTAAAGGAGCAAAGATCGCGCTACGTGCTCCTACTACGATGGGGGCGTCACCTTGATGGATTTTAGTCCACTCGTCAAAACGCTCACCATCGTCCATTCCGCTATGTAAAACCGCCACTTGATCGCCGAAACGTGAACGGAAATGATTTACCAGTTGAGGCGTTAGCGCAATTTCTGGAACCAGAATCAGACTGGTTTTTCCCTGTTCCAGGGCTGCGCGGACGGCATGTAAATAAACTTCTGTTTTTCCACTTCCTGTCACTCCATTCAATAAAAACGTCTGATATTGTCCCTGTTGTAATGATTGATTAATCGCGTCATAGGCGCTTTCCTGTTCGGGGGATAACTGCTGAAAGGGGATGATCTCTGGCAACGTTCCGTCAAGAAATCGTCGATAGATCCTTTTTTGAAATATTTCAGCATAGCCTTCGTCACACAATTGACGTAAGGGAGTGGCAGGGGTTGGAACTTTATCCTTCAGTTCCGTAAATGAGATTTGCTGGTTTTCCCGCAAAACTTCTAAAATCAAATCCCGTTTTATTTTTTTACGAGAGGTCGTCACCTTATATTTTTCAGGAAGCTTGAGCAAACGAACCCATCGTTCCATTTTGGGTGTGATTTTACTGCCTAATAACTTGGAATGAGGAACTATTATTTTTTTGCGAATCCAGCCTCTAAGGGCACGTTCATCTTGAAGGGTTGGTTTGTGTTTCTTCCATTCCTGATCGGTCCACGTGTTTTGCTTTTCAAGCAATTGTTGTATGTTGGGGCTGAGTTCGTATTTTTCACTCCCTGCGGAAAGGCTTCCCGTTGTAGTATAAATGGATTGCAGTTTCACATTAAACCCTCCTGGAATCGCACTATTCAAGACTTCCCCCCAAGAACAATAGTAGTACATGGAAACCCAATGTGTAAACTGGAGTATGGCTTCAGAAAACAACGGCAAATCGTCAAAAATACTTTCCACTTCCTTCAGTTTTTCAAAGGCGGATTCCGCTTTGATTTTGACCACAATCGCACTTTTTTTTTGGGCACCAAACGGAACAAATACGCGTATCCCCTCCTGCGGTTCCTGAGATAGACGCTCTGGCCAGAGATAGTCAAAGGTTTGCCGTAGAGGCAGGTTCAGCGCAACTTCAACAATCATGGTATTCACCTTGGTTTTTAGGCTTTGCTTTCAGATAGATCAAAGGGTGCTTGGAAGTATTGCGAATGGTGTAATTTTTCATGGAAATCGGAAGAAACACACTTTCCTCAGGACAGAGTTCGGTTTTTTCTCCTTGGCGTGTTTGAAGTTCGGCCCCTGGCGTTACCGCAATCAACAGGTGATATGCCGAGTCCATGGCTTCCTGAAGTTGAGCTCCTGGTTGAAGGGTAATGCGATCCGTTGTAAAATCGGGAAAGTCCACAAAGCGTTCATTGCGTCGAGTTTCTGTGTGTTCCAATAACTGTAACTCAGGAAGCTGATAGACTTCTGGTGTCATTAAAGACAACGCTTTCTCCGTATCCCAGTGATTCTGGGTGAGTACCTTTTGAGCATACATCACAATCATGCGTTCATAATGGGGTGTTTGAAATTCGATAACCTTGATGCCATGCTGTAATGAATGCATTTGATAGGCGGGAAACGTAATCACATCGCCTACTTCAACAGAACATTCACCAACAAACCGGTTGGCCTTTTCCCTCAGTTGCCTTTCCTGTTCTGCTAACGGCGCAGGAATCTCCTGCAGGAGTTTTTTCATAACATCGGGCGCCACAGGACTTTGTAGGGGAAGGCCTTGAATCTTTTTGGCATGATCCAACTGCTGATCAATCTGGTTCCGGAGTATGTGATAGTCTTCAATACTTTGCTGAAAATCCCGAAAGAAGGGGCCCTTCCAGGAATCGCCATACCGCTGCTGGTATTCGTGCATGCGCTCGTCATTCAAGCCCGCTTTAATCACACCTTTCCCATCGGGCCATGCCTGAGAGTCCACCTCAATCACCACGTAAACCTCCCATTTTTTTCCATGTATTTCCAGGTAGAGATCTCCTAAAATTGGATCGGGAACCGGATTCAAGGTTTTAAGCAAGATCAGTTCTTCAGCGTGCTCCTTGAGTACCGCACTTCGAAACAGGGACAAAGCATAAGGCAATTCTGTTTTTCCAGTGGCTGATTTAACTTCACAGACTCCACGATTCTCCACGCCTGTATACCAACCTTCATAACCCCAAGGTTTTTCAATTTTCAAAAGACCCAGGAAAAACCATTTTTCAGGATTAAGCATGGCGGCCTGTTGTTTTTCTGCAATCAGTTTCAGTGCGTCACTAGCATGTTTGAAAATTTGGTTTCTGAGCCACGCTACCGCCACTTCGCTCTTCCAGGCACAACCTTCAATTTTTTTGGTTTTGAGTTCGTAATGAAAAAATTCCTGGCAAGTTTGCAGGATAGGTGGGGTTTTCCAGCGTTCCTGCCGTTGTCGCTGAAGCAGCACATACCCATCATTAACCTGGTACCGCTCCAACGATTCAAAAACCGAATCCGCAAGGTTAGCTCCGTCAACCTCGTTATGGATTTCAACTTCCAATGAAAGAGACCAGAAAACCGTATCATGAATGACCTCTGGAGCGATCGCGTGGTTTTTCCACCAGCAGGAAACGGTGTCAGTCATAGTTTGAGGAATGCAGGTTGAGTCATATAATTCCGGTTTTAGCGTGTAATGCTGAAGGGCTTTCACGGTTTCAGGTGCCTGGGGTGAAAGCAGGCTTGAAATCGTATCCACTTCTGTTTGCGGTAACCTGTAGGGAGAAATGAATTCCACAGAAATCTCACTTTGAGTGGTGCTGAGTCGGTATTCTGTATCCAAAGACTGTGTCAGTTTTTTTGCCGCATATTGATTAGGATTGATGAGGGTCGTATGGGGATATCCCAGCTCAGAGCAAGCCTTCTTGAAAAGATCGGCACGATAACCATAATGGGTACATCCCAGTAAGATCAACAGCTGACAGTTTTTTGAAAGGGGAACACGTTGCAGTGCGTTTTGAACATGAGCAAGAATGCATTCGTAAACCTTCACCCCCGATAAATCATTGGAGATCATGGTTGCTAAACCAGGACATGCCTCTGAAATAATGGGCAGTGTGACATTTTTTTCCACTAAAGCGATCTCATATATTCTGGCTGTAATCGTGGTTTCTGTGGCAAAAACCAAAAGAACCTCCGGGTTTTGTGAGACAGGGATCCTTTGAACACCTTCAACACCCAGAGGAATGATCCCCTGGACCAACACAGGCAGTTCGGGTTTAAAGTCAATCTCCGGTAATAAGGCGGATAAGGTGTTGCACGCGACAAAAATCAGGTTGGGGTTATAACATCGATACATGTTCCAAAGAATGTGGGTGAAGGTGGCCAACTTTTGAGCTTTTGAACTCATTGTATTGTACCCAAAAGCCTCTGAAGGGGCCGCGTTAACATACTTGATCGAAACACCTCCAACCTTTTGGAGTTGAAGTTCTTGCACCAACGCAGCGCAGATGGAGAGTCCGCCAAAACCTGAGTCTGTAATTATTATCGTCATAAAATCATTTCATCATTTTTAGGAGGGGCTTACTTCATAGCTATTTCACAGTCTGCCTAATGTATTTTTTACAGGATGATAGATCAAGGCGGATTTTATGCGATGGGGGGAAGACAGAGAGAAGGACTTGTCTTGTTGGAATACGGAAAATGGTCAGTCCGCAGGAGTGTCCGGGAAAAAATACAGGTAGCATGAATCTTCTTCTGTAATATATTTTTCAATTTCTTTAACTAAAGCAGGATCGATGATTTCATCCAATTGAATTCCAACATACCACCCTTCTTCAGCATGTCTGATCCATCGCACATAGCCCTCTCGACTCCAGACTTCTCTTAGTCCGGAAATGCCCTTGAATTTCTCGATATGAAACCTCACTCTAAGTGAAGTTTCCTCAGCCTCAATCGGGATTCTGCTGAGAATTTGCAAACCATGCGCAGACCAATCCAACACCACCCCTCTCGCAAAATGACGATTAATGGTGAGGGATAGACGATGGCAATAAGCATGTCTTTGCTCGATTCTGTTTTCAGAAGAGGTACTCATGAAGGCTCCTCAATATATGCCTAAAAAAGAAAATCATTACCGATCTCTTATCTATACATAAAATACCCCCTATGAAAAAGAATTATTTAAAAAACATTAATTTAAAAATTTTCCGCTCAGCCAATCCGAGACAACACCTTGATGACGTCGCACATCAAGATGGATGATTTCGTAGGTGGCAAGCCCTCGCTGATGAAAAGGATCCCCTTCAATGAATTGTTGAACGGCACCGTCATTCGCCGCTCTCATGATAATAACGCCTCCCTTTTGAGTAGACTGCATTCCGGATAGCAAGATATCCCCTTGGCGATCATAGGGCTCCAAATAGTCTCGATGAGCTGGTACGGCTTCCATGATTTTTTCAACAGGGACCTGGTAAGTTAACAGAAGGATGTAAACGTTCATATCAATTCTCAGAAATGTTCCAATTGTTTCGGGAACGGGCGTACAATTTCACAAGCGACAAGGGTCATATCATCATCCAAAGGCCATCCCCCATAGAATTTAAAAACATCATTCACTAAATTAGTAACTAATTCTTTAACAGGCAGATGGCCATATTGTTTTAAATAGCGTCTCAAATGGCCCTCACTCCAATACTCTCTTTGATGATTCGTATTTTCAATCAGACCATCCGTATAAAAAAATAACAAATCCCCAATGCCCAGTTGCACGGTACTTTGAGTAAAGGCAATGTCCTGCTTATCTCCAAGTCTGGGATTGACATTCACCAAAGCTTTCATTTTATTACTATGACTGTTGACCACAAGGGGGAAGTTATGCCCCGCATTTGAAAACGTTAACATCCCGGTTTGCAAGTCGAGGCTTGCTACAAAAAAGGTCATCAGAAAATTAGGAAAACCGGCTTTGTGAATCACCTGATTTAGATATCTAAGGAGGTATGAAGGCGAGGGTTTAATGTGTAAATCACGGGACAACTCCTCTAAAATTCCACAGGCGGAACTCGCCGCCGCAGTGACCAGGGCTGCGGGAATCCCATGCCCGGTGACATCACCAATCAAAACATACAAGGTGTTTTCGAGGGTGTTCACAAAGCCATACCAATCACCCCCTGTCTCAGAGGCGGATTGGAAAAAGCTGGCAATCTCAATATTAGACACCCGGGGTAGGGTTTTGGGGAAAAAAGATTGTTGAACCGCCGCGGCTGTTTTTAACTCGGATTCCATCCGGGTTGATTCTTGAATCCCTTCCATCAAATGAATATTTTTGAAGGTGATGGACATGAAACTGCTTAGAGTTTCTGTGATTTGACGTTCTTCGGAATTGGGTTTAAATTGTCCTCTTGTGCCACTAATGCTCAAAATCCCCAATACCGTTGTCCCATCCATCAAAGGCATACACAATACGGCGCCTTCTTCATTTTCCAGAAAGGGGACGGCATAACTCTTTTCGTTTGAAGTATCCGGGTGATAAATCAATTCTTTCTTTTGCAGAACCACCTTAAGAATACTGTGCTGTGCCGTCAGCATATCCTGAAAACATTTTCTGGCTCTTTGTGGATACAGATGAAACAATGTCAACTCCTCTTCCTGAGGACACAAAAACAAAGCCAGGCGCGTGATATTCACGTGCCGTCGCAAGGCCTCCGAAACGGTTTCAAAAACCTTGCGTCGATCCATCAGGCTGGCTAAATTTTGGGTGGTGTTGTTCAGTTCATGCAAAATAGAAATTTGTGCCAGTATTTTAAAATTCATTTGCTGAACATTGGTTAATAGCTTTTGATTTTCAACAAAGGTATCCGCAAATTGGAGTGTCACTACCAGCAGCATGCAGCCTGTAACCACAATCGTGCCAAAATAGATCATGCCAATCGAGGTGATGATTCCCAAGGCCAATAATAAATCATGAATTCCTGAGGCAAAAAAAACCAAGCCTCCAACAAACATAATTCGGCTTCCCGGTCTTTCATGCAAAACGCCCTTGAAATACATGAAGACGCCCAAGCTTCCCAAAAACACATTGTAGATAAAAACCAGGGACCGACTTAAAAGAAATACGTCGAGATTAAACAGGCCTAATCCCATTGACGTAAAAATAACCGACATGAGGATATAGAAATAAAAGGAGATACGATTGATTCGGGGCGTAGGCTTATAAAAAATCTGTGCGTACTGGTAATGATAATAGAAGGCGAAAAACCCTACATAATGAAACAGCAGTAAGGTTTCCGGATTCCAGAATTTGATCAGATTATCTCCTGGCGCGGCATAAAAAGGGAAAATACAAAGACAGGTCAGACTGGCGACCAAATAAACGGAAACGTTGGTTTTAAGAAAGACAATTAAATAAAAAATTCCCGCAATTAATGAAATATAAGCCGCAATCAATCGAACTTCGCCACCCCAAAACTGCGCAAGAGCCAACGTCCAGTCATCAGGATGATAGTGCCGTATTTGAAAAGGCAGTTGATACACACCCGTCATTAAAATCGTATCCACACGAAAAACAAAATCATGCTCCGTTTTCGTGATTTTGAAACGAACGGGAATGGGTTGAATCGAAAAATAGCGCGTGATGTTTTTTTCTCCCGGACGATGGTAAATTTCCTGTTCATCTAAAAAAACAGTCAACCGACTCATATAGGCATCAATTAAAAACACGGCCTCTATTCCAATAAGCTGGGGCGCAAACGCAATTTTGGCTCGATACCACCCAACCCTGAAATTTTTGCCGTCTTTGTAGATTTTTTTCCAAGGCTGAGGGGTTTTTACCAGAGTCCATTCCTGAAGTTCGAAGCTCGAACGTTTATTATCGGGATGATCCTTCCTGGTAAAATACCAGTTTCCAACCAAACTGAACGGGGTTCGTAGAGAATCAACATAGAACTGACAAGAGTCACAAGACGTTAACGGATTCGCAAAATTAACGATAGGAAAAGAAAAAAACAACAAGCTTACCCAGCACACCACTCCTCTTAATTTAATTTGACTCGTAGGTCCCATAAGACAGAAGCTCTCTTTCAAGGATTGCTTTAAGAATAACCGATTGACGCCCTATTCCCTTATAACAACTTCTAATCAAGAATTCTATAGGGTTTTCAGGATACTTGTCATGCCTCAAATATTCGGTTGCCGTCGATAAATATCCATTCGTTCTCTCTCCTTTTCGGAAGGAAGAGGGGAAAGAGATCATGAATTCCAGGGAAGAAGCGTGGTGCGTTCATATCAACTTGACATTCCGCTCACAACATAGCAGTCTGGGCGACTCTTTTAAATAAAGGGAGCCTTGAGAGCTTTTTAAGCATCCAACCTTCTCGACTTCGACTATTTATCCTTTTCTTCATATTCAATTTGTAAAGGGTGATCTTCAGAAGGGACTTCTGGATACCTTTTGCACGCGACATGGGAAGTCTTAACTATGATTAAAGACCGTATTGCAGACAGCCTGACATTTGATGATGTTTTGTTATTACCCCAGTATTCTGAATGGTTACCGTCACAGGTTTCCGTCTCCACCCGTTTAACCCGGCATCTGGATTTAAATATTCCCTTGATCAGCGCCGCTATGGACACGGTGACAGAGTATCAGACCGCAATTTGCATGGCACAAGAAGGAGGAATTGGAATCATTCATAAAAACATGAGCATCGAAGAACAATCGGCCCATATTGAACGTGTCAAACGCTCAGAAAGCGGAATGATCACCAACCCTATTACCGTTGCTCCAGACCAACCCGTCAGGAATGCGATGGATTTGATGGATCGATATCACATTTCAGGGGTCCCCGTCGTTCAAGGGAAAGAGTTAGTTGGGATTTTAACCAATCGGGACCTGCGTTTTGAAACTAATGTTCGGCAGCTAGTTCACGAAGTGATGACCAGCGGTCGCGAGAAATTAGTCACGGTTTCTCCGGGGATTGATCTGGGAGAAGCAAAGCGCTTATTACACAAACATCGCATTGAAAAGCTATTGGTGGTTTCCGCTGCTTATGAATTAGTTGGGCTGATTACGATCAAAGATATCGAAAAATCACGCAAATACCCGAACGCTAACAAAGATGCCCAGGGACGCTTACGTGTCGGTGCCGCGGTTGGCGTTTCAGCGGATTTGATTCCCAGGGTAGAAGCTCTGATGAACTCCGGTGTGGATGTGATCGTTATTGATACTGCGCATGGTCATTCCAAGGGCGTCCTGGATAGTATTATCAAATTGCGCAAAACGTTTCCGGCTTTAGAAATTATTGGCGGAAATATCGCTTCCGGGGAAGCGGCAGAAGCCCTCATAAAAGCTGGAGTGGATGCGGTTAAGGTGGGAATTGGACCAGGCTCCATTTGTACGACTCGTGTGGTTTCAGGGGTTGGTGTGCCTCAGATCACCGCAATTGATGAAGTTGTTCACGTGGCTCAAAAATATGATATCCCTGTGATTTCTGATGGCGGAATAAAATTTTCAGGTGATGTGGTTAAAGCTCTTGCCGCAGGCGCTCATTCCGTAATGATTGGCAGCCTCTTTGCGGGAACCGCGGAAACCCCGGGACAAGTGATCCTTTACAAGGGACGACAGTATAAGCAATACCGTGGAATGGGTTCCTTAAGCGCCATGAAAGCCGGAAGTAAAGACCGTTATTTTCAGCAAGATGTGGAGGAAATCAAACTGGTACCAGAAGGTATTGAAGCACGCGTTCCCTACAAAGGCTCTTTGGCTGAAACATTACATCAATTTGTTGGCGGACTCCGCTCAGGCATGGGGTATACCGGCAGCAAAACGATTGAAGAACTTCGGACGCAAACTCGATTTGTGCAGATTACTTCGGCAGGCTTAAAGGAAAGTCACGTCCATGACGTGTATATTACCGAAGAAGCACCCAATTACCCCTCAGTGATTCATGATTCATAAAACCTCCTTATGAAAAAATTATTATTAGTTTTCTGGCTCTCTTTACTTGTTGGCTGTTCCTTTCATTACTATGAAGGTCAAGATTTAGAAGAACAAAAACGATGGGAAGAGGCTTCAATTGAGTATCACTTGGCTTTTGTTGATGATCCTGCTGATGTTGAAATTCAAGCAGCACTCCAGCGGACTAATGAGCATGTTGCTAAAGAAAACATGACGCGTTACCATGAATATTTAGCTCAACGTCAATATAAGAAGGCCTATCGTCGTTTGGAAGCTGCCTCGGTTCAGGATCCGAAATTGGAGGATGCTCAAAAAGAATTACAGCATTGGGCCAAAGTTCTGATTGCGGGGAAGGTCAGCTTTGAGTTTGATCGTCTACAAGCCAATGTCCGACTTGCCGATGAAATGCAGCTTCAATTCTTGATGAACACTCCGGTTGGCGAAGTACTGACTGCGGATATCTCCAATGAAAGCGGAGTGTTTTTTGTTGAAGATATTCTTTATCGTCAGCCTACGGAAATGCTGACTCAATACTCCTTGAACTCCATTGGGTTGAATCTTATTCGAAAAACTCCTAGTGGATTTTCCCAGAAAACATTCAAAAAATTCATTAATTTCAGGGGTACTGGTGCAGAACAGGTCATCGGGCAATTGGAAAAAAGTGATAGTGATGAGCTGAAAGGGGTACTGGATCATCGTGTCCAACTGCTGACACCGCAAAGTGCTTCTACTGAACCTTGGTTACCCCCACGATTGGTTCCCTATAAACTTTCTTTAAGTGGGGCACAGATTCAGGTGTTGGACGATGAAAAGCGGTTGGAGTTTGTACCTTCGGTCCTCTATGTCAATCGCAAACAAGGGCGGGGTTTTGTAGACTTTGGCTCTTACCGCCTTAAACTGAACACCAATGGACAATGGTCCATTCAGCGGCAAACCTATCAGAAAAGGGAAGACGATTATTATTATCAGTTTTCAAAAAATCTTGCCTTAAATCCCTATTTTTTTTATAGGGAAGGAGCTTATCGCTATGTTCTGGTTCCCTAAAACCTAACCTTCTTCTCTTCATTGACTGAACCATGCGGTTGATTATGCAATATGTGCTGTTGTTCACAACGATTCTATGCTTGCTGGGGAAGCCGTCTGTCTTAACAGCCTCAGGGGTGACAGAACGTAAAATCATCATGGGGAGTCATCACCCTCTGAGTGGTCCCGCCAGCCGTTTTTCTGAGATCAGCAACAGCTCAAAGGCTTATTTTCAGTACATCAATGATCAAGGAGGTGTTCATGGACGTCTGATAGAGTGCCGTTATCTTGATGATGGGTTTCAACCTCAACGTACAGAAAAAGTAATGTATGAGTTGATTTTCAAGGATCCTGTTTTTTTGATTTTTAATGGTCTTGGAAACGAAACTCATCAAGCGGTTGCTCCGTGGTTGGAGCAAATGCAGATTCCCGATTTGTTGATAGGTTCCTCACATCCTCAATGGAGTTTTCCGGTCAAACCCACTGTTTTTGCCTTCAACCCCACACCCAGTGTGGAAGGGACGGTACTGGGAAGGTATCTTTCCGTTCAGCATCTCAAGGAACAAATTGTGGTTTGGTACTACAACGAAGAGCCTTTCCGACAAGCGATGAAAAGTCTTTCTCAAGTGATGATCCAACATAATCCGCCTGTTCGGATACACCGATATACGCCCCCATCCAGTGATATTTACACGGATATCGAATCCATTAAACGGTATGCTCCTCAAGCGGTTGTCGTTCTTGCACCACCAGAACTCATGGCTCCGTTTATCAAACAGGCTTTTTTTCTGGGCTTGCAGGCAAAGATCTATTTAGGGTATGACCTCTCCCAATATGAGTTCTTTAAAGATCTTGAGCCACAAATGAAAGAAAATTTAGGTTTATTGATTTCTCAACCCTTATTATCTCAAACCGACCATCCTGGAATTCAGATGCACCGTGCCATTTTGCACGCTTATCGACAAGAACTCCAGGCAACCCCATGGACCGTTTATGGACAAGCCGTGGCAGAGGTGATGGTAGAAATATTGCACCGCACAGGACGAAAGCTGACCCGCCCCAGACTCCTGGAATCCGCAGAAACGTTATCCCGATGGCAGGGGATGCTGACTCCTCCGATAACCTTTTCGCCTCAAAACCATGTGGGTCTGACCGCATTGAAAATAGCTCAAGTTCAAAATGGAACCTTGCAGCTTGTTTCCGACTGGATTAGTGGACTATGACAGAATTCGTTAATTATCCCTTTAAACCAGGAATCGAAGAAATGATTCGCAAGAGCATACGAGAGGGAAAAGTTGTCGTTTTTCCGACAGAAACTTATTATGCGATTGGAGGGAATGCCTTTCATCCTGCTTTAGTAGAGCGTATTTTCCATGTTAAAAAGAGAGAGCCCCATAAACCCTTACTCTCACTGATCACGTTAGAATGGCTTGGTATTTTAATCGCGGAGGATCCTTCACCGTATGAGTCCCTGATCAAGGCGTTCTGGCCAGGTCCATTAACGCTTATATTTAAAGCAAAACCTCGGATCTCTCCGTTTTTGAGAGGCCCCCAAAACACGATTGCGCTTCGCTACTCAAACTCGGAAATAGTGAATACGCTGCTTGAACTTGCGAAACGACCTCTCATTGGAACCAGTGCCAATCTTAGTGGCCAATCCGGATGCAGGACGGCACAAGAAGCGTATGCGCAGTTAGGAGACTCCATCGACTGGCTCATAGATGGAGGCGCAACCCCGGGAGAACAAGCTTCAACCATTCTCAACCTCACTTCCTCCCCTTTTCAGATTGAACGTCAAGGTGTGATTGAGGAAGATCAATTAAAACCATTTATCAACGATTTTTTGCATCAAAAGAAACCAGGGTATGTCCAACACAAAATATAATCAAAAGAATATCCGTAATTTTTCAATTATCGCTCATATTGATCACGGAAAGTCGACTTTAGCTGACAGATTAATGGAATTTACCGGAGCTGTTACCGCGAGAGAAGCCCAACACCAATTCCTGGATAGCATGGATATTGAGCGGGAACGGGGAATTACGATCAAAGCGCAAACGGTCCGGCTTCAATACCAAGCGAAAAATGGTCAACACTACATATTTAACTTAATTGATACCCCAGGGCATGTTGACTTTACCTATGAAGTTTCGCGCTCACTTGCCGCCTGTGAAGGCGCTTTGCTGGTTGTTGACGCAGCCCAGGGAGTGGAAGCGCAAACACTGGCGAACGTCTATCTTGCGCTCGAAAATAATCTTGAAATCCTACCCATTCTCAACAAAGTGGATTTGCCTACTGCTGAACCTGAACGGGTTTGCCGAGAAATTGAAGATATCATTGGTTTGGATACCAGTTTGGCAATTCACGCAAGCGCTAAAACGGGAATTGGCATTGAGGCCATTCTCGAACAAATCGTAGAATGGGTTCCACCGCCTTCGGGTGACAATAACGCTCCCTTACGTGCCTTAATCTTTGATTCCTGGTTTGACTCTTACTTGGGAATCGTCGTCATGATTCGCGTGATCGATGGTTCCGTACGCAAAGGTGACAAAATTTGGTTTATGGGAACACAACAGGAATATGAAGTCATGGAACTTGGCGTGTTTACCCCTTTTAAAAAGGAAATACCTCAATTATATGTGGGCGAAGTCGGTTTTCTTTCTGCGTCGATCAAAACCATCGGACATACCAAAATTGGAGACACGATCACGCTAAAAGAAAATCCTGCCTCTGAAGCCCTTGCAGGGTATGCAGAAGCCAAACCGATGGTATTCAGTGGGATTTATCCGATTGATACGGATCAATATGAGGAATTAAAAGAAGCGTTACTCAAATTAGTACTCAATGATGCTTCCATCACCTACGAACCTGAAACCTCAACAGCACTGGGGTTTGGATTTCGGTGTGGTTTTTTAGGGCTGCTGCATCTGGAAATCGCGCAAGAACGGTTAGAGCGTGAATTTAAATTACAACTCATTACCACCGCACCTAGTGTGATCTACAAAGTTCATTTAAATGATGGCAGCATTCTTGACGTTGATAACCCCGCGCAGCTTCCTGATCCTGTAAAAATCAGTCGTATTGATGAACCCTACATCCAAGGACGAATACTGACCCCCACAGAGTATGTCGGGAATATTATGACGCTGGCTCAAGAACGGAGAGGCATTCAAATCCTGATGGAATACCCTGCTCCAAACCGGGTACAGGTGGTCTATGAGTTTCCTTTAAATGAAATCGTTTTGGATTTTTACGATCGTCTTAAGTCTGTGTCTAAAGGCTATGCCTCCTTTGACTATGAACTCATTGACTTCCGCAAGGGGAATTTGGTCAAACTTGATATTTTATTGAATGGAGATATTGTTGACGCGTTATCCATCATTGTTCCCAAAGAACAGGCCTATTATCGAGGACGAGAATTAGTCAAACGGTTTAAAGAGCTGATTCCGAGGCAAATGTTTGAAGTCGCCATTCAAGCAGCGATTGGCTCAAAAATTATTTCGAGAGAAACCGTGGGAGCTGTTCGTAAAGATGTGACCGCAAAGTGTTATGGCGGGGACATTACACGAAAACGCAAATTATTAGAAAAACAGAAGGCGGGAAAAAAGCGAATGAAACAAATTGGGACTGTGGAAGTTCCCCAGGAAGCTTTTATGGCGGTCCTCAAGGTGGATCATAAGAATTAAACTGGCCTATAATAGCGTCCATGTGGTCCTGCCCCCTTGCCCTACGCTTGAGTTTGATCGGTTTTGCCGAGAAATTCAAAAATGAACATGGTTAGGTCATCGTTACAGGCTTTTCCTTGCGCAAACTCGTCCAAATGTTCCAGCAAAGTATTTAGAAGGGTATCAGAATCGGAGGTATTATGCTTTTTAATAAAATCGATCAAGCGATCTAAACCAAAACGTTTTTCACTCAGATCATCCCATTCAATAATCCCGTCGGTATAAGCAAAAATTCTATCATTAGGTTGTAATTGATATTTTTCTTCAACATAAGGCACCAGCTCTTGAGCAAAAGCTCCAATCAGGGAACCTCGCTTTTCAAGTAAGACCAGTTCCCCTTGGTTGTGGGGAATAATGATTAATGGAGGATGAGCCGCATTACTTGCGCTCAAAAGACCATCGGGGGTAATTCGTAAATAAATACCTGTGACAAATTTTCCAGTTTCACGCGAGGCCAATAAAGTGTTGATTCCTCGGATGGCCTCGTCCGTTGGTAAATCGTGTTTGACATTATCAAGCGAGATCTGAAGCATCATGGTCATAAAGGCTGCGGAGACGCCATGTCCGGTCGCATCTCCTAAAAAGAAACTCATTGTTCCTGCACAATCAAACGAAAAATCATAGGTATCCCCTGAAACCTCAGCATGGGGCAAATATTTTGTGGAGATCTTCAAATGGGGGAAATGATGAATCTGAGGCAAAATTTTTCGTTGAAACTCTCCTGCCAGACTCAACTCCTCTTGCATTCGATCATTATGTTCCTTTAACTCCTCATCAATCAGTTTCTGACGAGTAATCAACACATCCAGGCGCCACACACTCCAGGCAAAGGCGAGCATCAGCAACAGGCTCATCATAAACAAGGTCAGCCAGGAAACCCATAACAGTTTATCGATTTTTTCTTTTTTTGAGGTGATGTCATAGTACAATTCAAAAGCTCCGATGAACTGATCTGCTTTCATGATCGGAACATACGTTTCTACAACGTCAATGGTGACTATCTGATCTTCAAGAGATTTTTTGTTTTTCGGTACAATCTTGGTGTAGGTGTAACCGTTCATGACGATGTCATGAAAATAACTTTTGTTATTCATTTCTCCCAGATCTTTAGACTCGGTAGAAAATAAAACCTCGCCTGTCTTCGAAAAAACCTTGATCTTCATAAAAAGTACATCTTTTTTCAAAACTTCGACCAGTTCTGAAAAATCACCGCCAAAAGAACCTTTGTGAATTTGCATCTCATCTAAATGGAGAGATGAGATCAGGTGATTGGAGGTACGTATGGCCTCATCCTCTGTATTTTCCATTAATAAAGTGCTAAAGGAAGGATAGATGTAAAGGACGTTAAATATTGCGGGAATTATTGCGCTTCCTAAGGATAGCAATAAGAGGTTTCTTAAAAATCGGCTCTTTAACATGATGTTCCTCCAGATTATTTATTGTAGGATCGTCCTGACTTATTTTTACTGGAATGTTTTGGCATCTATACACGAATTTCAGGAAAAAACCATGATTCTTTTCAGCAAACTCGCATGTTCTCGAAACGTTTCTAACCTTTCATTCCACAACAAGCCGGTGGTAATGTTTTTTGCCTGCTCGGAGCAGAATCTCCGCGTTTTGAAGGTGGACTTCAGTAATCTGAAAAGGATCCTTTTCTATGCGTTGATCATTGACATAGACGCCGCCTTGCGCAAGGAGTCGGCGTGCTTCGCTTTTAGAGTGGCACAGTCCGACTTCCAGATAAAGGGTGAAAAGGTCAATCCCCTCGTGAAGACGTTGTGGGGATATTGAAGTTGTAGGAACGTCTTCAAGGGTTCCTTGCCCTCCGAATAAAGCTTTGGCTGCTTGTTGTGCTTTTTGGGCTTCTGCGGTTCCATGCGCTAAGCTTGTGGTTTCAAAAGCGAGGCGTTCTTTTGCTTCACGGATTTCCGCACCTTGCAAAGAGCCTAAGGTCTCAATCTCTGTCATTGGCAAAAAGGTGAACAGTGCTAAAAACTTTTTGACATCCGCATCATCGGAATTCACCCAATATTGGTAATAGTCGTAAGGCGATGTTTTTTTCGGATCAAGCCACACTGCTCCTTTTTCAGTCTTTCCCATTTTCTTTCCGGAAGCGGTAGTCAGCAAAGGGTAGGTCCAACCATAAACTTCCCGCTGCTCCAGGCGCCGCACCAAATCAATACCTGAAATAATATTCGCCCATTGATCATCCCCGCCTAATTGCAAGACACAACCAAAGCGTCGATATAATTCAAGAAAATCATAAGCTTGCAACAGTTGGTAGTTAAATTCCAAAAACGAAAGCCCTGTTTCCATACGAGCTTTGTACGTTTCAAACGATAACATTCGATTGACAGAAAAGTGGCGGCCAATATCTCTCAGAAATTCGATATACTTTAAAGGACACAACCAGTCCGCGTTATCAACCAACACCGCGCCTTGAGCAAAGTCCAAAAAGCGCGCCAGTTGAGGACGCAGGCATTGGGTATTTTCCCGTAACTGTTCTTCAGAAAGCATTTTACGCATTTCCGTCTTTCCACTAGGATCTCCAATCATGGCGGTTCCGCCACCGAGCAAGGCAATGACCTGATGTCCTTCACGCTGAAGGTGAGCTAAGCCCATGATGGGGATCAAATGTCCCACATGGAGAGAATCTGCGGTAGGGTCAAAGCCAGTATATCCGCAAAGAGGTCCTTCTTGCAGTTGAGCTGCAAGAGCTTCTGGATGAGTGACTTGTTGGAAAAAACCACGTTGTTTGAATACGTCTAAAATGTTCACGAGTTTGCCTTACTTTGAGAAATATAATCATTTAATCGTTGGTAAATTTCATCACAAATTTCAATCGAAGCCGACTTGCGGAGAAAATCGCTGGGATTGATTCCACAATAATCCACTCCGGACAGGTGTCGCCATCGTCCGGCTCGTTGGGGTTCATCAAGTCGGACAGGCGTTGTACAGCGGTTACAACCAATCGTCGGATAGCCTTGATCATGCAACGGATTAATGATGGTATCTTCTTCCTTGATGTACCGTTGGTATTGTTCTTCGGGTAAATTGGCCATCGGATTGATACGAATCACCTTCATTATGGGATCTAATCCCAAAATAGGAACATTGGCACGACGTCCCCCTTCACCTCGACGCAAAGGCCCCAGTAACGCATCACAATCCTTGTAGACTTCCAAAAGCGGTTCGACTTTCCGCATGTGGCAACATTGCTCCTGTCCTGCATGATTGAGGTAAAGTGCTCCATATTGTTTATATTGTTCATACATGGTGAGCTTGGGAGTGAAACGCCTTAAGGGGAACTGATAGGCGTGACTTAAGGCTTCAACGGTTTCTTGAGTTTCCTCAAACAAAACACCCGTATCCACAAAAAATAAATCCACCTTGTATCCTGCTTTTGCAACAATTTTAGCGAGGACCGAACCTGCTTTTTGGCCCGAGGTCAACAGGGCGACACGAGGAATCATGGAAAAGGTCCACGTTAAAAGCTCTTCTGTGGATTTATTTTCCAACATTTTATTGATGGGAATCAGATCTTTTTCAAGGAGAATCGCTGACATGATGCAATATATTCATTATGAGAATAAACAACTGTAGAACAGGGGGCAGGCTATACGGTTTTATACGGATATACAAGTTTTTTACAGGACCGTTATGGAACAGACAATCCGGTTTCGGTTTTTTTCAATTCTGACAAAACCGCCTTGCCTATGACGGTATCAGCAAGAGGCCTTGTCAATTCACCCAGAATATCCATTTGTCGTTTGAGTGCTTGCGGATCTTCCCCTTGTGCCGCATGTCTCACGATTTCAACTTGTTTTTGAATGGCGGTTTGCTGCTTTGCACTCAAGAGTTCCTGAGCCATTTTCCAATGATCTTCAATGCCTTTAAACACCCGTTCTGCGGCTTGACGAAACTCGATCAACTGGCGCACATTAAAATCGTCAATGGCATATTCAAAGGACTCTTCAATGATGCGGTCAATTTCTGCTCGTGTGAGTCCATGAAAGGGAATGATTTCAATTTCTGTTTGTTGTTGACTACGCTTTTCCAGCGCCGAAACCTTCAAGATTCCATTGGCATCGACTTTGAAAGTCACTTCAACCAACGGAAGTCCTGCGGGCATTGGAGGAATGCTTCTCAGTTTAAATTGACCCAAGCAGCGGCAATCTTTCACCAACTCCCGTTCTCCCTGGTAAATATTGATATCGATGGCGGTTTGATTGTCAACTTGAGTGGTAAAAAGTTCACTGGCTTCTGTAGGAATCGTCGTGTTTTGAGTAATGAGTTTACTGAACGTTCCGCCCAGCGTTTCAATCCCTAACGATAGTGGAATCACATCCAAAAGAATAAAGTCACGACGTCCCCCTGCTAACAAATGACCTTGAATGCCCGCACCAATGGCAACTACTTTATAAGGATCAATAGCCGCATGAGGTTGTTTTTGAAAAAAACGGGCCACTTGTTGACGGACATACGGAATAACGGTTGATCCTCCAACCAGCACAACCTCGCCAATTTCGTCAATGCCCAATTTGGCTTCCTTTAAAGCATGTTGGCAACTATGTAAGGTTTGTTCCACTAACGGATGAATCCGTTGATTGAATTGAGCCGCAGTCAAAATACCGCTGAATGACCGTCCTGATAATTCCAACTGATACGCTGTTTCTTGTGTGAAGCTGATTCTTTTTTTGATATCTTCAGCGGTCTGTTTTAATAACTGCTGCGAATACGCATCATCAAATCGGATTTCGGGGGCGTCACGGAGTATGCGTGCTTTCAATTCCTCAGCAATCACATTGTCAAAATCATCTCCGCCCAAATGGGTATTTCCATGCGTTGACACCACTTTAAACACTTTTTTAGATAATTTTAAAATGGAAATATCAAAGGTTCCGCCTCCTAAGTCAAAAACAGCAACATAGCCATCTTTTTTTTCATCCAGTCCATAAGCAATGGCGGCAGCCGTGGGTTCGTTGATAATACGCGCGACCTCCAACCCTGCTATTCTTGCGGCATCGCGGGTTGCTTGGCGTTGAACGTCATCAAAATAAGCAGGTACGGTGATGACTACTTTTTTTACAGGCACACCGAGACTTTGTTCGGCTCTCTGTTTTACTTTTTTTAAGATTTCAGCGGAGATTTCCTGGGGCGTGTATTCTCTTCCCTGGACGGAAACCTTAACCAATTTGCGCTGGGCGGCCACGATCGTATAAGGAAGGCGTTTGATGTCTTCTGTCAACTCTGAAAGATCACATCCCATTAATCGTTTCACGGAAAACAAAGTATTTTTTGGTGAGGACAGTCGATAAGGCAAGGCCTCTTCGCCAACAATCCACGCCTGTCCCGTATGATGAAGCACAGACGGGGTGATTGGATTTTCGCCCGCGATACCTATTACCTCAGGTCCGTCTTCAAAAACTGTTGCCGATAAACTATTTGTTGTCCCCAAATCAATACCAATAATTCTTTCTTCCATGTCTACCGTGACTTACCGAAAATAAAAAAATAAATTGAAAATAAATACTCATTAGGATTATTTGCCTTCCCGCTTGAAAACCTGTTACGAGGCGAACACCATTTATGCTAAAATCGCAGTACATCGCTCTATAAGTCTTTTTAAATAACGCTCCGTATTCAGTTGTGTTTGAATTTGTTGAAGATCCTCTGAGGCAAAAGACACCTGGCCTTCTCTTTTAGCAAAGAGGGGCCCATATAGAGTTTGGCATTGTTGAAGGCGCTGTTGGAGATCCGCTTGAATGGTGTTAAGGGCGGACTCAGCCTGATCAGTTTCAGTGAGTTCCTCAATACGTTCCTGCAAAGCAAACATTTCTTCCAAAAATCCTTCTGGCAGTTGGCGTTCATTCAAAGACGACCCGTGAGCTAACCTGGAAAGTGCATAAGCGGCACGAGAACCAGGATCTCTCAAGGTGTCATAAGCCTGATTCAGTATAGCGGACAGGTTCACGCTGTGCCGATGATCTTCAGCGGAGGCGTTGTGATAAAAATCAGGATGCAACTCCGCCACTAACTGTTCGTAGATGCTTTCCAGCTTATTTAAGTCAATATCATAATGAACAGGTAAACCAAAAACCGTAAAGTAGTCGGGTTTTGCTTTCAAACGCTGTAAATGGTTACAAGAAAAACAAAACAGTGATGACATCAATGCGGTTTGACATCCTGTGCATTGTAACTTTTTTGATATCTGTGCTCCCATCACACATCCTTATTGAGTTTGATATTTTAAGTTTGCCGTTTTTTATAATCTAAAATTGCAGCTTTAATCGCGTCTTCCGCTAAAACGGAACAGTGAATTTTAACAGGGGGCAACGAAAGTTCTTGAACGATATCCGTATTTTTGATGGTTGACGCTTCCTTCAGGGTTTTCCCCTTTACCCATTCTGTCGCCAAAGAGGAGGAGGCAATTGCCGATCCGCACCCAAAGGTTTTAAATTTTGCGTCAATAATGGTTTGAGTGACTTCATCAACTTTGATTTGAAGCTTCATCACATCACCACACTCTGGTGCTCCCACTAAACCGGTTCCCACATGCTCATCATCTTTTCCAAAACTTCCAACGTTTTTGGGGTCATTGTAATGATCAATTACTTTTTCACTATATGCCATCTTTACCTCTTCTAGTATGTACCCTTAAAATGGGAAAAAGTTTTATTTTAATGAGACGCCCATGTAACTTTACTCAAATCCACTCCCTCCAACACCATTTCGTATAGCGGGGACATTTCACGCAAGCGTTTCACCGCATCAATTACTTTTCTTGAGGTGTAATCAATTTCTTCAATCGTGGTAAAACGTCCCAACCCAAACCGAATTGAAGAATGCGCCAGTTCATCACCAACGCCTAAGGCTCTTAAAACATAAGAAGGTTCCAGGCTTGCGGAGGTACAGGCCGATCCTGAAGAGACACAAATATCATTAATTCCCATGATCAAACTTTCACCTTCAACATAAGCAAAACTTACATTAAGATTTCCCGCAAGCCGATGAGTGGGATGTCCGTTGATGTAAACATAATCCAGCTCGCTCGTCAATTGGTCATACAAGCGCTGACGTAACTGGACTAAACGTTCGGACTCCGATTCCATCTCTTCTTTACAAAGTTCAACGGCTTTTGAAAATCCAACGATCCCAGGAACATTTAACGTCCCAGAACGCATACCCCGTTCATGTCCTCCTCCATGCATGATGGGGGCAATTCGAACTCGAGGGCGTTTCCTTCTTACATACAGTCCTCCAACTCCTTTGGGACCGTAGATCTTATGAGCACTCATTGATAACAGATCAATATTCATCTCGTCAACATGAATGGGAAACTTGCCCACTCCTTGAGTGGCGTCACAGTGAAATAAAACCTCTTTGGAGCGTGTGATTGCTCCAATTTCTTTCAAAGGATTTAAGGTCCCAATTTCATTGTTAGCCGCCATCAAGGAAACCAAAATCGTATCCTCCCGAATGGAGTCTTCCAGTTGCTGTAAATTAATGCACCCATATTTATCAACATCAAGCAGGGTCACTTCAAAGCCTTGCTGTTCCAAATAATGACACGGATCGAGTACGGCCTTGTGTTCAATAGGAGAGGTGATGATGTGTTTTCCCTTGTTCTTTAAAAACTCAGCAACCCCTAATACCGCAAGATTGTCTGATTCGGTAGCGCCACTGGTAAAAATAATTTCTTTTGCGGACGCTCCAATGATCGACGCAATAATGGATCGGGATCGCTCAACGGCTTCTTCAGCTTTCCATCCATGAGCATGATTTCGGCTCGCGGCGTTTCCATAGATTTCCGTGAAATAGGGACTCATGGTTTCAAGCACACGAGGATCGACAGGGGTCGTTGCCTGATAATCCAGGTAAATGGGTAATTTCATAAGGTACTAGCCTCCTAAGCTTGTTGAATGGTGAGGACTAATCAAAGTTGCCAAAGTTGTGGATTCCATAAACTCACGAATTTTGGTATGGAGCGCAATCAAGGGGCCCTGAGTCGGACAATGCTTTACCTTACACTTCTGGCCCTGATGAGCACATTCCACTAAAGTGAATTCATTATCAACCACTTGAATAATTTCCGCGAGAGTGACCTTTTCAGGCGGACGATTCAAACTATAACCTCCACTTTGGCCCCGTTTTGAAACAATCATTCCTGTAGCGGATAATTGCTTGAGAATATTCGCAACCATTGATTGTGGTAACAGGTACTTTGTCGCAATCTCTTGTGCACTTACAGGGACTGCACTGCACCCCAGATGCGAGAGCAGTATGATTGCATAATCTACTTTTTTTGATAATTGAAGCATAGCCGCCAAGTTGTTAGTTAATCCGTTTATTGTTCCTTTCTAATAAATAGCACTCGTTTGGTACTATTTCAATATAAAAATGAGATTGAGTGCTAATAAGATTAACCATTCAAATCAATTTTCAACAATCATTTTACGGTAAATCAAAGCAGCGCCTTGTCCGAAATAACAACAGAACGGAAAACATAAATAAACAAATAAGAATTCCATGAATCCACTCTTGAAACTCTCGATAAAAAGAGTAGTGCTGCTGTAACGTCAAGGTTTGAATCAACGCGCCCTTTTCAAATAACTCCAGTGACGTTCCTTCTGACTGTCCCAGGGCGTTGATGTAAAGGCTTCGGCCATTGTTAGAAACTAATAAAATCGGGATGCGATTTTCAATCGCTTTCCAACGTACCGCAAGTTCCATATGAGCACTCGCATTACTTTTGCCAAACCATGCCAGATTACTCAGGTTAATCACAAGCTCTGCGCCATTCCTTGTCATATTTCTGATAATATCTTGCGAGAAAATATCAAAACATATCGTACTGGAAAGACGATGATTTTTTGAAAGTTGAAATACCGTATATTCTGTTCCACGATTAAATTCGGAGAGTGCGGGGACATTTTTTCTCAACCAATCGGCATAAAAAGGAAAAATAGTCGCGGCAGGAATGTATTCGCCAAAAGGGATCAGAAAAATTTTATTATAACGCCCTTTAACTTTTCCATCGTATCCAATTAATACGGAAATTCCATATTCTTGGTACACATTCGGGGCAAGTTCATCCCAGTCGGCAGACGCGAGTAAAATGTGAGTTTTATGGAATTTCGCAAAATATTCAACTTGTTGACGTACAAAATCTTCTTTGAAATAAGGGAACGAATATACCGATTCAGGCCATATCAGTAATTTCGGAAGATCTGTGTTTTGGGGAAACTGAGAAATCGCCTCCAAGGAATCTTGAATTAAAGACCACATCGTATTTTCCCTGTTAGAATACGCAAGTTCAGGATTGGACGCTAAATGTTCCAGGGAAAAATTTGGCTGAAGCGCCGCCACATGCAGTTTCTTTTCTTCCGGCTGAATGGTATCCAGCATGTTCCCCCTAAGGCTTCCATATCCTAACCCAAGGGTCCAAAGTGCCGTATAAATACCAACCGCCACCATCACTTCCCGTTTTGACGCATGATTTTTGTCTACTTTCCCGCGCCAAAACAACAGCAGCATGAAACTGAAACCCAGGCAATAAACACCTAACCCCGCAGCACCAACAAGATCCGCAACTTGAGCTAACCAGGGAAATTGATTAAAAGTCAGTCCTCCATAACTCCATTGAAATATTTTGGGATAGAAAGGCTCCAGCATTAACACAAAACTTAAACGAACAAACAATTCGTAGACTCCCTTGTGTTGAATACACCATGCGGGCAACGCAAACAAAACCAAGAGATTCAAAGAAATTTCCAAACCGTATCCCAACGCCGCAACGATTAGAGCTAAAAACCAGGGAAAATGTCCAAAGACGTGAATCGAATGAATCATCCAATGGGCACCAAGCCCTGCCGCCAGGGAACCAGCGCTCCAACATGTGAACCAGAAATAGAGCAGTTTTCGTTTCTGGGAGTAAGCAGCGTGAGCTTGAATCCGGTCAAAAACGATGAACAAGGGAAAGTGAGCAATCATTCCCGTAAGCGGGATTCCAAAGCCAGGGGCACTAAAACCCAGTAAAAGTCCTGAGCTGAGGCTCCAGATCCAGGAAGGAATGTTTCGGAGTTGTTTTAATTTGATAGATCGCATGAAAAGGCTTGATCTCACAAGGTGCCAAAATTATTATTCAAAACTCAGGGTTAACAGTTAAAACAATGGAATCATAATTTCAAGCCCAGAAGGAATTTGCCTCTTTTATTGATAACGCTGCCACCTCAGAAATACCATATCCCGTCAAAGGGAAACAGGTTATATCTATAAAAGCGTCTCCATACCCGCAAAAACTAATGTCTTGTCTTGCTTTCCTCGTTTCCATATTGTGAACCATAATGCCCAAGCGGGTATCAGATAGTATCTATAGACGTTCATTATAAATAAATTCACAGTAGAAGGAGCGTCCCGCTCCTTGAAAGAGGTGAGACGCCTCTTCTATAGACTTTCAGATAAGTCTTTCCTGGAAATGCGGAATCCGCCCGCAAAAGCAAGCGGGACGTCTGCGCTCCCACAATTAACCTTTATCGCGATAGTACAATCGCATCAGGGTTGGCGTGAGATACACATCCGCAAGGAGCGCAACCATGATACAAATTGCGGACAACAATCCAAAATTTGAGAGATTGCTCCATTCGGAGATAGTGAAAACCGCGAAACCTGAGGATAAAATCAAGCTCGTAAACAACATGGCCCTTCCGGTATATTGCAGCGTGCTATGAATCGCATAGTGATAATTATCAGCTTGATCCAGGTAACGATGAAACCCATGCAGGAAATGAATCGTGTCATCGACGACCAGACCAATGGCAATGCTACCAATCAAAATGGTAAACATATCCAGCGGATAATCAAAGACCGCCATAAATCCGATGATGAAGACAATGGGGATGATGTTGGGAATCATACTCAATAAGCCAATTTTAAATTTACCCAGAAAAAGAATCATCAGACAGGTAATCACCCCAAAGGAAATCACATAACTGATCGCCATGCTGTGGATGACGGAAACGGCTGTGAGTGCGACCAGGTTAGCAACCCCGGTTATGGTAATGGTGACCTCACGACCAAACGTTCCCTCAAACAGGTCTCTCACCTCCTTTGTAAAATGGACATAATCCATAGCAT
Organism: Deltaproteobacteria bacterium TL4; assembly: GCA_051382335.1. Classification (GTDB taxonomy): domain Bacteria; phylum SAR324; class SAR324; order SAR324; family NAC60-12; genus JBBCAX01. The sequence continues at coordinate 88,399 of JBBCAX010000084.1, forward strand.
CCAGATTAGGTGTAAAGATCGTAAAGCGGGCTTTGGTGTGTTGTTCGTCAATGAGTGATTTCAAGTCATCCGAACCACTACTTTCAAACAAAAACAGTTCCTGGGTAACCAACTTTCGGTCCTGAGGAATTTTATAAAATTCAGCATCATTATTGTTGAGAGCTTGATGAATTTCCTTTAAAATATCAGCAATGGACAAGGTTTGGGCCGGTTGTCCTCCAGTCAGAAATTTCAATTGTTTGATATCGTGGCTCAGTTGTTCCAATTTATTCATAATCTCTGGCTCATTCAACCCATTGAGCTTTTGGGTATCCACGACTATTTCGAGGGACAAGGTACCCGCCATAAGGCCATCGATCTTTTCAGTCGAAACGCGAAAGGGAGCGTCTTTGGGGAACCACTTCAGAGGCTGGTGGGTAAATCGAAGCTGCATTGCTGCCAGAAACGAAACCACGGCAAACCCCAAAAACACAATCAGGATCGTGACAGGACGGCGAACTACGAGATTGCCGATACTGCTCAATATTTTCTGCGTCGGTCCAGCGTTCAGATCATCTTTTTCAAACCATCCTTTTTTTTTCACGGGAATAATGGACAATAATGCGGGTAGTAGCACCAGGGTATAAAGTAAGGCCATGATCACACCAAACCCGCCAACCATCCCAAGGTCAGCAACAGGCGCGATCTCGGCTCCGGCAAAGGACCACAAACCGCCTGCAGTGGTGAGGCTCGTCATCACCACGGGAATACCGGAATGTCCAATCGCGTAAACGATGGCTTCTTCCCTACTGTCTCCATGGGAATAACACTTATAAAATACCGTCAATATATGAACTGAATCGCCAATACCCACGGTTAGTAAAAATGAAGGCAGAATTTGGGTCACAATCGTGAAGGGAATTCCAAAAATGGGCAAAAGACTGAGGGTTCCAAACAGCGCAAGAATGACGACGAGTAGCGAGATCAGGGGGCCTGACAGGCGTCGAAGAAGGGCGAAGACAAAGATTCCGATGACCAAGACGGATAATCCTGTAAAAAGCGGCAGGTTTTCTTCCATTGATTCACGAAGCGCTCTGGCATAGATCGTAGGACCCGCCATATAAACCTTGAAATCCGGGGCTTCATACTTTTTGATGATGTCTCTAAGCGCATGGACTACTTGAGCATTTTCTTCGGGCTTGATAAATTGGTACTTTTGGGGACTGGGCTCCACAAATTTTGGTTTTTCTTCGTCTTCCATCTCCTCCTCCTCTTCCTGGAAAATCTCTTTATCTTCCTGGAGAACCTCTTTGTCAGCAGTAAAGGCTGAGATTCTGACGTTAATATTAGTCATCGTCCCATCTTTTGAAATCAAAACGCCCAGATAAGGCAAGGTGGAAAATATCTTCTTTTTTAAAGCCATCAACTCCATCTCATTGGTGGGCAATTTTTTCATCAATTCTTCCACAATGAGCTTATCGTTTTCTCCCCGCATCGTCCGTGCATTGATGAGACTGGTGACTTTTTCCAGGTGCGGCACAGTGGCTTCAATTTCTTTATGCAGCAATTTCAGTTTTTTTAAAAAATTAAGATCAAAGACCGTTGGCGGTTGTATTGCGATTGCGATAATATCATCACGGCCAAACTGTTCTCGCAGCTCATTGTAATGGAGTAAGACGGGATCATCTTTATGGAAAAATCCCTCCATTGTGGAATCAATCGTGAGTTTGGGAAGTTGGGTATAGAGCGCTGCGGTAATCAACAACGAACCAATCAGAATGCTCCAATGGCGGTGATAGACAAACCTTGCCCATATCTCAAATTTATGTTCAATTTGCTCTGTTATTTTTCTCATTTCCTCTCCTTGAATTCAAAAAATATAATCATTTTATTTTTAGTGGTTTTCGTGTGGTTGGTAAATTGACTGGGTGGCTGTCCAAGAACGGAGTTCCCCGACAACCGCAGTACATTATTCATACAACTTCGTCTCGGTCAATAGCAATGACAAAAAGTGACTAACGAACCCAGAATTTGCGATGCCTCAGAGAGAGCAGAACAAAGAATTCCAGGCGCCCCAGCAACATGATCACAGAAAGTATGATTTTGACCAAATCACTAAAATGTGCAAAGTTGTCTGTGGGACCCACCATGCCGAATCCTGGTCCGGCTCCTGCGACGCAAGTCATTACTGCGGTCAGGGAGGTGATCCTATCGTTCGCATCAAAATCCAGGATCAGTGTTCCAATGGCGATGATTCCCAGGTAAGTACTAACAAAGGCAAAGACCGAATGCCATAAATCGTCGGATTTTGGAAACCATTCCTTTAAATAACGTTCAGTGTTAGTGTGGATCGTTTTGTGTCCTTGTAAACCAGAAAGAATGCCCCACAAGGATACAGTAGCTACTTCAACATCTGTAAATTCTGGGGAATTATTATTGCGGAACCGTTTAGTGCATTGAAATAATTCCACCTGTGCAGGTGAGGTATTAGCTGTTAGCGTTTAGGTATTAGCTCGTGATTGACTGCTTTTAAGAAGAGCAAAATGTTAAAAATTCTTTATCACCTCATGCATGTATTTTTTGTTTTGGTCACAAAAACATGAGTTCGTGAGCGCAAAAGGATGATGAAAACACATCATTTCCAACAGGCTAAAAGCTAAATGCTAATACCTTACACCTACCTGCACAGGTCGAAATTATTTATTTATTTCGACTTATGGTTACTTTCATGCCAAGAGTTCCCACAAAAGGGAACGTCAGAAGGACTGTGATGTGCCTATTCCATTCTTCCTATCAGGAGTAAATTATGAATCTCAAAAAAACAGGAGTGATCCTCTTTCTCGTGATGTTCCTCGCCGCCTTTTTCCTTTTCGATCTGGAGCGATATTTGGATCTGGGTTATTTCAAAAGCCAATATCAGCACCTTTTGCAATACTACGAAGGTCATCCACTTAAAACCTTAGGAATCTTTTTTCTGATCTATACGCTAGTCACCGCTTTATCAATTCCAGGAGCTACCGTTTTGACTCTTGCGGCAGGCGCTATTTTTGGAGTGCTGGAAGGAACGATCCTAGTCTCTTTTGCCTCCGCAGGGGGAGCGACACTAGCCTTCTTGATCGCGCGTTTTTTGTTGCGGGACTGGGTTCAACATCGGTTTGGAGAGCCGTTGCGTTCTGTCAATAGGGCGATGGCGAAAGAAGGCGCCTTTTATCTCTTCACCCTGCGCTTGTTGCCTGTTGTTCCTTTTTTTGTGATCAATCTGGTGATGGGACTCACCGCTTTGAAAACCTTCACTTTTGCCTGGGTGAGTCAGGTGGGAATGCTGGCGGGAACGCTGGTCTATGTGAATGCTGGTACACAACTGGCGAAAATTGACAGTGTCAGGGGCATTCTCTCTCCTGAACTCCTCCTTTCCTTCACCCTGGTGGGGATTTTTCCGCTCATTGCCCGAAGAGCCGTCTCGTCATTCAAATCCAAAGTTTCAGACGTTTGGGCAGTGAGGTGTTTCAAGTTGAGAAGGCTCCCCGTTTGATGATTCGGGAGGACTCTGAAGCTTCAGAACGAGTCATGACCCGGTTCAGGGAAGAAGGCATTCAGGTGTTGGTCAATCATAAGGCAATCCGTTTTGAAACAGAGGGAGCCTTGAAAATCCTGTATTGCCAATATGAAGGGAAGGAGGTTCGGATTGAAGGGGATGAAATCCTGTGTGCGTTGGGACGTGTGGCTAATACAAAAGGTTATGGGCTTGAAGAACTCGGCATTCCCTTAACCGCCTCTAAAACGATTGAAACCAATGAGTATCTGCAAACGGTGTATCCCAACATCTATGCGTGTGGCGATGTAGCGGGTCCCTTTCAATTCACTCATACAGCCGCTCATCAGGCTTGGTATGCCGCTGTCAATGCCCTGTTTGGAAGCCTCAAAAAATTCAAGGTGGATTATTCCGTGATTCCCTGGTCCACCTTTACCGATCCAGAGGTTGCCCGTGTGGGATTCAATGAACAGGAAGCCCAGCAACAAGGAATTCCCTATGAAGTCACGACTTATGGAATAGAGGATCTGGATCGTGCGATTGCCGATGGAGAGGCTCACGGCATGGTGAAGGTATTGACAGTTCCTGGAAAAGACAGGATTTTGGGGGTGACGATTGTCGGGGAACATGCGGGCGATTTGATCGCTGAATATATTCTGGCGATGAAACATGGACTGGGATTGAATAAAATTCTGGGAACCATTCACATTTATCCTACTCTGGCAGAAGCCAATAAATACGTGGCTGGGAAATGGAAACGTGCCCATGCTCCTGAGAAACTGTTGCGGTGGGTGGAAAAATTTCATCAATGGAATATTGAAGAAAAAGGGCAAAATGAGAATTTACGCCTGCACTCTGGTAGATGATGATCCTGCCTATGATCTGGGTGCGATCCTGACCGAAGCCATGAAAGTTCGAGTCATGCTGAAACACCATCGCTGTTATTCCTGTTATGCCTATGGAGCTTCCTGTAGCCAATTGAAATAACGTTCAAGTTGGGTGATTAGTCCTCCGGTCGCAGCAGGATTAACAGCCTTCATTGATCAAGGACTAGTACATAGTCAGCTTTTATTTTTCGGGTTCGGTAGGCTGGGATTACATGCCCAGCTTTTGCGAACGTTGTTTTTATCGGGCACGTAGTCCCGATCTACCACAAATTTAAAGGCTGACAGTGTACTAGGCTGAAAAAAGGGATTCATTTGTTGATGGATCATAAGGCAAGAACGGTGATTTCAGGTTAACCACGGAATCACTAGCGTAAACGTAGTTCCTTCATCCAACACAGTTTGCACGTCAATATGACCATGAAGCTCCTCCAGAGAGGACTTGACGGCATCCAGCCCAACCCCTCTGCCTGATACCTCCGATACTTCTTCTTTAGTCGAAAATCCGGGGGCAAAAATCAGTTGAATCAATTCCTCCTCTTTCAACGCTTGGGCTTGAGCTTCGGTAATGACCTGCTTTTTCAAAGCGACCGCCTTGACTCGCTCTGGATCAATACCACCCCCATCGTCTTGAATGCGAATCAACAACTGCTCCAGCGTTTTTTCAGCAGACAGGAGCAACTGCCCTGTTTCCGGTTTTCCCAGCATGGATCGAATTTCAGGCGACTCAATTCCGTGATCCACCGAGTTACGCACCAAATGAATCATGGCACCGAACAAGGATTCCAGACGCTCATAAGGAACTTCCGTATTCGCCCCTTTCATCTCCACCTTGATGTGTTTACCTAAACGTTCTGCCAATCCCTCTGCCGCAGAAGCGTATTTACGGAAGAGGGCCTGAATGGGTTGTTGACGTAACGCATAGAACGCCAACTCTAATTGAGAATGCTGAGCTTCCAGGATTTGAGATTTCAACACCTCATGAACCTTTTGAAGCTTGGATTCGGCAATCCGATAGACACGTTCGGATTGCCGCTGATCTTCTATGGACACAATGCTGCTCACGGTTTGCAGAGACTCCTGCAAAATGTTTTGTAGTTCCTGCGTCTCCTGAACCAAAGCCAGACGGCGTGAGTCCGTCAGGGCTTCCCGTCCCTGACGGACTTCTTCCAGTCCTGATTCAATCTGGTGCGCCTGTTCAGCTACTTTTTTGAGCGCATAGCTGGCTGAACCGCCTTTAATGGTGTGATAGCAACGAAACAAGGTCGGCACGGTTTTAGGCGAAACCGATTGAGTCAACAATTCCTGAATCTGGTTGAACAGGGTTTGGAGTTCTCGTAAAAACTGCATAAATCCATCCTGATCGGCCGCAACCTTGAGAATCATCGCATTGCGCTCTTCATCTGCCTTGAGCTGAGATTCCAGTTCTTTGGCTAAAGTCACATCGGTCAGAATGATCATGATCTTGTGGGAACTGGTTTCATCAATGGCTTGAATCCATCGGTAATCCACATGGAGGGTACGGGAAGTTCCCTGAATTTCTTTAGGCAGCAAATCGCCCATCACTGCCAGATCCCCTGTTCCCTGAAAGAGTAAATCCATAATTTCACGGACCGCGGGTGCCTTTTCCCTGAATAACAGATCGACCGCATTTTGATGGATCAAAGGCTGCTGGAAAAAGAGTTCACAGGCTTTGGAGTATTCCGAATGAATCCCATAATTATTGCCGAAGCTCAAAAAGCCTTGTCCGATGTTGTTGAGTAAGTCCGCCAGCGCCGCATTCCGATTATGGATTTTGGCATAGCTTTGTCGCAGAGCTTCTAACATCTTTTTGAAGCTGGCACTTAGTTGTCCGACTTCATCACCGGAGTATATCTCCACAAACGGCGTCAATTTTCCCTGGGCAAATGCTTCTGAATTCGTGATCTCCTGAGTGACTGCTGTGAGCTGTTTGAGAGGCCGAATCAAACGCCCGGTCAGCAACCAAATGATGATAAATACCACTGCCAAATTTCCTATAGCGGTCAAAATTAGTTGATATAAGTTGTTTTGCAATAATTTCGGCAGCCGGTTGAGATTAAAGGTCAGCGTTACGCCGTTGATTTGGGTCTTGTATTCGATTTGATGAACGGTCTCGTTTCCCAGAACAAGGTCATATTCACGCAACACCCCTTTGACTTCATCAGGATTGGAGGTCAGTTTCAGGGGAGGTTCCGCGGTGGGGGATTCGATGGAGGCGGGAGACCTCGCTTCTGTCAAACCTGGCTGTGGCGTAGCCGCCAGATGAGGATCAGCTACTTCTTCAATGATTTCTTCTACCACGTCTTTTTTTGAGGGAGTCGTAACAACGGAAGGCAGGGATTCCGCAGACGCTTCTTCAATGACTTCGAGGTTCTCTGCCTCTTGTGGTAAATCCGCTGGGGACGCAGTGGTAGTCTGAGCCTTTTGGAATTCTGTCCCATGCTGTTTTTTCAAACGTTGCAGATAGTTTTCACGATCTTTACAGGAAGGATGTCGAGGATCAATCAACACTTCTTTTAATTCGGAATCGCCAATGCGTTCCAGCATGTTATACAACAATTCCGGATCCTTCAGCAGCACACAATCCAGCGCAAAGGAGAGAGTTACTGCCTTTTCGTGGTAGGTTCTCAGAATGGAGGTTTGAAGATTGCGGATTTGGACAACGGTGATGAGGGTCTGATATAAAAGAATACCCAGGAAGATTCCCAGTAGCAGCTTGGTTCGGATGATACGTTGATTCCACCAGCGACTGATAGGAATGAATAAGGACGGCATATAGGATCCCAAGTTGAAAAGCGTTAATGAGCCGAGACTTCCTCAATGTCTTCCACCTTCTCTCCAGAGGGCGCAGACGATGCGCTGGGAGCAGAAACCGAAGAGTCTGTTTTGAAAAACTGATTGAGAAAGTAGGGTTTGCTGGTCGACAAATAAGTCAGCAGCACATACAGCAACAAAGCCATTCCCCACATCCCTCGCTGGAGAGAAGGTGGAAAGCGATGCCAACATTGAGGCATCATCACCCACAGAATAAACAACAGCAACCCTCCGATTTTGTAATAAAGCCATCGGTCATCCGGGCTGGAAAACAGATGCGTATTCCAGGCCAGATACACACCTGTCAGAATCGAGACTCCCAAAGCGCTGTAAAACCAACGACGGGTGAGGGTTTGCAGATATTTCCAAAGGTCATCGGATGGATGGTCTGGACGATGTTTGAGCAAAAACAACTGAAGCAGCAAATACCCGATCAACAAGGTGACGCTGAGAATATGTAAGGTTTTGATCAGCAAATACATGGGGTGTTCCTTCTTTATTCTGCAATCAAGCCATACCAGGGGGTACGGTTTTGTGGACAACGCCAATAATATTTGCCAGGTTCCAATTTGATGGCTTTGGTCATCTTGGTTTCACCGGGTTTCCAGCCTCCCATCACAAACACCGTTTTACCTTCATCTCCACTTCCGCCAGACACATTATTGATTTGAAATCCAAACTCTTCTCCTTTGCGGTTTCCCATTTTCTTACTGATAGTCATTTCCACTTTAAAATATTGATTGGCAGGAATTTTCAGGACTTTGGTCTCTTTGGGAGGGTTTTGTCCATTACTGAACTCGGCTACCCGTTTATCACGGATCGTCACGCATTCCGGCTGCTTATAAGTGGGTCCCGTCCATTTTTCAGGTTGCACTTCTGCTTCCGTAAAAATGCAGTTTTCCTGAGTCAGGTGAAAGACAGGGATTTCCCTGATCTCATTATTGACCTTAATTTTTGCGGTGCTCTGAACCGGAGTGATCGGGGCATTGTCTTCCCAAGGAGAATAAGCCCACCCGACTCCAGAAATACTCAATAACAACAGACTTCCGCTTGAGAGGGAACGAAAAATAAATTTTTTACAAAAAAGCATCATACAGACCTCCTGAATATGAGAATATGAGAAAAAGATTGAAAAATGAAATATTATATCCTGTTCCCACCATGAGAACATCGGCTCTCACAATCAGAGCCTCTGCTGTTTAGTCGATTATCCCCGCCAAATCTTACAAACAAGGTGTAATACGCATTCAATTCAATTCTAATTCCGTGACCTTATCAGAAGGTAGCTGATTTTTCAACTGTTTGATCAATCCACGTACATTGCCCAAACAACAAGAGCCTTGCGGGTTTCGGACATCACAGGCGCATTGTCCGGTTTGGATGCCGGTATTGATGTCGTTCACAATGGCGGAACGGCCTTCCTCAGAGGCAGCGTGAAGCGCACCTACCGTGTGACGGAAGCAATAGCAGACAAAGGTTTCTTTTGAGTCGGGGGGCTTTTTGATAAACCGGCTCTCGCACCTGTTCCACGGTAAAAATTTGTTTGCCGTCAAAAGAAAAGTACACGACGGGGCAAGTCTGCGTCTTGCAAAACAGATATTCCACATCTCGAACGACACGCAAACTCACGGATAAAAAGGCTGTGACGGTCTGCCTCTGCACAGGTTGGGCAGTGTTTCCACATTGAGGGCAAGCCTTCGCTGTTCGGGCAGGATGCCGAGAATGGGGTGCAGGTAACTCACAAACGGAGTTTCCTGCTTCGGATGAGCAATCGCATGAATCCTTCATAAAGACCTTTTTTTTCCTATTTGTGGGTATCAAATCTTGCATGAGGCTGCTACAGATGAGTCGTAACTTTGAACAGAATCTTACAAAGGATTTAAAAAAACTGGGTAAGCCCCCTTCGTTTGTAAGAATCTGGTATTTGCTCCGACTGATGGTTACTTTCTAAAAGAATCCGCTCAAGAAAATTTCCTCAGCATGAGGCCGTGCCTATTCTATAACAGACTATTCTTTTTTCTGGACATCTATATCAGGATCTATATGATTCATGGACAGAATGAGGCTTACTTCAAAAAAATCATCTTAAAAGAGGAGGTCCCCATGACAACATTCACGTTATCTTCAAAAACCCTTCAGCCCGACCCGTTATCCCTCTCCCCAGAGCAAGCGGTACTCCAACGTTATGCTCAGGCTTCTCAACAGAAAGAAACGGCACTGTGTTGTCCTGTCAGCTATAACCCCCGTTATCTTCAGGCGATTCCTCAGGAAATCCTGGAAAAAGATTATGGCTGTGGAGACCCCTCCCAATTTCTGAAAGAAGGAGAAACGGTGCTGGATTTGGGAAGTGGCGCAGGTAAAATCTGTTACATTGCCTCCCAGATTGTGGGAAAAAGCGGACGAGTCATTGGGGTGGATTTTAATCCTCCCATGCTGGCTTTGGCCAGGAAATATCAACAAGAAGTCGCAGAACGTCTTGGCTGGAATAATGTAACTTTTCTGCGGGCTAAAATTCAGGATCTGGCTACGGATCTGGACACCTTGGAACAACAACTGTCACAGCATCCGATTTATTCTTTGGAGGACTACTACCGTTTTGAGGAGCAACGTCAGATCACAGCCCGACAAGCGCCCTTGATTGAGGATGAAAGTATTGATGTGATTGTCTCCAATTGTGTGCTCAATCTGGTTCAACAGAAAGAAAAACGTCAATTATTTCAGGAAATGATGCGAGTCCTCAAATTGGGAGGACGAGTTGCGATTTCAGATATTGTTTCCGATGAGGCGATTCCTCAGGAGTTACAAAATAATCCTGAATTGTGGTCTGGGTGTATTTCAGGAGCCTTCCAGGAACAGAAATTTTTGAAAGCTTTTGAGGAAGCAGGATTTTATGGCATCCACATCCAGAAACGGGATGCGGAACCCTGGCGAGTGATTGAGGGCATTGAATTTCGTTCCGTGACTCTTGTGGCTTACAAGGGCAAACAGGGGGCGTGTTGGGAACGCAATCAGGCGGTCATTTACAAAGGTCCCTGGAGCACGGCTTTCTCATAAAAAACCAACTTGACAAAGTATATTCATAAAAAAGGGTTCGGAGTCCCTGCAATTATCAAGATTCTCTTTCATATTTTTCCCACCAAACTTTTTAAAAACACCAAGAACACAAGTTCTCAAGAGACCTAAAATTTGAGCCTGATTCGTGTATTTGGATTTTACTTTGTCTTCTGAGAAAGTGACGTCCCGAATCCAATGCCAAGACTCAATCCCCCA
>JBBCAX010000085.1:0-3945 GCA_051382335.1 Deltaproteobacteria bacterium TL4
TTGAAATGGAGGTTCCCAACCATTTTCTGGGAATCAATAAGAAACTGTCTCCCGGCAAAAGCATTGCTCTCAACAAGGAAATCGGGCAGTTTCTTACCAGCCAGCCTTCCTTCTCCCTGTCTGTCCAGATTCGTGTCATTGAAAGAGACCCGGTGTTCAATGATGTCGGCAGTCTGCAAACCACAATCCAAGTTAATCTGAATACGTCCTCTCCTCAGCGAAGTACCCATCAAGTTCAGGTTGAGGAATTTCGAGGGCTACTTGGCAAAAATGTTGCCGTTTTTCATGTGATGCTGGAAGTCCTTGTCACACAGGCAACTCGTTATGTGTCCGAAACAAAAAAGGGGTGGTTGAGAGTTCAAATGGACATAGATTCTTCAATTGAATCTCTATCCGAGAACATTCAAGTTGAGGTGTATAGAATCAACCAGGATCGTGAGTATTTCATGATTCTGGAAGGTCCACACCGAGGGAAAAAAGCCTCTGTCAAACTCAAACAGGACGGTTCCTCCTATCTTTCGACAGAAAGTCCACATACCGGCTCAGTCCACTTGGTATATTCTATTTCCGGGAGAACTCTGAGTTTGGAAGGCAAGATTTATTTGGCGAGAGATTATCCTTCCACCCCTTGGAAAAAAGGACTTTACGATGTAGAAATTCCTGATTTTCCTCATCCAGGAGGGCAGAACTATCCAGATGTAAAATATGCCATCACCTGGTTTCGCGTAGGACATGCAGGCGACCGGTATATTCACACAGGGAGGGCCTCGCTAGGTTGTATTACCTTAACGGAACGACATCGATGGGATGAATTGTACAAAGTACTCATAAAGGCCAGAAAGGGCGATGGGATTAGCATTGGCACACTTCAGGTTGTGGAGTAAGAACAATGTTGCGTTTTACTTCGATCCTCACCCTCATGGTCATGATGATATTTCTGTCAATCGGTTGCAAGAGAGACAAAATCAAAGAGTTTGGTTCTCTCAAACTGGGAGGCCCCGCTCCTTATAAACCGGGAAATTCCGTAGCCTATTATTCGGGGAAGATACCTCAAGCAAAGTTTTATATTTATGTATTGGAAAAAGATCTTCTGCCAGCCTGTGCGTTAGATGATTGTGGTGATCATGGTGGAATTGTGGAGTGTCTTGGAGGATGGCTTTCTGGAAGTGATACGGAGCAACCCATGGACATGGAGGCATTTGGTCTGGTGGAAGGTGATGTGGACTCGATCATCGTGGTGGCCGATCAGAACTCAAAAATTGTGGGGATTTATCCCAATTACACGATGCAAAATCTACCTCAGATTCTGAAACGGCATATAGATCTGATTGATTTTGGTAGCTTTGCGGAAAAATGCCCTCGTGGTGATCAGACCATATGTTGCGGATGCGGACATGAGTGAAAGGAATCCGCCCAAATCGGGTAGGTAGCGGTTTTTCTCCGCCACCTCCCACACCACAGTACATGCGGCTCCGCATACGGCGGTTCCCAAAGAGCAATACCCGTGCATGAAATCAAATTCTGCCGAAATATGAGTGATATGTAAAAATTGAAAAAATAGCAGAATTGGATTGAATATGGCGGTGTTTCTCCCGTAAAGGGTTGTCTTTTTCCACAAAGATTAACTTACTAAAAACAGGAGAAACATGAAGCAGATTTTAGATCAATTAGGGGAATATGAGCAAGATCTAAATATTCGAGCATTTTCAGAAGAACTTCACCCGTTGATAGAATTGAGCATTGAAGAAGAAGGGATTAAAAAAAAACGCAAGGGAAGTCTGTTGCAACCCCAATTTTTAATTTGGATTGTTCTTGGTTGTGCCTTTCTGCGAGATAAGAGTTATCCTAAGGTTCTTGAATTCTTAATAGGTGGAATTCGCTGGCTGTTTTTATCATTTCCCCATAAGATTCTTCCGGAAGGAAGCCTCTCCAGAGCCAGAATTTCCCTTGGTATTTCAGTAATGGAGTCAATTTTTTACAAAGTGGTTTTTCATTTTGGTAAAATAGAAGCGGATTTTTATGGGATGGCAAGTGTTGCATTTGATGGCTCAACGTGAGCGATGCCAGATACAAAAGATAATCGTGAAACTTTTAAAAAAGCTAGCAATCAGAAGGAATTGAATGGATTTCCATTAATGCGAATAATGACTCTGATGATTTTGAAAACCCGGTTCATTATTGATATTGCTTACGCAGCTTACAAAGGTAAGAAAACAGGAGAATCTTCACTGATGGTAGAGATTCTGGAACGTTTAGAATTGAAACAGGTTCCTTATCTTTTTCATTTTGACGCACTTTTTTACTCCACTTACTTGGCCCATTGGATTCATCAAAAGAATCAGTTTTTTCTAATGAAGGTTCGAAAATCGGTTAAATTTCATCCAATTTGTTATCTCAGCGATGGGAGCTATCTTGCGGAGATTACGCACAAAGTTATCGATCCACTCAGATCAAAGAAGGGATATAATCGATACAAGAAAGTAAAAATTCGAGTGAGAGTTATTGATTTCAAAGTTAAAGGGTTTCAATCGACTCGACTCATTACCAATATCCTCGATGAGGACATTTCCGCAAAAGAATTGGTCCTCCAATATCATCAAAGGTGGGAAATTGAAATCGGATATTTTGACATAAAATCAGTCCAATGCGCGACATTAAAGGGGCAAACACCAACCTTGTTTCGCTCAAAAAGATCGGATTTAGTGAAACAAGAACTCTATGCTATTTTGATTGTCTACAACATGATCCGATATAAAATATGGAATGCTACTCAAAAAGAAGGGGTTGATCCAAGAACAATTAGCTTTTTAGATTCACTACAGTGGATTATTGACGCATCAAATCAGTTATTTGGTAAAAATCGAGAACAAAGACAAAAAATTTTTCTCTATCTCTCAGAGATGATCCTCCAAGCAAAAATTGATCGTTCAAGAAGAAAAAGGAAGAATCCAAGAGTCATTAAACAGCGATCATCAAGTTTTCCCTTGAAAAAGGCACATCAACAGGGAGAAGAATTTGATTTAGAGGAACATCTAGAAATTATTAAAGCAAAAGAATTGTCACCTCTTTTGGAAGAAAACAAAGAATCCAATATTACGAAAGTTGATTTTAAAACAAAGAAAAAACAAAAAAATATGAAAAAACTGTTTTTTGAGCAAGTTATTAATTTAATTAATAAAATTGCGGCTTGAAAACATTCATGCACGGGTATTGACCTTGAGTCCATGACTGAGGAAATACTGTTCAACATACCCTATCGCTTGCAAGGAGATGTCTTCATCAATCGGCAAAATGCGAGCTTGCCAAATTTTCAGGGCATCTTTCAATGCTTTGAGTTCAATTTTATTTCTCATGCCTTGTACGACTTCCATGTAAGTCACCGCAGAGATATTGAATCCCACCTGAGAATTCAATAGTTCTACGGCTTTAGGCTGATCGTGCATGTACCAAATCAACACATCGATATCGACCAGCATCATAGCCGTCCCTTCCTCAAATTTTCTACATAAGCAGAGACATCCCGACTCGGTTCGTGATCTTTCCAAATACCTCGTAACGGGTTGGTACACTTCCCCAAAGGCATCTCTGGAGAAATAAAAGGAACAATCTTTACCCAGGATTTGCCCTCGTGGATAATCACAATTTCCTCACCACGAGAAACGGTTTCTAATAACTGTTGCGTATGAATTTGCAGATCATTGATAGTCGCTTGCATCATTATTTTCCTTTCATTGATTTGGGCATCGCCAGATGTCCACCAAGATTTGCGCTTCTTGATGCCCCTTTGGGCTATAGTCATCGTTTCGCCAATGTCCCTTCGACTTGTATCTTGTTTTAATAACAAGGAATTAGTATTTTTGTTTAAGGAACCCAAGCGTTTTGGAGGAAAATAGATCGATTCGACTTAGTGATTCAATCACGTAGCGAAGCCTAGATCGTTTTCCT
>JBBCAX010000086.1:0-8526 GCA_051382335.1 Deltaproteobacteria bacterium TL4
AGAAATCTGTTTAACGAACTTTTAAATCGCATGGATTTACCTCTGAGACCCAGAGTCAGAGAAAATTATGCTGTGGCATGGGCAAGCTAGATTCTAAGGGGGTGGCCGAACTTACGACCAAGCCCTAATACGACTTTATAAGTCTCTGATTTTATTCAGGAGTAATATTGAGCAAATTGTTCAAAGTCGAGTTTATAACCGACCTGAAGAAATTGTGATCTTCATTGAGGAACAGGGTGTGCCCGCCGAAGCATAAACACACCCGTAACGGGGTTAATCTTGAGAATGTTCTTTGATTAAATTTATGAATTTTTCACTTTCGCTCTTACTGAGTTCCCCTGATTTACTGTAAAGCACCTTGCCCGTCTTATCAAAAAGAACCACATGATAACTGTCATCCTTTAATTCCCATTTATCCACCAAAACCTTATCTTTGTCTCGGACATAAATGGTATCAGGGAATTCCTGCTGTTTCTGTTTCAGGGCTTTTTCAATCGCGAAGTTAGGTGCCCAGGTTGCCGCCATATTGATGATCGCAATGGAACCATAAGTATTTTTATCAAGGTTCGCTTGTTTTATCATCGGGATTAAAACCTTGTCGTTCATTTCTTTTTCATCAGGGTCTACATAAAAAACTCGACTTTGAACAATTTGCTCAATATTACTCCTGAATAAAATCAGAGACTTATAAAGTCGTATTAGAATTAATGATAGGTTTGGCCTGAAAAACGGAAAATAATAACCTTGCATTAATTCATTCATAAAATAAAACCACTGATATTATTGAATAATTAAAACTAAAACCATGAATCAAATGTTCAAAGTCCAGTAAAAAAGAGAAAAGACTTTTTCTTTAATATCGCTGCTGTCCCAAGGGGTGCCATCCACTTTCCCCCCCAAATCGCCTTTCAGGACAATCTTACTCGGTGTTTTCCCAATTTCCAAAGCAAAGCAAAAAGACGGGATCAGTAAAAGGATCAAACCGACTGCTAATATTTTTATTTTCATAAACCTCCTGATGTGTTAAAAAAAATCTGCGATAGAACGCATACAACTACTGATTGGTAATTAACGATTACAATTTGATTTGTCAATGGTTATACCCATTTTACTCACCGATTGGTCAATAAAATAGCATTACTTTATGATGAAGAACGCGGTGGACGTCCGACCAAATTAAGCAAAGTCCAAGAAGAAGAGCTCAAACAAATCGTTGTTGAGCAAAATGGAAGAGTCTGGACAGCTCGTCACATTTATCAAGTGATCATGACGACGACGGGAGTCGTGTTTTCGGTAAGATATCTATCCGAATTGCTGAGACGTATGGGTCTCAGTTTCCACAAGACCCTGTATGACTTAGTGAGAAGAGCTTCGGAGAAGAGACGTATTTGGATTCAGGCAAGACTTCCGGCGATTTACAAGAAAAAAATCGAGGAGGGTTGGCGAGTTTTTTACCAAGATGAAGTAGGTTTTTCCAGAGAAGGAACCCTGGCGAATTCGTGGGGATTGAAGGGGAAAAAGAACAAGATTCCCAATTATGGTCGGGGGGAAAAAATAAATTTGCTCGGAGTCTTTGAAGTGGGAACAGGAACTTTTTATGGGGAGTTAGAAGAGGACTCTGTCGATGGGATACGCTTTAAGGAATTTATTTAGGCTTTGAAAAAACGATTGGGAACCGATAAAATTCTACTGAATTGTGATAACGCTAAATTTCACAAAAGCCAAGCTTTGACGGAGTGGTATGTCGCGCAAGAATCGTGGTTACGCATTGAGTTTCTGCCTGCCTATTCTCCGGATTTTAATCCCATTGAACGTTTATGGAAATGGTTTAAAGGCGAATTTACTCACAATCGTTGCTGGAAAACCAATGGCTTATTGAGGCGAGATCTACAAAACGTTCTTGATAGATTGAACGAGGGACAATATGATCTCACACCCATTATGAAAAAAGAAAATGAGCGATTGCAAGAGATCTGTGATTACTATGAAACCCAACTCCTCCAGGTTTTCTATCTCGCCGCATAGATTTTAAAACCTGTTTTGTGTTTATCAAAAAAAATCTGAATCTTCTTTTTGGAACAGAACCTCCCTTAGTGTAAGAAAATATATGCTTTTCAGATGGCATTCAGCACAAACTATACCAAGGGACAAAACTTTTCTTGACCACTATAATGCCGATTAATGCGAAACTTTTAATAGTTTTTGGTAACATATTATCCTTAATGCACTTGAGTTTGAATTAACGTGGCAAAAAGACCAAACCATCTTAGTACCAAGATCACGTGACCCATTGATCACGTACCGAATATATTTCCACAGGTTTTTTTAAACCTATTCCCACCTGGGACTTTGCCTTGAAAGTTCGTATCCTGTCAAGCCTCCTCATTCCGTGACTCTGCGTCAGAAAGTAGAATCCCAGGGATTCTTCTCGCCTCGGAGACAGAGCCTCCAAGAGAGGCCTTCTACAGTGGAGCCACAGAAGGAGGATTTACCTATGGGACGAATTTCAAGGGCTATGTCTTGGGAAAGTGAGTGGATCATAGCATGTGAATATGAGGCCGTGATGAACGGAATATTAAAACTTGATAAAAAAGCCAAAGAAAGAGAACCAAGGGAAAAACGTTTTGATCTTCTCAATTTTTTAGAGTAGAACATAATGAAGACTCATTCAACGAACTCCACTCATAGAAACATTATGAATATTCCCGTATTTTTTAAAATTATTCTCAGTTACCTCATTCTCTTAATATTGATCGGTTTTATTGGCATATACAATCTCCTTGGGTTAGATCATGCTATTGAAAACTACGATAATTTACTGAACTCTTCTGAAATTGCGGATAGTGTGCGAACCATTCAGGTTGACTTTAAAAAACAAGTTCAAGAGTGGAAGGATGTACTAATTCGTGGACATGTTCCTGAAGATTTTGATAAGTATTATTCTCAATTTTTAGCTCAATATAAAAAAGTTCGTGATCGTGGCAAAGCGGTATCAACGCAGAATTTATCAGCGGATGAGTTAAACATTCTTGAACAGTTTTTAGCTTCTCATCAACGTCTACAAGAACAATATCTCGCGGCGCTTCAAGTCTTTATTGCCAGTAACCATAGCGACTATAAATCAACGGATCATTTGGTCCGAGGAAAAGACAGACCCCCAACAGATCTTCTGGATACGTTAACAGTCAACATTCTTAATAAGACCAGCAGAACAAAGGATGAGATCCAAAATAACGCGAAAAACGCAAAATTAATTACCCTTTTTGTTTTGCTTTTCACCTTGTTTGTCGCGTCTGTGCTCTCGGTTTTTCTCGCGTACAAGATTTCCAGTTTGTATGCCCAACAAGAGCAATTATCTAAAAGTCTTTCCAAATACCTGTCTCCACAAATTTATAAGTCCATTTTTTCAGGCAGACGGGAAGTTAAGGTTGAAAGTTATCGCAAACATATCACCGTATTTTTTTCGGATATCCAAGGATTTACACAATTGACAGATACAGTTGAACCGGAAACCTTATCCTCATTACTCAATGAATATTTCAACGAAATGTCGACGATCGCTTTAAATCATGGCGGGACCGTTGATAAATTTTTGGGGGATGCCATTATGATTTTTTTTGGGGACCCTGAAACCAAAGGCAATCGGCAGGACACTTTGGATTGCATTCTTATGGCCATTGAAATGCGAACTCGCATGAAAACTTTAAGAAAAAAGTGGGAATCAGAAGGAATATACAAACCCCTTCAAGTTCGAACCGGGATTAATTCCGGATTTTGTACTGTTGGAAATTTTGGTTCTGAAAATCGTATGGATTATACAATCATTGGAGGAACTGTTAATCTGGCGAATAGGCTTGAATCAAACGCGCAACCAGACGAAATCCTAATTTCACACCAAACATACGCTTTGATTAAAGATGAAATTTACTGTGAAAAAAGGGAAAAAATTCATGTCAAGGGTATCGCTTATCCAGTACAAACTTATCGAGTGGTGGATCTTCATGAAAAGGTGAAAAATAATTACGTCCAACTGCAAACTGAACTAAGTAACATTCTTGATAAAATATATCCATCTGAACTTCCAGACTCTGTAAGAGCTCAAATAGAAAGGAGCCTAAAGGATAAGAAAATAAAAATGAGAGTTAAAATAGGAGAAAATCCAACGAATAAAAATGAGAGTTAAAATAGGAGAAAATCCAACGAATCTTCATGAAGAAAGAAAAAAGGGGACAGACGAACTATGCATAAATCAAGAAAGAAAAAAGGGGACAGACGAACTATGCATAAATCAAGGAAAAATTAGGTTCCCAATAAAAAAGGGGACAGACGAACTATGCATAAATCAAGGAAAAATTAGGTTCCCAATAAAGTTGTAGTTACAGGCCATAAAGGATCGCACCCAAGACAATACCATGAGATAGTGCATGATCGCTTGATCAATGCTACAAAAAGCAAAACAGGTAGTGCGTGCGTATAAAGCTGCGCTTCAAGCGGAGTTAGAAGCACTCAATGCTGAAATAGTTATTCCTGGGAGTCTTCTTAATGAAAGCAAGAGTCAAGACACCCAATAAAATCCATCAGACCTAAAATTGCCTAACCGCCACGTAATTGCAAGGTCGCAAGAAGAATTGAGACACACCATCAAGTGCTTGAGAAAACGAGAACAGATTTCCTCTTTAGATCATCATTACTTAGTGGTGAATCTTCTTGGACGGGGGCCGATTCTGCGAGGAAGGTGTGTATGAGTTCCTCTTTCCTGCAAATTTCAATTTTCCTTTTCTTTTTTTCCGCTAAAACGGGGGCACATTGTTGATTAGTGAGTTCCTTTTCAACTTTTATCTCTATAAATAAATTTCATATTGGACTTAATGTGGGCCGCTCTGCTTTAGAAATAAGCGTTCTGAAAACATCTATCATTATTTCTTTGTCCCTATCACTTTCGCATTTATAGAGTTCGTCTGCTGGTCTTGCATCGGGAATTGTATCGAGTTCGCATTCATCCAGCATATTCAAACCACAGATTGATAAAGTCACTCTGCGTTTGGCTTTGGTTTCGGCTTTCATGATCGCATTGGCGATAGCATCACCTTCCAGTCCAGAGATATTGACGGCTCCTGTGCCAAAATCGGTTCTGTTGTTTTTTGAATCAACAGCTTTAGCCTTTGCCTTAATGACAGTTGTTCCACTATAATCCTCAACGTTGGTTTCTACAGCTTCTACAGAAATATTCTGTACTATTCTTAATTGTTCGGCACAGCCTTTATTTGCATACAAGACCAGTTTATTTTGCATAAGGATGTATTCAAAGGGCCTTGTGCCAGGGTTCAATCCAAAATTTTGACAAAGTCCATTGTAATAGTTGACTCGTTCTGTTGTCGTTAAAGCGGATAAATCCCCTTTTATAATGATTTTCTCAACAAGGATTGGGTTGATAGTTTTGAATTTCTGTTCTGGCTCATATTTTGGAGCAGAGCTTTGAATTTTCTGTTCTGGCTCGTATTTTGGAACACGTTTTGGATCAGCAATTAGTAATGTGTTTTTCATTTTTAATGCACTCTGTGTATCAGGCTTGGAACCTGTTTGTTAAGAATTTCGGCTATAAATTGATGGGTGTCCTAGTTCTCCCATCCTAGTTCTCCCGTAGCTGACTGAACGGCTCAAACTTTTAATCAACGCAAGAGAATAAAAGGAGCATTTTGGGAAGATAGTTATCATGCTACAGGGGTAGAAAGTGGAGAACATTTGACGCGGTGTCTGGTGTATATCGATCTGAACATGTTTTGAGCTGGAGTGGTGAAACATCCTCAGGATTGAGAGTATGGAGGATATCTTCAAATTCAGAATCCTCCGAGTGGAAGGATTTGGAGAGTCATTCGGAGGAAAAATGAAAGGGAGAATTGTTGAGACTGAAGACGGATTTGAAATCCGAGAACCCTCACCTCATTATGGAACCTGTGAAAGCTCTCCTTACTACCTCGAAGGAGACAATTCCTTTCCATGGAATATTGAGGATTTCGCTTAAAAGCTTCTTTTCAGGGGACAAAAGAGGACTCTAAGCTCAATAAAACGTTGTTCACTAATTTTTTGTTTTTTATCATCAGGGGTTACCATGATTTTACTTGGTCCGACCCCAGTTCGAACAGTTCGTAAATCCCTCGCCTTCAGGCGAGGGTTGTTTAATCTTTTCCAGGAACCTGTCTTTGAAGTAATTGTTGTTTGAACTGATCACGCAACAGGATGAGTTTTTCCAATGATTTATGTTCCAAAACCTCTTCCTGTGTTTGAGAACGTTGAAGCACAAACTCGAGAGTCCTGATTTCGCCAATCAGTTTTCCTTTTTCGATTCCTTTTTCGATTCCTTTTTCCATGGCGACTTCTTCAACATCAGTAAGAAAGGGCATAGCATGTTCTCCTTGTAAATGGTGTAATTCTTCATAAAACAAACGGCGTTTCATCTCATCATTCAATTTGAGAAGGCCATCAATGAAACGGAAAAGATGACGTATTTGCTCTTTGGAATACTCACATTCCAACAAAATCCGAATCAGCTTAAGTTTGAATACGATTTTCTGGTCTTCATTTCCTTTGGCTTTCAACGCATATTGAGCAGCGATGATCGCCAGAGCAAAGGGATTCGATTGATTGAGTAATTCCGACTCTTCTTGTTCCAAAACTTTATAATGCCGATAGCTATATTCTAATTTTGTTCCATAAAATTCATAATCATACCGCTCCGGTTTATAGTTGGGAGACGGGTCTGTAAACAGTGCGAATGCCACTAATTTTTGCTTAAAACGATCATAAACACGATAATAATAGACAAACATACGTTCGGAAAAGTTCGTGTCCCGATAACCCTGGACTTCCACATGAATCAGAATCCATTGCTCTTGACCAGATTTCAAATAGACTTTAATCAGTTTATCCACTCGTCTTCCGATTTCTTCCGATTCTGGAAACAGCCGTGCTCGTTCTTTTTCCAAAAATTCAACTTCTTTTTGAAAATCAATGTGCTTCGCTAAGTCGGGAAGAAAAAAAGCACAAAACTCTTCAAAGAGGAGTTCAATGATTTCTTTCCAGATTTCATCTGTTTTCATTCAGTATACCTTGTTTTAAAAGTGAGGGGAATGACAAATCTTCATCCTCCCCAGCATTACCAATATTTTCCAGATAAATATTATTCGTACTCTCCCACTACCCCCCCTGATAAGACAAACGCTTCAAGGAATAACACCCATCCAACCCTTGAATCGGAACAGGCTTCTTCTCGTGTTTGGAATCGAAAAAATCCTCAAAACGACGATATTGCCTGGAAACAAAGGCTTTGGAACCAATCACCCCGGAATCTGTAAAATACCGGGTCCTTTGTTTAAACCGATCCCCTTTGGTGATTTGAAACCCTTTCTTTTGTTGGGCCTCCAAGACCTCCGGTTCAATGGATTTTCCTTTATCAGTCGGTAACGATCCCACTTCATAGACAAATCGCCGATACCGCTCAATACGTTGGGACATCGTCAACTTCTCCTCATGATCCAATCCGAAATTCAATGACAATAAACCATCCCCATCCCCTCGTTGTTGAAGATATCCCAACGTATTCCAACGGTAATCTTCAGGTTGCTTTACCAAACCCGCCCGAATAGGATTGAGATCTATGTAAGCCAGACAATTGACTAACGTGTCTCCATCCTCTACAATCACACTCTTGAACCGTTGCCCCCAAAAAAAGCCAAATCGTTTCCGCTCCTTATTGAAATAACGAGTAAAACTCTGCTTTATCTCTTTCACAAACTCAGAAAGACTCCCTAACTTCCCCCGATATTTCAAAAGATCACTCTCAGACATCATCTTTTTATCGCCATAGAATTCCTGGAGACGTCCCTTGATTTCCTCATCAGAAAAATCTCCTTCCGGCAGTACACGCGCCAATAAATGAAAATGATTTCCCATTAACGCAAAACCCATGATTTCAACTAAATACAACTGACTTAAACTCCGAATCACCCCCAGTAAATAGTCTTTCTCAACATCTCCCAAAGGAAACCCCTCCAACGCTGTCCGAGACATCACATGATAAACCGTTGCCTCGCCTGTATTCACTAACCTGGGTATCCGTGCCATAAACGCCTCCTTTCAATCGAATCTTTCCAAAAACCTTTCCAAGGTACGCCTGAAACTAACAAATGCTTAGAGAAAATGTCAAACTTAATCGACCTGTCCCCATTTATTCTCCAAGAGGCTGTCCGAGAAGGGGTTGTAGGGTGCCGCTTAAGCGAAGCGAGCGCGCCAGAAAAATGACTTTGAAAGTAGGGTGCCGCTTAAGTGAAGCGAGCGCACCAGAAAAATGAATTTGAAATATGAACGTTTATAGTATAAAGAATTCACTATCCTGATTTTGAAGTAGGATGCGTTAGCCGCCAGGCGTAACGCGTCAATCAGCATCATTAATCCGCAATCAGCCAGCATCGGCATGATGCGTTACGCTCGCAGGCTCGCTAACACATCTTACTCGGTGTCTTGGAAGCC
>JBBCAX010000087.1:0-69517 GCA_051382335.1 Deltaproteobacteria bacterium TL4
GGATAGGGTAAACGCGGCGGCAGTGTTATGAAAGATCATGTTCTTATCTGGGGAGATCTGTCCAGCGCGCAGTTTGGTTCTTCAAAGAAGACTGGAAGACCGGAAACGGAGCACTCCCCTTGTTTTGAAATCACTCAGCGCCTCATGGGGCAACTCACGAGGTGACTGGACAGAAGTCAGCAGAAGCCGTAGGTGCCAAACGCCTGCCATAATGGGCAGGACACGGTGAAGGGCTGAACGTAGAAAGGAATGTTATGACCTGATTAGTTGAAAGGAACGTATTGAATCTGACCGGAGGAGCGCTTTCCCGACCCGTAATTGAACCGTCTTCATTTCCGATTTATACCTTAGTGGATGTTCTCTCAACAAGAAACATCCAGTCTGCAAGGTTCCCAAGCGACAAGCCATTATGGTGGGTCTCAGTCGGAAAGGATCTTGGAAACGCTCCAAGACTCTTTCAACCAATAGGGGACTGACCCATCTCTATCTCCAAAAACAGGGGCTTGTTTCTATCAGACAACTTTGGCTCAAGTGTCACTATCCCGCGACAGCGCGATGATTTCTACGAACCGCCGTAGGCGGAGCCGCATGTACGGTGGTGTGGGAGGTGGCGGAGAAAGCCCGCTACCTACCCGATTCGGCCAAATACTCTAACCCATTTCAGAAAAATTGCCACCTGTGCAGGTACCTTTTTTTGGCTACTGGCCTAAGATGGGACAGCCATCATTTCAGTAGGTTGGGTAGAGCGGTAGCGAAACCCAACATCCAGGCAGTAATGTCCGTTTTTCGTTGGGTTTCGCTACGCTCTACCCAACCTACGTTTTTGTCCCACTTTAGACCGGTAGCCCTTTTTTTAACCACGAAAAACACTAAAAACATGAAATAAAACCTGCAAAATAGGGTTTCACGGAGGAATTCATTTATTAAAAAATCATTTGTTTCGTGTTTTTCGTGTTTTTCGTGGTTAATTTTCAAACCACCTGCACAGCTCGAAAAACTGTAAAGGAGGAGGCTCATACCCACAAAGCCTTTAAAAGCCAGGTTTTATTTTGGAAAGATGTCTAATAGCCTACGGATTAACATGGATAAGCTGGCTAAAAAAGAGTTTAAAAAAGGAATAATCCTTATATTTTTAGTGTGTTTCGTGTGTTTCATGAACTGAGAAGTCGTTTCAGAAATATCAGAAATTTTGAAGTTGCGAAACCCTTGTTTCCTGTGCTATGAGTAAAGTAGTTTTAGGATTTGGATACAGTATTTAAAAAGTTCCTTCATTTGGAGTTTCAAATAATGTTTTCTACCAATAGAATAATCCTCAGTCTGTTTCTCTTCTTATTCATCGTTCACTCAGAGTCTCAGGCCTCCCCGGTGCAAGACTCAATAAGTGCCTTGCCAAAATACGCAGAGTTAGAAGTGGAAGAGAACCTTGAGCCTGAGCCCGTATCACCACAAAAGTTATGGTATTTTTCTGATGAGGATGCTGCCAGCCTTTCTGTTCCTAAGCAAATCATTTTCAAAATCGATTTTGAAAGGGCGCTTGGTTTTGCTGGACGCCCCTTTCAAACAGACCCCCTTTATGCGGACGCTTCAGGTAATCTGGAAACGGGATCCGCAAACAAGGCCGTGGCCGTGGCCAATGACCCTCTTGAGGCTCCAGACAAAGCGTCTGAGAGTTCAGACGAAGGTTTCAATGATTTTTCAGCCGGAAGTTTTGATGATGAGTTTGCCACTCCACCTGAAGCTGAAAAGGTAGACCCGCTCAGTGGCTATAATCGTTTTATGACTCAAGTGAATGATAAGATTTATGTCTGGGTACTCGACCCTGTTTCCAGGGGGTACGGATATGTGGTTCCGGAAGGAGTTCGTCAGAGCATTGTCCGATTCTTTAAAAATTTGCTTTTTCCGGTACGTTTCGTGAACAACACACTGCAATTAAAGATGAAAAATGCAGGGGAAGAGTTTCTCAGGTTCAGTCTCAATACAACCGTGGGGTTGCTGGGGTTTTTTGATCCCGCAAAAGCATGGTTTGACTTAGAGGAGCATCCTGAGGATTTTGGCCAGACACTGGGCCATTATGGAGTAGGCAGCGGGTTTCATATCGTTCTGCCTATCTTGGGACCATCAAACTTGAGAGACACGGTGGGGATGCTCCCTGACGATTATTATATCAACCCTGTCAGTTGTTCTGAACCTTATAAGGAACAAGGTATTTGTGTTGGTGGCATGATCGCGCAACTGGGTGTCCGGGCGTTTGATATTGTTAATGAAACTTCGCTTCATTTAGGCGAATATGAAAATCTCAAAAGTGATGCGGTTGATTTGTATCCCTTTTTAAGAGATGTTTATGAACAGAACCGACAAAAAGAAATAGAGGAATGATTATGAAAATTTTAATTTACGCAACCTTGTTAGCCTTTGTTTTGGCACCCTCCACGTTGTTTGCTTCTGACCAAGATGAAGTTTCGGCATTGGTCAAAGAAAAAATAGGGAATGTGATGCAAATTCTCAAAAGCAAGGAACTGGATAAAAAAACAAAGAGTACCAAAATCATTGCTGAAATAACACCCATTTTTGATTTTTCGCTGATGGCGAGGCTAAGTATTGATAAGAGATACTGGAGCAAAATGAGCAAGAAGCAAAATGAAGAATATTCAACGCTGTTTGTTCAACGGATACAGGAATCCTACTTGGAAAAGTTGGACCTATATACCGATGAAGACATTCAATTTCAAGAGGCACAGAAAGTAAAGAGCGACAGAGTTGAGGTCATGACTTATCTTGTCTCCAAAGATGACAGGAAAGAAATGCTTTACAAATTCTACAAGTCCAAGGAGGGATGGAAAATTTACGATGTAGAGATTTTGGGAGTCAGTATCATCAAAACAAACCTCTCTCAGTATAGTAGTGTTCTGGAAAGTGGAGGAATTGACGCCCTGATTGAAAAGTTGAGATCTCCCGATAAAGACAAGAAAAAATAAGTAACACGTCATTTTTTTGGTCCATTCATGATGAAATTTAATAACCTGAGCCCAAGTGTTTGCTATGTTGAAACAATTCTATGAACGGTTGATTCTTAAATACCCCCGATCAGTCCTTACGATCGTTGTCATTGTCATTGCTCTGCTTGGATACCAGGCGAGGAAACTGGAGGTTGACGCTTCTGCCGAAACGTTACTGTTGGAAAATGACAAAGATCTTCAATACACACGACTGGTCACAGAACGTTACAAGAGTCCGGATTTTCTGTTTATTACCTATGTTCCCAAAGGCGATCTTCTTTCAGACAAGACCTTGGAAAACATCAGGAACTTCAAGCAGGATTTGTTGAAACTGGAGATGATCGCATCGGTGACATCGATTCTTGATGTTCCTCTGCTGGAAAGTCCCCCTAGACCTATACAAGAATTGCTCAAAGATATTCCGACCCTGGAGTCTCCTGGGATCAACAAAGAGTTGGCCAAAAAAGAGTTATTAAATAGTCCCATTTATCGCAATCTACTCGTCAGTGCTGATTTCAAAACCACCGCGATTCAAGCAGATCTGCATGAGGACCCACGTTACCAGAGTTTGTTAAAACGCAGAAATCTGCTTCATCAAAAAGAGAAAGATAATAGCATTACGGAACAGGAACGTTTGGAATTGACACAGGTGAGCCTTGATTTCAAGCAACATCGGGATAAGGTCCGTGCTGAGCTACATGCTGGAATTGCGGAAGTTCGAGCCTTGATGGACAAATATCGTGGAGACGCGGATCTGTTTTTAGGAGGCGTCAGCATGATTTCGGATGATCTGATAAATTTTGTCAAAAATGACCTTGAACTGTTTGGAATCGGTGTATTTTTATTCCTGGTGATTACGCTTAAAGTCATTTTCAAGCAACTTCGATGGATTGTGATCCCCCTGATTTCCTGTGCTTTTTCTGTGATTGCCACCTGTGGATTTCTTGGAATGTTTAACTGGGAAGTCACCGTCATTTCCTCGAATTTTATTTCGATACAACTCATCATTACGATGGCCCTTTCCATTCACCTGGTTGTGCGTTACCGTGAATTAATTAGTAAGAATCCTGAAGCGGAGCAACATGAATTGGTGCTGGACACGGTACTGTTTATGGCCAGTCCCTGCTTATATGCCATCTTGACCACGATTGCCGGTTTTTGTTCCTTGATTCTTTCTGGTATTTTGCCTGTCATCAACTTTGGTTGGATGATGAGTGTGGGCACAGGACTGTCCTTACTCATAACCTTCCTGATTTTCCCTACCATCGTCGTACAGATGAATAAAGTCGCCGCTAATACTTCTTTTGAATCGAACTTTGGGTTGACGAGGGTATTATCCAAGTTCACAGACTCGCACGGAAACTTAATCCTTGTTGTCAGTGCTCTTGTTTTTATTTTTAGCATTATTGGTGTTTCAAGGCTGGTGGTGGAAAACAGCTTTATCGATTACTTCAAAGATACCACAGAAATCTACCGGGGAATGAGAGTGATTGATCAACAATTTGGGGGAACAACCCCTCTTGATGTGACTCTCGATTTTGGGGATAAACAGGAACCCCCGCCGGAAAAACAAACCGATTCGACCACCGTTGCCGGAACTCCTGAAGAAGGGGATGGTTTTGGAGATTTTGCCGATGAATTTGACCCCAGTCAAAATGAGGCACAATATTGGTTTACTTCTGATAAAATGGAAACCATAGAGAAGGTTCATGATTATCTGGATAGTATTCCCGCAACAGGCAAAGTGATGTCTCTGGCAACCATGCTTAAAGTCGGAAGGAATCTCAATGATGGCCAATCCCTGGATAATTTCAAACTGGCGTTGATTTACAAAGAATTGCCTGAACGTTTCCGAAAGATCATACTGAGCCCGTATGTATCCGTTGAAAATAACCAAGTCCGTTTTTCCGTACTTGTGCGGGATTCTGATCCTACTTTAAGAAGAAACGAATTGATTAAGAGCATCAGAAACGATTTGATCCATAAAGTCGGATTACAGGAAGATCGTTTTCATCTTGCTAACTTGTTGATACTTTACAATAACATGCTTCAAAGTCTCTATCACTCACAAATCGCGACACTGGGTGCGGTTATCGGGGCCTTGATGATTATGTTTTTGGTTCTTTTCAGATCGTTGCTGATTTCCATTATCGCCATTATTCCGAATATCCTTTCCGTTGGTTTTGTCCTGGGTTTTATGGGTTGGGCAAAAATTCCTCTGGATATGATGACCATCACCATTGCCTCCATTAGTGTCGGAATGGCGGTGGATAACACCATCCACTACATCCACAGATTCAAGAGTGAATTTCCTAAGGACCGAAATTATATTGCGACCATGCATCGTTGCCATGCCAGCATCGGTTATGCGATGTACTATACATCAATCACAGTCATCGTCGGCTTTTCGATTCTGGTGATTTCCAACTTTATTCCCAGCATTTATTTTGGAATGTTGACAGGTTTGGCGATGTTGATTGCGTTATTGGCCGCATTGACCCTTTTGCCCAAACTCATCACCGTAATCAAACCTTTTGGTCCTGAAGGGGGCACGCTGTCGAATTGAAATTCTTCAACAGGGCGAGTGGTTAGGATCTGAGAAAAAATAAAGAATCCCCCGCCTCCCCCCATTAAAAAAAGGGGGGAGATTGAGCCGCATTGAAACTCTCGGCGCTTTTCAAACTTATTTATCGTTTAATGCCTCAATGCCCGGAAGAACTTTCCCTTCCAGATACTCTAAAGACGCGCCTCCACCTGTTGAGATATGAGTGACCTGATTTTCTAATCCCATTTGTCTCATAGCCGCGGCAGAGTCTCCACCACCAACAACCGTAATGCATCCTTTCTTGGTGGCATCAGTTAAACTTTCAGCGATTTTTTGTGTTCCCTCAGCGAAATTAGGCATTTCAAAGGCACCCATGGGTCCATTCCAGATAACGGTTTTACTGTTTCTGATGATAGTTTGGAAACGATCAATCGTCCGGGGACCAATATCCAGCCCCATCCAACCTTGCTCTATGTCACGGAGGGAAACGACTTTTCTTTTGGCGTTATTATCAAATTTATCGGCAACGATGACATCCTCTGCCAGTAATAACTCAATCTTTCGAGATTTTGCTTCCGCGAGTAACTGACTCGCCATTTCAATCCGGTCTTCTTCAACCAAGGAGGTTCCAATATTCAGGCCTTGCGCTTTAAAGAAGGTAAAAATCATGCCGCCACCAATCAGAATCGTATCCACTTTATCAAAAAGATTGCGAATCACATCAATTTTACCAGAAATTTTAGCGCCTCCCAAAACCGCGACAAAGGGGCGTTTAGGCGCATTAATAGCTTCGCCAAGGTATTTCAGTTCTTTTTCAATCAGATAACCGGAAACCGCGTTCGCAAGGTGATGGGTTACGCCTTCTGTAGAAGCATGAGCACGGTGAGCTGTACCAAAAGCATCGTTAATGTAGATATCAATTCCTTCTGATAACGCTTTTGAGAACTTTGAGTCATTTTTAGTTTCTTGTTTATGGAACCGCAGATTTTCCAGTAATAAAACCTCACCAGGCTTTAAACTGCTTTTTCGTGCGTTGACTTTGTCTCCAATACAATCCTCTGCCATGATCACTTTTTGATTCAAGAGCTTTGACAAATGGGCGGCAACAGGTTTTAAACTCATTTCCGCGATAACTTGCCCTTCAGGACGTCCCAAATGGGAACACAGGATCACCGCGGCACCAGAAGCAATAGCTTTACGAATGGTAGGCAACGATTCCTGAATTCGACCGTCATCAGTAATCTGTTGCTGCTTATTGAGGGGAACGTTAAAATCACAACGAATCAATACTTTTTTTGCCTTTAAGTCCACATCATCAATGGTTCTTTTTGTCATATCTACCTTATGTTTTTGGGTTTTCGAAAAACAGTTCTTTGACGATTTAAACGTTTGATACGGTTTATGAGCCAGACAACCTTCTCACAGGAGAGTATCTACAATTTTATCAAGATTCACGAGCTTTTTTCGTAGGTTACAAAACCGATGAATCTTTCTCCGTACAACATCAATTAATTTTTTAAAACATTTCTCGGAGGCTATGTCAAACTTAAAATAATTCCAGAACCATTATACGAAAACCCAAGAACCTGAAATAATTCCCCAATTATTTTCGATTGATTGAGACTTCCTGGACATTTTCCTTGTATTTTTGACAGCGTTCAGCATAGATGTTTGCAGTTCGTCTTATGGTGCTGAGAATGCTTTCGTCATAGGTTTTTTTAATTTGCGCGGGAGAGCCCACAACTAAAGAAAACGGAGGAATAATCGTTTTTTCTAAAACGACAGCCCCGGCACCTATGATTGACCCTCTCCCAATATGAGCTTCATTCATGATGATGGCGCCCATACCGATCAAACAATCATCTTCAATGCGGCATCCATGCAAAATGCAACGATGCCCAACGGTGACTCGGTCTCCGATATTTAAAGGCTTCTGCGGATCCGCATGACACATGGACAAATCTTGGATATTGGTTTCACTGCCAATGGTGATGGGCTCGGTATCCCCTCGAAGCACCGTATTGAACCAAACTGAAGACCGAGGACCTATCATCACTTGTCCAATGACCTGTGCGCTCGGAGCAATATATACAGAATTATCAATTTCAGGAGTATGTCCTTCTAAGCTAAAAATCGTCATTGCATCATCCTTATACCTTATGTGGAGTAAACATCTTGAGGATTAAACACTTTTTCACAGTGATTCAGCTCCAGCGTATTTTCGGAGCTGAGTCGGGAATGGAAACAACTTCGATACCCTGTGTGACAAGCCGCACCGCCAATTTGACGGACTTTGTATATCAACGTATCTTGATCACAATCTACTAAAATTTCCTGAACTTCTTGAATATGTCCCGAGGACTCGCCTTTCATCCACAGACGTTTTTTTGAGCGGGAATAAAAATGCGCTTTACCTGTTTTTTGAGTTTGTTCCAACGCTTCCCGATCAACATAAGCGAGCATGAGGACTTCGTTGCTTTGTTCGTCTTGGACAATCACAGGCAGGAGCCCTTCTTGTTTATCAAAAGCCAAATTAAGTTTCACAGTTTTCCTTGGAAATTATTTTTCAGGACGCATCGTCGGAAACAGGATCACATCGCGAATATTTGTTTGATTGGTGAGTAACATCACCATGCGATCAATACCAAAGCCAATCCCTCCCATCGGTGGCATTCCATATTCCATTGCTCGTATAAAATCTTCATCATAAGGATGGGTTTCCGCTTCTCCGCCACGTCCCCGCTCCACTTGATCTTCTAACAACTCCCGTTGTTTCACTGGATCATTTAATTCGGAATACGCATTTGAAATTTCCCAACCATTCATAAACGCTTCAAAGCGCTCAATCAGGCCTTCCTGAGTTCGATGTTTTTTACACAGGGGACTACTTTCTTGAGGATAGTCGATGACAATGGTGGGTTGGATTAATTTTTCTTCGCATAATTCTTCAAAAATAAACTGTAACGCTTTCCCACGAGTAAACACACCCTCCATCACCCATCTTCGTGCTTTAAATAAAGCCTGCACCTCATCGTCATTCAAGGTATCAAAGGAAATAGCTGCATATTTTTTTACAGCATCCAGCATCGTAATGCGCTCCCAAGGGGCTTTAACGTCGAGGACATGGCCTTGGGATTCAAAAGTTGTTTTTCCATGAACCGCAAGCGCACAAGCTTCCCAAATAGACTCGCAATGAGTTATCATATCCGTATAATCCGCATAGGCCTGATAAAATTCCAAAGCGGTAAATTCGGGATTATGAGTTCGGTCTATGCCTTCATTTCTGAAATTTTTTACAAATTCAAAAACACGTTCAAAGCCTCCAACGACCAGGCGTTTCAGGTAAAGTTCATTGGAAATCCGCAGATAGAAATCAATGCCTAAAGCATTGTGATGAGTTTTGAAGGGATTGGCGTTTGCTCCACCATAGACGGATTGTAAGGTAGGTGTTTCTACTTCCAAAAATCGCTGAGACAACAGATAGTTTCGAATGGTCTGGATGATCAGAGCCCGTTTTATAAAAACCTGCGCTACCTTTTCATTAAGAGTCAAATCCACGTAACGTTGACGATAGCGGAACTCTTTATCTTTGACTTCATCAAAAACAAGGGTCTCTCCATCAACTTCCTTGATTTTAGGCACGGGTAAAGCACGTGTCGCCTTTGCAAGTAACTGTAAGTGCTTCACACGAAGGGTTAATTCCCCGGTATTTGTAGACATTAAAATGCCCTGAAGGCCTATAAAATCGCCGATATCAAGCATTTTAAAAACTTGAAAGGATTCCGCCCCAACTTCATCAATACGAACATATATCTGTAACCGCTGATGTTGTGCTTGCAGGTTCCCAAAAATGGCTTTGCCTTTACCTCTTACAGCCATGAGACGTCCTGCAATAGCAACTGAAACTTCCGATTGCAACAGCGTATCCGCTTGATTACGAAGCTCCTGGATGGTATGAGTGCATTGATAGGAATAGGGATACGGGTCAATGGCCATCTCCCGTAGCGTCTTTAATTTGTCTAAGCGAATTTGCGGCTGATCTTCTTGTTCTTCCATGGTTCTTTCCAAGTCAATAAATTGTAGGGTTTATCATTTGTAGGTACCTGCTTTTACCCGAGAGTGAACTCATCTACAATCTAAAATTAGAGTATGGCGGAGACTCAATGAATTTCTTATTAATGAAATAAGGTCAGCGAAGCCTATTTGAGCGGCCCTGAGCATTAACGAAATACAAATGATTAGCATTATTAGCGGTACATGCCGCGGAAAAAAATTGAAAGTCCCTGAAGGAAAACAGGTACGTCCTACAGCCAATAAAGTCAGAGAAGCTGTTTTCAATGTACTGAATCAGTTCGGACCGTTAAATCAATATGTGGTGTTGGATCTTTATGCGGGAAGCGGAGCTCTGGGTCTGGAAGCCTTAAGCCGAGGTGCGAAAAAGGCTTTTTTTATTGAAAACGATTACTCTGTTTATGAAATTTTGAAACGAAACGTCAAGGACTGTAAAGTATTGGATTCGCAGGGATGTACCGTTCAAAATAAAGCAGAACGATGGTTGGCTTACTTTGACAATGACCACCCCTGTTTGATCTTCGTGGACCCTCCTTATCATCAAGGCGAGTATGAAAAAATTCTGCCTCTTCTTGCGAAACTTCCTTCCATCCCCAATGAATCCATTGTTGTGGTAGAATCTCCGACAACCCTGCTCTATCACATTGCCCCCTCTTTTGAAGTCATAAAAACCAAAATTTACGGTACAGTCCATGTGAATTTTTTGTTGAAAGAATGATAACAGGAAAAGCCTCTTGTAGACAACAAAACCGTAATGTCACTAACTTTATCAAAGATGCTATCTGCGCTTATTATGGAAAAGGAGAGTCGCCAAGCTTACGCCCCAAAAAAACATCAGGCCATAGTCATCGTTTCGCCAATGTCCCTTCGACTTCGCTCAGGGAACGCACCCGGAGGCTGAGCGGAGTCGAAGCCGGATTTCAAAACTTACGGCCTTTTAGCGAAACGATGACTATAGCCATTTGCAGAGACGCCCCAGAAGATGCTTGATGGACATAAATTTGAAATAGTGGTTGACGTTTCAGCAAGAATATTGAATAGGCTTAGTAGTACCATCGTTTATCAATACAAGAGACGTTCATTTAAATAACGCATGTTACGCACTTCTGGTTCCTAAATGCAGTACGCCTCTGGTTCTCAAGCTCCCAGTGCGCCTCTGGTTCCCAAGTTTCAGCTTGGGAATCAATTTATTTTTGAAGCTCCAGCTTCATCCGCTTGGTAACGAGAAGTAATGCGTAACATGAGTAATTAAGGCGGGACACTTAATTAATTCAGCAGATAAGTAGGGTGGATGATAACTCACCCTTTATCTGTCCCGCTTTAATGGATAACCCGAATATGTTGACTTTTGAGAAAAATCCATGAAAACCATCCAAAAGACATTAATGTATCATAATTTTCAAAAAGAGATCACTACTTTGTTGATAGGAGCCGTGTTATTCTTATTTCAAGCATGCTATGTCACCAAGAAGTCCTCAAGTGAGGCAGAAACTAAAACGACCCCCAAGAGTGGGAATGCGGAAGACTTGATACTGCTTGTTCCAACATCAACCCCTCCCAACAAGCATGCCTTGATCACTTCCGAAGTCACCCGCTATCTTGAGACTCTCGAAGGCGATGATCGGGCGAAAACTCAAACGGTTTTGGAATCGTTTACTCAGTTTCTTAACGAAAATGGGATTTTTGCGGTTGGAGAACTACAAACCCGTTTATTAAATGATGCTGATTTTCGAGAAAAGTTTGATACCTTCTTAAACGCTAACAATGAGTTGGTCTCCGTAAACAGGTCCGCAAGGGTCTCTCTGATTTCATTGTTTGAGGCGATTTACAATTTTTTAAAGTGGATGTTTGGTACGGAAGATCCAACAATTACCACAGAAAAAGTTGACAAATTGCCCTACAATCAGGTTTATCAAAAAGCCTCTCATAATTCATATCAACGTCTTGAGGGGTATCTGGATCAAATGATTTATCACCGCATCCGCTCAATTGAGTTCGACGTGCATACCAAAAGTCATTCCGGGTTACTTGGTGAAGCTGGCTCCTTTGCGCCCAAAGGCGATTGGTACGTCTATCATTCGATTGAAGACCTCAACTATGGTTCCTTGGCTTACTTAAGCGATGGATTGGAACAAGTCCAAGCCTTTCAAAAAGCCATCCCGAATCATGAAATTGTAACCATCTTTTTCGATTTCAAAGAGGGGTTTCGGCATGACGGTTATCGATCCAATGACCTGGATGCTTTGATGAAAGCGTACTTAGGAGAAAGTTCTCTGCTAACGCCTGCTGATTTAAAAGCCGCATGTCCTCATGCCACAACACTCCTTGAAACCGTAACCCTGCCTGGATGTAGTTGGCCTACATTAGGAACCCTGAAAGGAAAGTTTTTGTATATTATCGCTGATGGGGCGAGGGAGTACCTTCCAGCAGGTCAGGATCCCTTCCAAGTTTCTGGTTTTACAGCGGGAACGGGTGCACCACAATCCGATGCGATTTTTTATAACTTTAATGCCAACAAGGACGAAAACTACCCTTTGATTAAAGCAACGTATGAAGCGAATCTGGTGAGTCGTGTCTATTATGCGGACGGCTCTTCCTTATTTTCCAAAATTATTATGAATCATGGACATCACTTGGCGAATAACGCTGTGAATTATCATGAAGATACCTATTCCTCTACCCATAATGCCAAGGGGTTTCCATTTCAATGTATGGATCCTGTCAACTGTCCCATCTCGAAGAACCATGAGGAATCCACAAACATCATTGGTATTGAAGTGGACTCAGGTGATATATGGAATGATAAGGATTCTTTTCTTTTCCTCTATAACCAAAACGACGATTTAAAAGAAACAAACTGGACTGCGTTTGTCTCAACAGTCAATAGTCATGTGGATCATTGGGCGAAAGGTTGTTTGATGGCAAGAGCATCCGCTACGTCAGGTGCCAGTTATTTTGCGGTTTGCCGTCCAGCCGATGAGAACAAGATTCGGATTCAATTTCGAACCAGTCCATCGTCCTCATCTTCTAGCACCGAATTGAGTTCAGTTCATGTTCCCAGTGGATGGCAAGATCCCAATGGTATCCTCTTCCTTAAATTGCACATCTATGATCAAGCAAAATGCGCACGGGGGTATGCCGCCTGGAATGGAGAAGACTGGAAAGAAATTGGTGCCCAATGCTTTGACGAACCCTTAAGGCTCCAAGGCTTAGCCGCGGCATCGCATGATGGCGGAACCATTAAATTTCTCTTTGGAAATGTGACACAGAATACTCAATTGATGAAGGCATCTTCCTTTTCCATGTCTCAAGCTGTAGGAACCGTGCGCAGTTCCGCCATCTTTGACGGTATTTTTCCGTAGGAGGGGTTTGGGTTGCGATCAGTGATATCAATTTAAAGTGGATTTGAAAAATTCAAAGTCCAGATTCATAGGTGTTCGGGATTTTTATTATTTATAATCAGTTGGTTAAAATCCAGATTTTGGGGTGCCCGTAAATGCCCGTTAAACAAGGATAAAAAATATCCGTGAATTACCGGTTTTAGAGACAATTATGAGGCGTCTCTCTAAGTACATGATTAAAAATAGAAAAAATCCAGAACACCTATGATTGTCGATCATGTGTACTGCCTGCTGTGAGCTTAAACCAGTTTAGTTTCCCCGATAACAAATCAAAGCACTCATGCCATTTGATTGCCGCGTTGGTAAAGGTTCCCGGGTAAGCGTTTTTTGCGCCATCCCAAAGAGTAAAGGAACTGGAATCGACAAGCAAAATTCCGCTAATTCCAAGTATAGGAAGGATTTCTGAACCGATCATCAGGCAGCCTGAAAGTTTGGAAATTAACGTTGAAACCACCATGATCAAAAAGTGTTTTAACCGATTACGAGCAAGACGTTCCCAGAAGGCGCCGCGACTGATATTCGTTTTGAGACGGCCCATCATTTGGCGGCGAATGGTCTCTAAGGAGGTCTTTTTAGTGTCTCCCAAATAGCAGAAGATTAAGTTGACAACGAAGGCCAATGGACTGATTGGACTTCGTCCATCTTTGGCCGGGATAATTGTGGCAAGCTCTTGCTTGATTTGTTTGAGATGACTCTCTTCTTTGTTCATGCTGGCCTCCTGGGGGCTGTGTTAGCAAAATGTCCAGAATGTCATCTTTTCAACAAGAAGCCAATTGAATTTATTATGATTTAAAACCACGAACACCTATGGGCGTTGCTCGCATTGTGTTCGGTTTGTGCGGCCACAATTTTCATGGAGGTACTGATTTGCTCTGAAGAACCGGCTTGTTTGAGGGCCCCCTCAGCGAGGGATTGGTTGGAATATTCGATCTGACTGGCTCCCTCCGCAATTTCAAGGGTCGCCGACATTATTTTTCCTAAAAGCGTATTTAGGCCTTGATGCATGTATCGCAAAGCTTTCCCAAGCTCATCCTGCTCCGAAGAGATTTCTACCTCATGCGATAAATCAGCTTGAGCAATCTGGGTTGCCAAAGACGCTTTTTGCTTTAAGGCGGAAACCATGGCCTGCAACGCATTACCCAACGCGTCAGCATTGGACGCAATGAGTAGTTTTTGAGATAAGTCTCCTCTGTGTCTCTGTGTCTCTGTGGCAATATCTGAGTAGTCACGATATTTTTTGTGGAATCACCCCTTATTTTATTTTTGCGACAATTAAGGTAATGTCATCATCAGGAGGATAATCACCACAATGCTGATGGAATGCTGAAATGATACGATCTTTGATTTCTGACGCATTGAGATTCGCGCATTGTTTGATAATCCACTTCAGGGGCATACTGCCAAACATCTGGCCTTGAGCATTGGTATTTTCTACCAGACCATCGGTGTACCAAATGAGGACATCCTCCGTTTGAAGAGGTTGAATATCCATCTTAAAAACAGCATCAGAATCGTAACCTAAAGGGGCGTTTTGACTTTTCAAATGCAGAATCGAACTTTTATGCTCTTTTCCATTGCGAATGAATTTGAATTGAGAAGGCCGGAAAATAAAACAAGGGTTATGCCCCGCATTGGAGTAAAGCAGGTTCTTTTTTTTGAGATCAATTGCCGAATAAAAGAAGGTCATGGCATAGGAGGAATCAGTACTTTTGATCATCAGATTATTCAACAATTCCAAAAAATAAGTAGGATGCAAGAGTTGATGGGAGGTTCCATTGGCGATAATTCTGCGGTGATGTTCTTCCATCGAGTGATAAATACTGTCTGCCATTGCCGTGATCAGAGCCGCGGAAACGCCATGTCCTGTCACATCTCCGATGACTACATCCAAACGGTTGGTGTCTTGATAATAACCATAATCATACCAATCCCCACCGGATTCTGAGGCAGACTGATAAAAGCTGGCAATCTCGATTTCTTCTAATTGTGGATCAAACTGGGGAAGTAAGCGTTTTTGGACGGTTTGCGCGGTTTTCAACTCCATCTGTTGGCGCTCAGATTCCTTCATGGCAAAGGCCAACATTTTGAGTTGCAAATGCATTTGTACCCGGGAAAGGAGTTCTTTTTTGTGAAAGGGTTTCGTTAAGTAGTCATTAGCACCTGACTGGAAGCCTTCAACCAAATCAATTACCTGATTTTTCGCGGTGAGCATGATGACTGGTAAAACGATACTACTATAACTTTCCCTAATTTTTTGACACACTTCATAACCACTCATTCTTGGCATCATTACGTCTAACAGAATTAAATCCGGTACATGCTGGGACAAGAGCTCCAGCGCCTGAATTCCGTCATAAGCGGTGAGTATCTTGTAATTACTCAACTGCAGATGACTTTTCAGAATATGAACATTCACCACTTCATCATCAACCACCAGAATAGTTTGTCCCAAAGAGACCCTCTCGGTTGTCCTTACCGTTGTTCCCTCAGGTAAAGAATCAGCCTCCTGCTCGTTTTGCATCAACAGACCCGACGCGTTGTCTCCATTTTGCTCTGAAAAGCCTTTAAGAAGTGAGAGCGTTCCGTTACGTTCCTGCTCTGAGTCAAGTATCTGTGTTGAGGCAATGGGCAACTGAAAAGAAAAGACCGAGCCTTTACCCTCTTGACTTTTGACTTCAATTTTTCCTCCCTGAAGTTCCACCAACTGCTGAGTCACAGCTAATCCCAGTCCTGTACCGCCGAACTCTCTGGAAATAGAGCCATCCGCCTGCTTAAAGGATTGAAAAATAATTTCCTGATGCTCTTCCGCAATGCCGATCCCAGTATCGGAAACATCAATTTGAAGGTTCGCCCCTACTTGTTTCGCAAAAATCGTCACGTTCCCTTCCCAAGTGAATTTAATGGCATTTCCTATCAAATTAAGCAGAATTTGCTGGAGTCGGGATTCATCAGCAGACACCAAAGGCAAATCGTCAGGAATCTGGTTGTTCAAGGTAATCGGTTTATTAGCAATCAAATGGGTGCTTAGAGCCATCACAATATTGCTGATACTTTTGATGTCCACGACTTTTA
This sequence comes from Deltaproteobacteria bacterium TL4, assembly GCA_051382335.1. Classification (GTDB taxonomy): domain Bacteria; phylum SAR324; class SAR324; order SAR324; family NAC60-12; genus JBBCAX01. The sequence continues at coordinate 16,086 of JBBCAX010000087.1, forward strand.
ACTGTAATTGAAGTTCATGATGTTTCATTTTGGAAAAATCGAGAATATCGTTGACCAGGCTGGAAAGTCGTTTGCCACTCTGAATGATCATTTGAAGACTATACGCCTGCTCCTTATTGAGGAGATCGACCGTGCCATCAAGCAAGGCTTCGCCCAAACCAATAATTCCATGTAACGGTGTTTTGAGTTCATGAGAAGTATTTGCGAGGAATTCATCTTTTAATTTGTCCGCTTCCTGTAACTTTTCCAACGCGAGTTTTAATTCTTTTGTTTGCTCCTCTACCTTTTGTTCCAGTGACGCGTTGATATGTTCGATTTCTTTGGTCAGGTGAGCATTGTAGACCGCATTGGCAATTTGAGTTACAAAATTTTGGATCTTAAGGATATCCGATTCATCAAGGTGAAAGGCTTCATGAAGCGAAAAAAAATTCATAAACCCAATCACATTTCCTTGAACACTTAGCGGCATCAGAAGTAAGGAATGAAAAGGATAAATATCATAAAATTGTTTATCAATGGACCCCATGCGTGAGGACTCCACAACAGGAATGTAAAGAGGATTCCCCGTATGTAAGGAATAGGTCACCGCGCTCTCCTGGCTGTTGAGGGGAACCGGGACATTACAAAATTGTTTTATAAGTTCAGGCCCAAGAATATCTCCATAAACTTTTTGAGTCACGACGACCTGCTGAGCTTCATCAACAACCATGATGGACACCACCTCGAAATGAAATATTTCTAATAACGCTTTTTTGGCGGTGTCTACCACTTTATCAAGATCCAGGGTGGAGTTGACGGCCTGGACCACCTGATTGATATTCACAATCTCCTGCTCTTTTGCCTGAGCCTCCAAAAATGCTTTTTTGGTCTGTGCCAACAAGTTGACGTTGTTGATGGCATTGGAGATGGGGGCAATATAACGTTGGGTCTTAAAAACCTGATCATCTGTTAATTCAAAAGGGGTAGTACTGTGTCCAAAAGCAATCACACCAATTACCTTTTGTTGAATTTCCATAGGATAAAACAAATAGGATTTCGAACGAATCTGCTGGTGTATTTCCAAGTCTTTCTCATCAAAAAAGCACAGGATTTCATTGGTAATGGGAGATACGTATTTAGGCTCATTATCGTGGATGGCCTTAATAAACCAACTCCCTTGGTGGGCTAACGAGAGTCTAACCTTTTTCATCCGTTCCACCTGTGCATCGGAAACCCCTTCCCCATAGACTTTAACAAAGTTCAACGCCTGACGCTCTTCATCAATGAGCCAAATGCCTAATTGATCAAACTCAAAAAAGGTTTGTAACGCATTGCGAACGCATCCCAAAACATTATCCAGTTCCATCGAGGAATTGATGGCTTGGATGACTTGGCTGAAATGAGAAATTTCCTGTTCCTTATTTTTTGCTTCGATTAACGCGACTGAAAGCGCTTCGGTTCTTTCCTGGACTTTGTTTTCCAACACTTGAATCATATTCAGGGTATGGATGTGAGGTCCAAGCGCCATGGACAGTTGATATAAAAACTCCTTTTCCATTTGGGTATACACCGCACTGTTGGTTTTGCCTCCAAGCAGGAGTAACCCTGACAATTGATCCTCATAGAAGATGGGTTGGATCCATTCTGCCTCTAAAAAAATCGGTTCAATCTTTTGAGGGCTTTTCTCGGTATAAATCCATTCCTCAACCTCTTCTTGAGTCACTCCCGCTTTTTGTTGCTTCAACCAGATTAACAACATAGAATCATTGATGATTTCCACAGGACATTCGCTCTCGTTGAGCGGATCCGCTGTTGAAAAAAAATTGCTTTGAAAACTGAGATAGGACCACCCAGAAAAGTGATGCCCTGAGGAGGTTTGAACCAGAAGGGTACAACGATTTGAAGACAAAATTTTAAAAAGGGAATAACTCACAAACTGATACAATTCCCGATGACGCGTTACTCGGGAGAGCAGTTCCATGATAAAGGTAAACGCTTGTTGCAAAGCCTCTTTTTCATGTTCGAAAAATAAAAAAAGCACCGCGTGCCAAGCCTGAGAAAAGAAAGAGGTACTGGTTAGGATGATAAGGCTGCCTAGCAGATAATGGCCTAAAGAAGGTTGTACCAGCCCTGTGTTTAACAACAGGATACAGAGCAACAAGACAAAACCGGCCAGTCCGCTCCAATAGACAAACAAGCGTATGGTTTGTACTAATTCCTTTTTATTATGAACCAGCAAACCATAGGCAAACAGTAAGATTGGAATAAAGAGGAAATTACTGGGGGGATATAATTCAAACCCATTTAAAGCCGGGATATTGCCTAAACTGAGCAGGGCCGTAACGAGATAGCCAAACATGACATAGGTGAGTCGATGTTTTTCATAAACTTGTTTTGTGTTCCTATAAACCTTATACATGGCTACAATCACATAAATCGTCCCCAACAACCAAAGGCTGCTCATTACATCAAAAAGAATCGCTTTTTTTACGACCACTCCCCAAAAATAGGAGTAAACACTGTCTTGGAAGTACCATTGAGTATGGGACAAGGAGGCCATCAGGAAACCCATGAAGTATCCTCCTCGGCTTAACCAAAGATGCCTTTGATCATGGGTCAATAAAAACAACAGATGTAGATTTAACCCCAGCATCAACAAGACCAAAAAAAACTGATCCCAACGTGTGATGATCAAAAAAACTGACAAATCCACCAGAAATCCCGCAAGAAAGAAATCCAAACTCAAAAAGGCGTAACACAGACACATAAAATTAAAAACCCAAACTTCCTTTTGTTTTTGGGGCATTCTCAACAGGACAAAGGACAAGAACAGACAGGAAAGAAAGGAAATCAAAGAGGGTACCGTGTAAGGAGTCAGCCGATTAAAAATATGAGACCAGCTCAAGCTTCTCCATGCCCAAAAAAATAAACAAATCAAGCTCACATAGCCTGTGACTATGAGGAGTTGAGAAGTTTTTTCAATGATCCTCTTTTTAGCGTATGAATTGATATGCAGTACATCATGACGAAAAATACCATAAGCGGTAACCATGACCGCTAAAAATGTAAAATTTCCCAAGGGATAAATATTCATTCCCATAACGGCAGGAATACTGCCAAAATTAAAAACGGAGACAACCACCAAACCGATAAATATATAAAATATTTGCTTACTTTTCTCCTCATCAGTTTCATGCATCCAATGTTGCAGCAATAAAACCATGACCCACAACAAGATGAGGATCCCATTGATGGAAAAAAGCTGAAAGGCCCAATTCCCCTGAGGATAAAACCCCCACATATAATGTGACATGGTATCTTTGTAATAATGAGGTGTATGAGTCCAAAACATAAAAAAGAAACCAAGCAGATAATTGAAGATAACCAGTTTCCTGCCTGAACGATTGACAATTCGATAGCCCAGGTGGAGACTGAGTGCCGTTTGATTGACCAGGAAAAAATGATTGATTCGGACAATCAAAATGGCCATGCCAGGTTCCCGAAGATTTTCGGTGAATAACATTTCCAGCGCAAGCCCGCCCCATAGCCAGCACATCAGGCCAAAGAGAAAATGCTCCACTTTCATCTTGCTGCGAGTTAAGCAGAAAGACGTCACACCAAAGCAAACAATGACCGTAAACAAGGGCGGTATCGAATAGTTTAAAAAGTGCTGGTATAGATCATTCCGAAATCCAGCCCTTGATGAGAACAGCACAAACAGGAGACTAAAAAAAACAGGACTCCAAATCAGCGCAATAATAATTTTTGAAGAAGTTTCTTGTGAAAGCCAGCTTTTAGTCGTGTCCAACAGTTGGTGTTGCAGAATTCCATAAGCCATCAACGCCAAGGGGAGAAAACCAAAGTTTCCAGGAGGATAGATGGAAATCCCCAACATAGGAAAAGCATGGGTCAAGGTCATCACTCCGCTCAGGACAATTCCACTCAATACATATTTAATCATCCGCTGCTTGAAGGGATTATTCACTTTTCTATATTCGGCCCATAAAAGGCTAATCCCATAAACAATGGCAGCAATGGAAAATAAAATAAACAGATGAAAGCCCTCATTGGGAACCGGTAAAATGGCATAAAACGAGTCCCGGTTTGCCGTTATAAAGTGAGAAGTCGGGATCACAAACAGGAAAAGAATACAGGAAAGGTAAAGTCCCCTGAGCAACCATTGACGCTTGGTAATACCTAGTATGTTGTGAATAAAATGAACTGAGACAGGAATAATGAAAACATAAATCATAAAAATACAGCGCGCAAAATACAGCGCAACCACTTTGGACGTCCAGAGTGTTTCAAGGGTGACATGAAGGTAAAAGACTCCCTGCAATAACGAATAAACCGTAAATAACTGATAAGAGCGATGCTCCCGTCCTGCCCGCAGCGTTACCGACGCCAGGAAAAACGCAGCTATCATGGTTAAAAAGGGAGGAATGGAATAAGGAAAGAAGTGTTCAAAATGGAGCAAAGAATTCATAGCTGACGAAGGTGAAAGACGCTGTGAGTAAGTTAACCGAGACGGGCATCAGTTAGTTCCTACAACAGAAAATACAGACAGTCAACTATTTGAACTACAGGAACAATTTAAGGATTGGGGCTATCTCAACTAAAGATCCTTATAATTGTTTTTCATTCGCATCAATGATGTCTTCAAGCAATTCTTTGAGTCGACTTTCTACAGAGAAATCAAACGGTGCCATAAAAAACGGCATCGAAAACTCTTTAGGTTCGAGATGGTCTAAGACCTCTTTCGCTAATTGAATCGACTTTTGATATTGCTTTGTTCGAACCAAGGCTAAGGCGTGAAAGGTCTTTGAGACACTTGAGGGAGCATGGCCCCTTTCTGTCTGTGTCAAGAGACTTTCCCATTGATTGGAACGAGCTATACTTTTATAGATAAAAAACAAAAGATACTCCTGTAAAGGGATCCGGTTCCTTTCTATAAACTGGGTTTTTTGAAGTTTAAGTTGGTTCATCCCTAAATGCGCGTAATATCCAGATTTTTGATAATCACCCACAGTATCATAGCCCAAAGCAATGAGGATATAAAGTTGGACATTTCCAGGATATTGCCTAATCAAAGGAAAAAGTCGGGGCAAGATCTGAATCCGTAAGTCATCCGGCATTTTGATTCGCATCATGTAGGAGTGAAACATACGAGCTTCGGTTTGTACATAAGAACCCTTCTGCATGACTTCCTCCAAATCACTCAATCCTTCTTCTATGGTACCGGTTGTTACAACAAAGGAAGCCACTTTTTGAATAATCCAGGGCGCACGGGAAATCATAATTTTCAAAATGCCGGTGCTGATTGAAGAATCATAGAAATCAGGATAACGTTCACGCAGCTCTTTGAAAATATCAACACCCCTCATTCCATATTTGTAAGCATTCCAATAGGATTTACGAACCGCGATATCAACACCCCCTTTCATGGCGAGTACCGCTCCTAAATAAACCTGCCATACCGGATTTTGGGGTTCTTTTGCGACTTGCGCTTCCAGCAGCAGAATGGCGTTGTCGGTATATTTATCAAAAGATTCCAACTGTGCTTGTGTTTCTTTCGAATTTTTCTCATAAGTAACGGTTAATTCCATGTAACTGTAAACCGACTCGTAGGTCGCCCGTTCCGCACCCTGCGTCTCTTCAATAAATTGCTGTGCCTTTGGACGGGATTCCAGAAAACGCAGATTATAAAGGTCATGCCGGAGTTCTTCAATGCGGTCATAATTGGGTATAAAAATGGGGCTTTTGGCAAAAAGGCAGGAACCTTCTCCTTGCGTGAGCATCAGGCCGAAAAACATCAACCCTATTTGTACCCAGTAACGTTTGAAAAACTGAAATGTCATTTTTTCCCTTTACTTCCCTTTTGCTTTGTAATTGTTCAGCCACAGAGACACCGAGGCCCAGAGCGCTTATCAATATTCTTATTTTTCTCTGCCTCTGTGTCTCTGTGGCAAATACCCACGGAACCGTTATTTTGCTCTTACTTGACACCAGGCTACGTAAACATTAGCGCCAAAAATCAGTAACGCCCCCATCCAACCTGTGAGTGTCAGAGCAGGGTCCGATGCGATGAGCGGTCCTAAAAATGCGGCTAAAAGAATGCGGGTTGATGAGATAATACTACTTTCAACCGCAGAAATATACTTGAGTCCCAAGGTTAACAAATATTGACCTGTGATCGCCATCGCGGCACAAAGGGATAAGTAATACAATTCTTCGAAGTTTGGAAGATAAATCTGCTCATGAAAAAGGAGATATATCACGCCACATCCCCCACCAAACGTAAAGAGCAGAACGGTATCGGTGTCGTTGTGTTGTCTTGCCGAATTTAAGGCAATGATGGCAAAGGCCGCCGTAATTCCTGAAGCTAATGCCCATAAATTTTCCCACTTCATCTCAATGGACCCCCTGTTTAATACCAAAACCACCCCTGTAAAGGCAATCAATACCGTTATTAAGATCTTGAGATTTCGCTGATCTTTCATAAAAATCCAGGTGATCATCGCAATAAATATCGGATAGGTCATATTCAGAATATTGGCTTCGGCGACCGTTGTCTCATGGACTCCCTTAAAAAAGCAGTAAACCGCGATCACATTGAAAAGAGCACGTGTGATCAATAGATCATAGCGTCGAGGACGGGGACGTTTCTTTTTGGCGACAAAAATTACCCCCACCACCATGATCCCCAAAAAAAATCGTGAAAATACAAAAAAAACAGGTTCTATGAATACGTCTTGACGAGCCCAGCGGATGCTGACCGTTGACATATAAAAACAAAACCCGGATCCTAAAACGGAAAGGCTGCTTAACAGGCCTTTTGAAAAAAAATGCTTCATCGCTAAATTTTAATGTCTTTTGATATCAGTAGTTTAAAATGCAAGCCTTTGATTTATAAAGAATAATTTATAATTGATTTGCATCTCAGGATGAACTACTGTGAGCAATGATTCAAGACTAATAGTTGTTTTAAATTGGGGAGAAATTGATTCTGGGAGGAACCTTTCTCTATCTTCAAACATCATCCACGTCACAGAAAAGGATTTCTATGAAAATAAAGCGCTTATTGACTCAGGAAGGGAAAGATCCCTATCAGTCTTTGGAATTCGTTCCAAGAACATCAATCATTCGTAATCCTGACGGTTCCGTTGTTTTTGAGCTTAAAGACGTCATGGTTCCAAAGGGTTGGAGCCAAGTTGCGACTGATATTATTGCACAGAAATACTTCAGAAAGGCCGGCATCCCCAAATTCACAAAATCAATCAAGGAAAAAGGCATTCCCGCATGGCTACAGGCCTCTGTGCCTGATCAGAAAAAATTAGAAGAACTGCCAGACGCCGATCGAACCACTGTTGAAAAAGACTCTCGAGAGGTGTTTAAGCGGTTAGCGGGATGTTGGACGTACTGGGGACATAAGCATCATTACTTCGATAGTGAGACCGATGCCCAGGCCTTTTATGACGAGATTCGTTACATGCTGGCAAACCAAATGGCCGCTCCCAATTCTCCCCAGTGGTTCAATACAGGCTTGAATTGGTCTTATGGGATTACGGGTCCTTCTCAAGGGCATTATTATGTTGACCCTGAAACTCAAAAAGCCGTCAAGTCGGAAGATGCGTACACTCACCCTCAACCTCATGCCTGTTTTATCCAGTCCGTCAAAGATGATCTGGTTCAAGAGGGTGGAATCATGGATTTGTTGCAACGTGAGGCGCGTTTGTTCAAATATGGATCAGGAACAGGAACGAATTATTCTGATATTCGGGGAAATGGGGAGTCGCTTTCTGGAGGAGGCGCTTCTTCGGGGTTGATGTCTTTTCTTAAAATTGGGGATACGGCGGCAGGCTCAATCAAATCAGGTGGAACGACCCGACGAGCGGCCAAGATGATTTGTTTGGATCTGGACCACCCCGATATTGAAGCCTTTGTGAATTGGAAAGTTCGAGAAGAACAAAAAGTGGCCGCTTTGGTCGCGGGGTCAAAAAGTATCAAGCAACTCATTTACGCTTTATTTGAAGCCATTTGGGGTTGGGAAAATGAAGCGGAACGCTTTGACAAGAAGAAAAATACAGCTTTAAGAAAAGTGATCCGAAAGGCACGTCTCGCCTATATGCCTGCCCATTACATCGAACGAATCCTTCAACTGGCACGCCAAGGCTACACCCAGGTCCTGTTTGATGAATACGATACCGATTGGAATTCCGAAGCCTACGCCACTGTCTCAGGACAGAATGCGAATAACTCCATTCGAATCAGCCATAACTTCATGCAAGCTTTTCAAGAGGATAAGGGGTGGGACCTTTACTGGAGAACGGAAAAAGTTAAAGCTAAGGCTGAAGGCAGAGAACCTCAACCGTGTAAGACGATAAAAGCGTCAGAACTGTGGGAACAAATCACTTTTGCCGCATGGTCTTGCGCTGATCCGGGAATTCAGTTTGATACCACCATCAACGAATGGCATACGTGTCCTAATGATGGTCCTATCCGGGCCTCGAACCCTTGCAGTGAATACATGTTTCTGGATGATACCGCCTGTAATCTCGCCTCCTTAAATCTGCTCAAGTTTGCAACTCCAGAAACAGGAACTCTGGATATTGAGTCCTTCCAACATGCGGCGCGTTTATGGACGGTTGTTCTCGAAATCAGTGTCTTGATGGCACAATTCCCAAGTCAACGGATTGCCGAACTCTCTTATGAATTTCGTACTTTAGGCTTGGGGTATGCCAATATGGGAACCTACTTGATGGTGAGTGGAATTCCTTATCATTCTCAAAAAGCAACGGCGATCTGCGGTGCGATCACAGCCATTATGCACATGACCTCTTACGCGACTTCCGCGGAAATGGCCAAAGAACTGGGGCCCTTCGCAGGTTATGAACGTAACAAAGAAAGTATGTTACGAGTGATCAGAAATCACCGTCGAGCCGTATACGGTGTTCCCGATTCTGAGTATGAAGGACTGCAAATTAAGCCCATTGGGATTGATAGTAAATACTGTCCTGCTGAATTGCGAAATGTTGCTAAAGACTCCGCAGACCTGGCGTTGGAACTGGGAGAACAATACGGTTATCGAAATGCACAGGTGACGGTGATTGCTCCGACAGGGACTATCGGTCTGTTGATGGATTGCGATACCACAGGTATCGAACCTGATTTTGCGTTAGTTAAATTTAAAAAACTCGCCGGCGGAGGCTATTTCAAAATCATCAACCAATCCATTCCTCCCGCACTCAAAAAACTGGGTTATAGTGACGCTGAAATTCACTCCATTGTCGGATATGTTAAGGGCAGAGGAAGTCTCGCGGGAAGTCCCTGCATCAACGCAAAATCCCTTAAAGAAAAGGGATTTACCGATGAGATTATTCACAAAATTGATGAACAATTATCATCCGCCTTTGATATTTCTTTTGTTTTTAACAAATGGATTTTAGGCGAAGCCTTTTGCAAAAAAACCTTGAAATTTACAAGTGCGCAGCTCAATGATTTTAATTTCAGCATTTTGAATGAGCTTGGATTTTCCAATAAGGAAATTGAGGCCGCCAATGATTACGTCTGCGGGACTATGACTGTTGAAGGAGCCCCTCACTTGAAGGAAGAACATTACAATGTTTTCGACTGTGCCAACAAATGTGGCAAAAAAGGCCTCCGCTATATTGAAGCCATTGCTCATATCAACATGATGGCCGCGGCTCAACCTTTTATTTCAGGTTCCATTTCGAAAACCATCAATTTACCTGATACCGCGACAGTAGAGGCTGTGAAAGAGGCCTACCTGACTTCCTGGAAATTGGGTTTAAAATGTAATGCGCTTTATCGTGATGGATCCAAGTTGAGTCAACCGCTGAACACCAGTTCTCAAGATGATGACTTGTTGCTTGAGTCTGAGGAGGAAACCTCGCAAGAGGAATCCCGCCCTCAAGCGACTGAAGTCCGGATTGCGGAGAAGGTGATTCATCGCTATCTCGCCAAACGGCGTCCAATGCCTTACCGACGTTTGGGCTACACGCAAAAGGCCACGATTGCAGGACATAACATCTATCTGAGAACCGGGGAGTATGATGATGGGACTATTGGAGAAATCTTTCTGGATATGCACAAGGAAGGAGCGGCTTTCCGTAGTTTAATGAACTGCTTCGCCATCGCGATTTCTCTAGGTTTGCAGCATGGTGTGCCTTTGGAAGAGTTTGTGGAAGCGTTCGTTTTTACACGTTTTGAGCCTAATGGCATGGTGATCGGCAATGATTCAATCAAAATGTCAACCTCCATTATCGACTATATTTTCCGTGAACTGGCCATTTCCTATCTGGGTCGTCACGATTTGGCTCATGTGGCTCCCGACGATTTACGATCCAGTGCGATGCACACCCGTAAACCTAAAGAACCTGAATTTCACGAAGAAGAGGTCATCTCTGAACGAACACTCAGTTCTGCGGAAAGTACTTTACTGTTACAGGAAGAGGCCTTTCCGCAAATAGAACTTCCGAAATTTCGGCCTAAGTCAGAAGTAAACTTAGAGCACTCCTACAAAACGTCTGCGACCACGGCAATCGCAATGAGAGCCTCCTCTCAATCGGGGAAAATTCAGGAAGCTCGCATGAAAGGCTATGAAGGGGATCCCTGTCCCAAGTGCTTTCAATTCACCATGGTACGTAATGGTTCATGCTTAAAATGTGTTTCCTGTGGAGAAACCAGCGGATGCTCCTAAGCTGAGTCAACAACCTCAACCATTCAGGAGTCCTTCGGATTTTCCAAGACTCCTGAATGGAAATTCTCTTTCCTTTACTCTTCGGACAGTTTTTAACTTCCAGTCAACAGTTTATTTCGTGACGTGGTTTTGCCACGTCTATCAACGATCAAGGCTCTCCTTGCTTTTAGGGTTGTCTGTTTTAGGATGTTTTTCGAATTTCCCAATGTTCTTTAAAAAAGCAAACTCGCCTTAAAAGTATGAATTTCAGAGACTTTAAAAAATATTATAAAATTACTTGCTAGATTGGGGTAAAATATTTTAAGAAATAGATACAAACTATTTTGTCCTGCTCCTGTATGGCAAGGGTGAAATGTAATTCATACCGATTAACATTAAAGTGAGGTGGTTTCATGAAATTTAAAAAACTCATGCACATATTTATAGCCGTTACGCTGTTTCTGATGATGGGATGTCAATCCGCCTCTGATGAAGAGGATACAAAAAAATCCAGTCAACCTGCAGCAGAAGAAGCGACAGAAACCGTCGATGTCGCGACCATTACCGCAGGAAAAGTGGAATTTACTGATGAAAATAAGGAATTGGGAAAACTGTCTGGAACGCTGACCGTCACGCCCGCAAGCGATGAAAGTTTGATTGCGGGATACACCGTGTATTGGGGAAGCAACGCAACCACAAAATTAGGGGACGCTATTGTTTCCTTTGATAAAACTGGAGCAGCACTCACTCACCCTTTTGTCAATCAGGCGATTCCTGCCAGTGTGGCTTATATCCTTGTTTTCAGCAAGAGTGAAAAGGGGGAAGCCACAAGTAATGTCTTCATCAAAATCAAAGATGTTGGCGCACCCAAAGTAAAAGCGCAGGGGGTTTCCTTCAAAGATATTGATGAGGATAAAGATCAGCTTGAAGGCGAAATCAGCATTGTTAAGGCCGAGAATGAGGACTATGTTACCAGTTACGTCGTTTATTGGGGTTCTAATGCGACAACCAAGCTTGAAAAAATCACAGAAATCGTCAAAACAGGACGTGACTTGAGTCACTCTATCGTCGCAAATACTCCCCTCCCGACCAATGCGACACGCATTCTGGTGTTTACAAAAAATAATGATGATGAAATGGCTGAGGGGATTTCGGTTCTGATTAATGATCTCAATACCGCTATTAATCAGAACACGGTGGTGGATGTGGTTATCCCAACGGTTCCTGCGGTTTCCATTGACTTTACTGATACCGATTTGGATGAAGGAGAAATCGCGGGAATTTTGACCATTCAAAAAGCCATTGATGAATCCGATTTGACTCACTACGTCTTATATTGGAGTGAAGATGGTAAAAGTAAACTGTTTGCGGAACCTATCGCCACTTTGAAAAAAACAGGAAATGATTTAACCTACATTGTCAAGAATGATACGAAAATTCCTGAGAAAGCGGCATACTTTATGGTGTTCACACGCAGTCAGGCAGAGATGCTCAGCGGAATACGCGCGCTATTTAAAGACATCAAAGCGCCGGCTCCCATTACGCAGGTGGTCGCGGGATACGCTCATACCTGTGCGCTTTCAGGCGATGGACGAGTCCGTTGCTGGGGCTCAGGGAATTTGGGACGTCTAGGCAATAATCTGCTCAAAGATTCCCCGGTTCCTGTATTTGTTACCGATATTCGAAATGCGGTGCAACTTTCCTCGGATGCTCATAATTGCGTATTGCTCCGCTCCGGGGTCATCAATTGTTGGGGTGCCAACCGTACTCAGCAATTAGCGATTGATTGTAGTGACGCCAGAACTACATGTACCACAAGACGGACCTTATCAGAAGCCAGGTCAGAAGAGGAGGACTTCTTTCAAGTTGGAAGAGCTGCTGACGCGACATCCGATACTGTTTTTGATGAAAGCGCTGGTGCTTCGGGAGATAATGCTGAAGCCATTATGGGAGATCCGACAGGGGATAGTTTGGGAAATGTTCTCACTCCCTATGAAATTTATGAAATTACTAATGCGACCGAAGTGTCAGCCGGAGCGTTCCACTCCTGCTCATTGCTCAAAGATGAAACGGTAAAATGTTGGGGTAAAAACCGTTTTGGGCAATTAGGAAATCATGATAAGGAAGTTCCGCGGCATACCGCGGCTAAGATTGCCTATGTGGACTCCAACGCCAAGGATGGAATACTCAGTGATCTCAGCTATAGAATCACACAAAATACCATGGATGCCCTTAAAGCGGAAACCGATGCTTCCATTGCCGAGGCGAAGTCAAGAGTTATCAAAGAAAAGGCATCTTATGACGCCGCCTATGCAGCCTTCAGTGTAGCCAATGAAGAATATCAAAAAGCCATTGCAAAGGTCAGTACCGAAAGAAATTCATTGGAGGCACTATCCGATGCTAAATTTAATGCGGATGCGGCATTGAATCAAAAGAAAGCAGAAAAATTATACTTGGAAAAACAACTGGCGGCAGGGGTCGGCGGCGTTGTTCAAGCTGATATTGATACTGCGGCTAACAGCATCCTGGTTCTTGAAGGCCTTCAAGCCGTCGCTCAAGCGAATTATGACAACCAGAATAATAAAGTCCTCAATGCGGAAACCCAAGCGGACGCCAGAGGAGCCGACTTGGATACTGCCAATACCGCTTATAAACAGGCAAGTGACGCCTACGACGCTTCCGTTGACGCTCTTTTTTCCAGAGTCATTAGTGATTTGGAAAACATCAAGAATCAATACTTTGCGACAAGGGCCGATTTTATTAAAGCCATTGATCCTATTGTACAGGTCACTTACGGCTTTAACATCTATGAAGGTGAAACCATCCCTCTAAGCAAGGCCCATGAGGGATATAAAGCGTTGATCATGAAACATGCTGAAACATCCACAGGAGGGGTAACAATCACTATAACGAAGGCCGATAATGAAACGGATATCACTCATTATATCGTGTATTGGGGTTCAGACTCTGTTACCAAACTCACCAGTTATATTAAATTTGGAGCAGAAGAGGAAATCATTCCCTTGGCGGTCATTGAGAAATCCCGAACCAACCTGGAGCATACTTTTTATACTTCAGGTTTAAACACGAAGCCTATTGATGCGACACACCTCATTGTCGTTACGTCAAACGAAAATGGCGAAATGGAAACGGGAGTCGCCGTGCTTCTCAATGACACGTCTTCATCAACGCCACCCTTCACCACAGGAGCCATGTATAAAGACTCGCTGATTCCTGTAGAAGTCCAAGATGATGGCTTGGGAAGGCCCCAGGGGGTAGGACGTTTGATTAATGTAATCCAAATTACTACAGGTGGAGAACAAAGCTGCGCGCTGTTAAGAGATACCACTGTTAAATGTTGGGGAAGAGGACTTTATGGTCAAATCGGAGACGGAAGAAGAGAGTACACTAAAATTCCGCTGACGGTTCGTAATACAGACGATTCCGCGGATCTATCAGGTGTTGTTTCAATTTCAGGAGGTCTTAATCACACCTGTGCCTTGTTGGCTGACAAAACCGTTCAATGCTGGGGAGATAGCTACTATGGACAGTTAGGAAACGCAAGTAATGATCCCAATGGCTTTACTACCGCACAACCTGTTTCTGGCTTGACCACTGTGGAAGAAATCTCCGCAGGAGATCGTCATACTTGCGCGCGTTTGTCCGACAAAACAGTCAAATGTTGGGGCTGGAATACCTCAGGACAGCTTGGCGATAATACCGTGACCAACTCCCCTATCCCTGTCGCTGTTAGCGGGATCTCCACCGCCAGTCAGATTTCAGCAGGTTGGGATCATTCCTGTGCATTACTTGAAAATGCCGCGAAACGAACCATTCAGTGTTGGGGTAGAGGAGATTCCGGACAGTTAGGAAATGGAAAGTCTGGCGTCGAAGTTGATTTTCCAGGCTTATCCAAAATACCTGTTGAGGTGATAGGATTTTGATCTTTTTGCACAGAGCCGGTTTCTCCGGCTCTGTCTCCTCTTCGAATCCTCCTTCCTCAAAAAGGTGTACGCCTGAAAAAAATCCCGCCTTCTAAAATTCTTCTTTACACCTCCCTCTTATTTTGTCAGGTATACATAATGAGGGGCAAAAAATATTCATCAATCCGACTGATTATTATAGATGTCCAGAATTATATTGTCTTGGGAGCGAGGGCGTCTCGCCCTCTGGTGAGGGCAAGATGCCCTCGTTCCCAGGACAAAACTTTCCTTGAGCACTATATTATAAAGAAACCCTATGTTTGGAATTGGTTTTTATGAAATATTTATTGGACTTCCGTTATACTTTCTACCTACAATTTTAGGACGGAAGAATAAGAATTTTAAAGGTTTATTTTTAGTCAATCTACTCTTGGGGTGGACGCTCCTTGGTTGGGGAGTCGCCTTGGTCTGGAGTCTAAAAAAAGGAGATTTATTAACCCAAGAAGCTCAAGAAATGAGTGAATTGGAACAACTGAAAAACGAGGTTAATCAGTTACTGAAATAAGCGTATGTATAACTATGAACTAATTATTCAGCGAGCGTGGGAAGATCAGGGGTTTAAGTCCCGATTGATCAGTAATCCCAAAGCTGTGTTTGCACAAATGGGAGAGCACATCCGAGAAGAAATCACGATTGAAATTCATGATGATTCTATGGATACGACGCACTTTGTTCTGCTAGACCAGGTTCAAGCCAGGGCATTGCAATTGGATACGCCTTCTCAAATGGGAAGAATTGTTCAACGTGCTTATGAAGATCCCGAGTATAAAGCACGTCTGCTACGGGACGCGAAAGCTGCCGTAAAAGAAGTGATAGATTTTGATATTCCGGCAAATATTATTGTCCACGCAAATACCTCTAATCATATCCATCTAGTCCTTCCCATCAATCCAAATAGCTTAGGCGCATTCTTTGTTCCACTCACTTGGCCCGTTGTTGACAGGAAATAGCGTCATCGTAAAAACCAGTCACGCCTATCACAGCAAGTGACCGTGCCCCTCAAGATCATTCCTGAATCATCCGGATTCCGTCATATTGAACCAGATCTTTCTGGAAGGACAGGGGCAATGATCCTTTAACCGGGTAACTTTGTAAAACCATATTAGGAACTTGTTCCGGGTCAAGTGTCCCCTCACAAAGCACACTTCCTTTCCAATAAACCACAGTTACCAAACCTTGCACCTTTAAACAATGGTTACCTTTGATCTGGACATATCCCTGGATTTGGAGACTTGAGGCTGCCCACAGAATACCTTGCAACACCAGAGTCTCCCCAATAGTGGCAAATAAGAGGGGTTCTTCTTTTGAAAATGACTTTGCCGAGTCCTCTCCTTCAATAGTTAAATTTTGCGTCGTCTGAATGGTAACACTTGTTGGAACACTACGACTTTTTCTCAAGGCTAAGGTCGCGTTTCCAAAAACCTTGATACGGCTCGGAGCCAAAATAGGCGTCTCTTCTTTTTCTCCTTGTCTGATATGTACGCCCGATTCGTTCCATTCCATTGCTGTTTCACCATAAAAGGTATAATCGAAGACCTCTGCCTTCTGAGCCTTATCACTGAGGATGATCGCCTTCAAAAAACGCTGACTTAAATTCTGGTCCTCCTGTTCTTCAAATATCAGAAACTCCGGTAAGTGTTTGACCTTTCCCCCTGCAATAAGCCAGGGAAGATCGGTTAGATTCTGTCTTTTGATTTGATATAACGCGTCAAACCGAACACTTTCCCCCAACAAATCATAGTTCATTTGTACCATTAAATGGGTATTATCCATGCCAACGCTAACTTGCCACTCCGGGAAATAACGATCAAACTCTAAGGAATTAAGTGAGATA
The DNA here is from genome assembly GCA_051382335.1 of Deltaproteobacteria bacterium TL4. GTDB lineage: Bacteria > SAR324 > SAR324 > SAR324 > NAC60-12 > JBBCAX01. Next base: position 32,581 of record JBBCAX010000087.1, read on the forward strand.
GAATTGCGAAATTCTTCCAGGGAATGCTGTGGTAACCAATCTTGGGTCCAAGTCAACACACCCTCCAGTTCCTGATAAATAGAGTGCGTTCGTAACAAGGACTGTATTTGAAAACGGTGCTGTATTTCCTGCTGATACCAATTTAATATCAAAATACTGATAAACCCCAGGATCATCATCATTGGAATCAAAATCAGTCCATTGTTTGAAAACTTGTATCTTTTCCTGTGTGCTATAAATAACATGATCGCAATCAAACTTTGAGTGTCTGTATCAAGTAACCTTCGAATTGAGCTACTATGCAAGCTTGCAAAAACCATTTCAAGATATAAGGATAATTATGCTGGAATTTATTCACTCGTGGCTGCTCCGTCAAAACCTCTCTTTAATCATTGCGGCGCCTTTATCAAAAATCCTGCTCATTTCGGGAAATGTTGACACCAGGCGCTTTATAGAGAAAGGACTACTATGAAAAAACCCTATTCCAAAGAAATTCATAAATTGAGGACATTGGCCCAAAGCATTCCCAATACACCGATGTTAGCTCGAGCGAAAATTGACACTCTCATTATTTTAAATATGCAGTACGAAAAAATCATGCTGGACCGCAAGCTCTCAAGACATCCCTATAAATTGGTTAAAGCGTACCTTAAGGATGCCAAAAATCGGCTCAAAGCGTGGAGTGAGATTGCCTTCATTGAAGCGCCGGGGGCCAAGTCGGTGTTACCCAAAGAGGTCGAAATGGAAGCTTATCATCAGAAACTGTTTCAGGACTTGTGGATCAGGTTTTCGGATCAAGACTACCAAGATCGCATTTCAAGATATGTTCATCGTCTCAAAATTAATGGACTTACAGAGGGTTTCCTCAAGGGGATGAAGGTTATTGATTTTGGGTGTGGACACGGGAACTTTGCTCATGCGTTACTCCGGTGTGGGGCTCATTCTGTCTTTGGAATTGATTTTGGCGAACATTCCATTGAATATGCAATACGGGCTCGCGACCACCTTGGCGTGCCTCCGCAAAAACTCTCCTTTGCGGTGGGAAGTGTCTATAGTGTCCCTAAACCGAATTCGAGCTTCGAGTTCGCTATCCAAAATGGTGTTTTTCACCATTTGGAGGATGAAGATTCAGCCTATAGAGAAGTGTCTCGTGTCCTGAAACCAGGCGGTTTTTTCTGGGTTTATACGGATGGCGCAGGAGGCATCTCACACGATTTGTGGGATGTTTCAAACCAGATTCTCCGCTCTATACCACATGATTTAATCATTAGGCATCTGGAGTCTCTGAACATCGAAGTTGGTAAGCGTTATCACTTAGGGGACGGCTTGAACGCCACTTATCGCCATACAACCTATAAACGCCTGACCAAACGATTGTCGTCTTTCGGTTTCGGTAATTTCCGACGGCTTGTAGGGGGGTTCCCGACAGACTTCGACCACGATGTTATCGCAGCCGACAAGTACGGGCAGGAGAAATTCGGTTCGGGTGATATCCGCTTGCTGGCACAAAAGATCTGAACTATTCGTTCTCCATGTCATTCCTGTACAAGCGGGAATGACTCAGTCTGGGAGAAATCATAACGGGTCAGCACGCAGCGGGAAGAAAGCCTGGTATAAATCATAACTGGTCAGCAGGCATGCGATCATTCAGAATTAAATCATGTGCTTCCCCATTCGACAGTATGTATCTCAAGGTATTGACATTCACCCAGGATAATTTGAGATAAGGCAGTGTATCATCCACCGTATCCGGGAGTGTATAAGGTTCGGACTCAGTACGCTTCAAGACATGGATCCGGAACGAATATATACGTTGGTCGATACCTTCAGCGTTTGTAACCGTTTTGGAGCTATTGATATGATAGAAAGCAACATGCCGTTTTGCGGGTGTTACCTGAGTTGCGGTTCTTGAGCGAGCAAAAATAGACTGTAGCTTGCCTTGATAAATTCTAAATATCTTCTGAGTCCCTGTGTTTCTATCCCTGATTTCATAGAACTCATCATCGACTCTCTTAATTTCCACCCGTTGTGTCGCTGTCGCATCATACAACCCAATGCCCATTTGAGTTTCCTGGTTTGCGTATAAGTAAACCAATCCCTCCAAACCACTGATGTCCATAATTTCAAGGATCATCTGATTGGGATCAGAGACTAATAGCTTTTTATCACTGTAAAGTGTGTTGCCCAAACGATTTTCAGGATAAATCTGATACTTGTCTAACCACACCACGCCTCGATGTTTGTCATCCATATCAAAAACTTCCTGCGCGTAGCTATTTGAAGTGAGCATTATGATAAAAATTACAAGAAACCATCTCCCTTTCTTTGAAATTGTTATCCACATATCTTCGTCCTTTTTACCTATTGTGGTCAAAAAATTTTTTAGCATTTCAAGAGAAATCAGTTTTAAATTTAATGCAAAGCAACCGTTTCCAATAAACGGCAGGTCTTGAATGTCAGCTTTCAGTTCCCTCTTTCACAAAGCCTCTTTGACTCCCTGAGGCCTCACACCTTCGGTCAATCGTACTTCTTCGACAACGAGTCCCTCTGTGGAATTGATTTGAAAACGTCCTATCTATCGGATATGGTATATTTGTCTTATAGTCGTGGTTTTTCAAGGCAAATCGTACATAATTCCAAGCAAGTAAGTCGTTTTACCCAATTCTATGTTCACTCTATCCTAATAAAACTATATTCTTTATGTTTGATGTCACCTGCGCCGTCCCCCGAACCGGACGAACATTAATCAATTTTCTGAGCAAATTAAAAAGTCTGGTTGACGAACAAAAAGAAATTGATCAGATTTTGCATGTCTTAAAAATAAGCAAGCAACAGAGTAGTCCGGATATTCATCAAGCTTTAGAGGCCTTGAGTCATGCGACACAGCAAGCACCCTCCTGTTTCTCAATCTTTGTAGATCGTAAACGAGAACAGCGTCCTTATCGTATCGGTTTCTTAAGCTATGAATGGACGGTTGGAGAGGTACACCTGCGAGTCGAGGGAGAAGAACCTCATAACGGTTCTTCATTGATCAAGTTGGATGAGGTGGACTTTGCGCTTGTCGGACTAGATGAATTGTTGTCCATGACCCAGCATTATCTTCGAAATCCCGAGACTGTCACGAAATGGGGAATGTATAATTACCATCTGGAAAAACCAACGGGAATTCGGGTCGCGGGATCGGCAAATCTTACATTCTACAATCATGCGCTACAAAGTGAGGTCCAAGATATTGTGGGATTTTTTCTGATTTCAAAATCCCAAAGTCGTCGTGCAAACGCAAAAGAACCCTCAAAGTATAAGTATGACCTGGATCATCTCTCAAAAACAGGACAACGGGTGTTTGTGAAAGGACGTTATACCGGAATTGTCAATGCGGCGTATCCTGGTTTGAAAATTATTTCCGTAGAGGATGTAGAAGACGCTATATTACTCGCAGAAAAGGGAAGCATCGGGATTGAAATCGTACAGTCGGGCAACACTGTCAAAGAAAAAGAGCTTTTCATTCATGGCGCGCCTCTCTTCCTATCCGAAAGCTTGTATGTTGTGGATTATGATCGTTATTCAAAAAATGAAAAATTAAGACAATTGATCAAAACGCTCTGTCCTGTTGGATATTTTGAAGAGCAACGGATACAACAATTTGCCCAATGGTACCACGCACTTGAAAACAACCTTGGAGATCATTGGATCGATAAACCCAGCATTGAAACGCTCTTTTGTGAACCGAAGGATGTTGAAAATGGTCTACGTCCATATCGCTTAAAAACACGATATTGGAAACCCGATGACCAATATCGTCAAGATGTCGCCTTGGAATTGGTCCGCGATGCAAAACAAAGGGTTAAACAATACTACAATGCATTAAAGTAATTTGTGGGGTTTATTCCATCACTTGAATACGAAGAGTCACTATTTGAATTCACATCGTTATTATCCAGGGAGTGAGTTTTTGAGGCCGGATCGCTGAAAATTAATAACGCTTGCGTCAATCAGAGGAAACATGAAAAATCAATGGAAATGGAGGGGAATTTTAGGCTGCATTGGGTTTTGTCTTCTCTCAACTTCAACTCATGGAGCAAAGCTGATTGATACTGAAATCCTTGCAGGAAAGATCGCATCCTCCATTCAGAGAATTGGTCCACAATTTACAACCCTGGCTATCTCAAGAATTAAAAGTCAAAGTAGTGCCGTAAGTTTAAATATCAATGAATTAATCGACTATACCAATGTTAAAATAGTACGATTGAACTCCCGTCGATTTAAAGTCACCGACCGTTCCAAGCTCCAGTTACTGTTAAAAGAACAACGTATCCAACTTTCTGAAATTGTTTCACCTAATGAGTATAAAGAACTGGGAAAAATCCTGGGTGTTCAAGTCTTTGTTTACGGAACCCAATATGATGACGCCTTGATTCTCAAAGCCATTGACGTTCAAACGTCGGCCATTATCTGGGCGGAAGTCTTTCCTCTTGTGGACAAGAGTGAAAAATATCTGATGCTGACCGATTTGAATGTGAATTTGATTCAATCCTTGACACGGGATCTTGCTCGCATTAAAGATGAACAAATTCAGCGTATTAGTTTTTGGAATATTGAAACCCCCAACCAATTTTCATCAGAAGAAGTGATTGATTATCTGACCGTGATTTTTTCAAAAGAGCAGGGACTGTATGTTATTGATCGTGAAAATCTCCAGCAGATTTTTAAAGAACAAAAGTTGAATCAAGCCGTATTTATTGATGAAAGCGAAGCACGTCGTTTGGGAGAACTTTACGGTGTTGATGCTTTTTTATATGGAAGTATTAGTGTAAAACCCGACAACGCCTATGTCGCCTCGCTTAAAATGATGAGTATCTTCTCCGGAGTGATTTTATGGGCCGATCTCATCAAGTTTTCTGTACCTCAGGATGCTCAAATGCAGAATCCTTTTACTCGAAAAATCCAGCAAAGGTTAAAGCAAAATAATGTCATTCCCATGGTTGCTGTTGCAGGAGGCACTTTCATCATGGGCAGCAATGATCCCATCTATAATTCGGGTCCTGAACAACTGGTCCAAGTTGCGCCTTTTTTGATGGATGCGTATGAAGTGACCAATGAACAGTATTACCAATTTGTAAAAAATAATAATCATCGAATGCCCAGTACCTGGAAAAACGAAATCTATAGCACAGAGTTAAGCAATCATCCTGTGGTAAAAATTAGTTGGGAGGACGCGAAACTGTATTGTCAATTTGTTGACAAACGACTTCCTACCGAGATAGAATGGGAGAGAGCGATACGAGGTACAAAAGGCAGGCATTATCCTTGGAATGGTACCAGCTATTCCTCTTCTTTTGCCGTAACCAGAGAGTCTGGAGCAACTCAGTCTGTTTCTGTGTTCACCAGAAACAGAGATGTTACGCCTGACCATATTTATCATCTGGCAGGAAATGTCCGGGAATTTGTAGCCGATCTTTATAGTTCTTCAGAATCCTCGGCGTCTGTTCAGAATGAAAGAGTCATTCGAGGGAGCTCATGGGCTTTTGGTGCTTATGAGGCCGTGGGTTTTTATCGGGGGCATACTCGTGTTAATTTAGCCTGGCCGGACGTCGGTTTCAGATGTGCAAAAAGTCGATAACTTGAGGATTTCCTTTTTAAATTTTAATAAAACAAGCCTATGAATTTTCTGTTCATCTTCGGAAGTATTTTGCTTTTTGGAAATACGATTACTCCTGATATTCAAAGCAATACGATGAGTGGTTCCTTTGAGTATTACGAGTTGAAAGATGAAATTACTATTGAGAAACAGCATCAAACTGTTGCGAGATTTGCCCCTTCAGGGGCTTCAGGCATCGGCCTCACATTGTATACTCATCACAGGGTTTGGAAATCCTGGAGACACTTGTTAACTCTCAGACATTATCAGTCGAGAGATTTTTCCCTGGATCTTTATACGACCGGAATAGATTATGTGGAGCAATTGCCCGGTCTTCCCATAACCTATGCCCTCGGTGCTGAAATTGGAAAAGGGGAATTCAAAATTAAAGCTTTGGAAAATTATGGAGTGTTTAAAGAAACGTTAGGGAAAGAAGTGCATCTTGACGTCAGTCATTATTTCATTTTATTTGAGAACTTGGGGCATGTTTTTATTCGTCCAGCATACCGGTATCATGAATTTATATTTGACGGCAAAACCGGAGTCACTAACCAGACGATTAATGGAGACGGTATCGCCTTATCAACGGGGATAGGATTTCGTTTTTGATGATTAATAAGGTAGTTTATGTCCACAGAAAGCACACTCAACCCCTCAGTAAAACCGTTCGATGCTAAAGAAATTGATAAAATTTGCGAGGCCCTTTTACAAAGGGATCCGTGGTACTATAACTATTTCAAGTTTGCGCTTTATACAGGCATGCGCCGAAGCGAAATCCTGGCTCTGACGTGGCATCATGTGGATCTATGGCAGAATCGGGGCTTGACGGTTCCCAACCATAATTCTCCCCGATTTTGGGAAGAAGACAGTGTTAGGATCATTGACATTGATGAAACCCTGCTAGGTCTCCTCCTCGACTTGCGATCTTCATCCAGGTGGGTTTTCCAGAAGACAGGAAAACGGATGCTCGGAGGAACAGTGACCTTGTTTTTTACTGAATTGAGTCGCACGTTAGGAATCCAAGTTACCTCCGAGCGAATGCGCTGGACCTTTTCCATGAAGGTCTATAGCGCAATCTCCCCTGCAAACCGTGAGGACTGGAAGAAAATACAAAAAATCTTGGGACACAAAGATGTTTCAACAACTAAAAGCTATTTCCAAAGAAATATTGGATGCAAACTTCCGTAAATCCTACATGAAAAACCTTGTTTTCAAATATACGCTAAGAAGTTGCCAAATCCATCAGCTCATTAGGCTCGAGAATTAACACAATCTGTCCATCTCCCATGATGGTTGAGCCTTTTAATCCTGGAATCGACGCAAGGTAATCCTCTAGCGGTTTAACGACGATTTCCTGCTGACTGAACAGTTGGTCCACCGCAATTCCAATCTCCATATTATTGGATTGTAACACCACAATTGCCATCTTTTTATCACCAGTCTCTTCGGTCCATTCCTCATCTTCCAGCTCTTCTTCCGTTTTGATTTGGTCCAGTTGCAACAGTTCTGTCAATGGAGTGACCCCAAGAATTTCACCTCGTAATTCCAATGCTGATTTTTCCTTGAGATGTTTCACCATTCGTTCACTAATTTGAACTGTTTCTTTAATCGCATCCAAAGGAATGGCAAATTGATGTCCATTGACACCTACCACCAGCGCTTCAATAACGGCCAAGGTCAGCGGTAACTTAAGACGCACACGTGTTCCTTCACCCAGTTTCGATTTTACCTCAACCGTTCCTTGAATGTTACGTATGTTGGTCATCACCACATCCATTCCAACACCACGTCCTGAAATATCCGAAACCTGAGTCGCCGTTGAAAATCCAGGAGCAAAAATGAGCCCTACCGCCTGGTCCTCCGTCATTTCATCCGCTTCCGATTGTGAAATGACGCCTTTTTTAACAGCAAGTTTTTTAATGAATTCAGTATCAATCCCTTTTCCATCATCCACAATATCAATAGCAATAAAACTGCCCATGTGACTGGCTTTTAACTCAATAGTTCCTGTTTCAGGCTTACCTGCCGCTAAACGAACTTCTGGAGTCTCAACACCATGGTCACAACTATTCCGGATGATATGCACGAGAGGATCTCCAATTTCCTCCACTATACTTTTATCCACCTCTGTATACTCTCCGAGCATTTGGAGTTGAATCTTTTTATTGGTTTTTCTCGCAATATCCCTCACAATACGCGGCATACGCTGAAACACCGTCTTGACTTGAACCAACCGCATTTCCATGAGATTGTCCTGAAGGTTATCAGAAATACGACTGATATTATTTTCAATTTGCTTAATATCCCGTGTCAAATCCGCAACTTTCTGGGTTCCATCAATACTGTCCGCCAAGTGTTTAAAGGCGTTTCTGGCAATAATCAGCTCTCCGATCAGATTCATAAACCGATCTAAACGACTCGCATCCACCCGCATCGTCTTTGACTCTGTGGCCTTTGAGTCGTTTTTTTCTGCTGTTTGCGGCGGTTTGTTTGTAACCCTTGGCTTTCTATCCTGAATTTTAGGCAAAGGTTCCTGATCTTGAGAAACCGGAGGTTCCTCATCCTCATTAACCTCCATTTCAGGTTCCGGCTTCGGTCTTGGTTTTGGAGGCGGCGGAGGTGGGGGCGGAGGCGGCAGTGGAGGTTGTGGCACTGCAACGATCTTAGGTTCTGGCTTTGAAGGTTGCGTTTGTTTTGCGGGAGTTGAAGATTTAGAGCTTACGCCCTGAAGCGCTTGAATGGTAGCGATAATTTTATCATGCAAAGGTTTTTGTTCTTCATTTAATAACTTCTCTGCTTGCTCCAGTTCACCACCAAGTAACTTAAGTAATAACTCCTCATATTCGCTAAGAAATTGATGAAGATCTGTAAGACCACAATAACTTGCGCCTCCATTCAAAGTTTTTAATGAACGGTGGAGGGTGATCAATCCATGTTCATCCAAAAACCCCTTATTCATTTCTTCACGGTACGCTTTTAATACTTCCAGTTGTTGATTTGCTCCTGTCAAAAAGACGCTGAGCTTATCACTCTCCCCGTCCTTTTTATCTTTTTCCAAGGCGACTTCTTTGTCAACAGTTGGAAAAATAGTAGGGGTCTCACCTTCAATCACCGCATCCAACTGAATTGCCGCTTCTGTGATCTCTATAACTTGAGCATAGTCTTCAATCTTGATGTAAAAAACCATCGTTCGCAGAATATCAATACTCCGAAAAACAATGTCACCAATATCCTTGGTGTATTTCAAGTTGCCTTTACGCAAATTATCAAAAACACTTTCAACACGATGACTTAAAATTTCAATTTGCTTTAAATTTACATATCCTGCGGTTCCTTTTATCGAATGAATGGCTCGGAAAAATTCATTGATCGGATTGATGTCCTCCGGCGTCTCTTCAAGTGCCAGTAAACTTTCTTCAATAGTTTCAAGATGTTCTTCCGCCTCTAAAACAAATTGGCCTAAAAGTTCTGTAGATATCTGAGTTCTGAGACTCTCTTCAATCAGAGGCGCAGGAGGGTATTTATCGGATGACTTTGTTCCTTTGGTCGCAACGGTTGGAGCAACGGGTTCCAAAGAAGGAAGAGGGACTTTATTCGTATAATCCTTCATCATCTGATCAAAATCAATACCATCCCTCTTACCGATGACAACGGCCACAGGCGTCGTTGTAGCAGGCGTTTCTTCTTTTGGAGGTTCGGGGGAAGCTTTCTTTTCAGCAGTTGCGGCTCCTCCACCGCTCAAAACAGAGTCCGATGCTGATGCAATAATTTGCTCAAGAGTCGCAATCGTTTGCGCTACACTTGGAGACTCATTTTCTCCCACCAAAGCAAAGACTAAGGCCTTCAACTCATCAATGGCAGGCAAGAGAAAATCCAACAACCGAGGCGTCATTGGCATTTTTACTTGACGTACGAGGTCAAAAACAGATTCCAGTTTATGAGATAATTGACTCACTTCTGTCAGTCCCATGAAACCCGCTGTTCCCTTGAGAGTGTGCATCACCCTAAACAGGTTATTCATAATGGACGTATCATCGGGAGACTCTTCCATGGCAATCAGATCATCTTCCATGGAATCGAAGGCTTCGCGGCTGTCTTCCACAAACCCTTCAATCATCTCTCTTAAATCAGCATCCATTTCCATAGATTATCCTCTCAAAAAAGTATCTTGCATCACTTGGTGCCAACGAACTATACGCGTTTCTACATCGTGAACGGCTTTTTGAAGGATGCTGACATCTACAAAAGGTTTTGTAAAATAATCACAAGCTCCATGGCCTAAACATTCAATAACATAATTGAGGCTTGAATACCCCGTCATCATGATCACTTGACACAAAGGATTAATCTTTTTCAGTTCACGCAGTAACTCACTGCCTAACATTTCCGGCATTTTTATATCACATAGCACAATTTGAAAGAGGTCCTCTCTCATCAAATCCAGCGCTTCATGAGGACTCGTGGTACAAGTGACCTTCAGTCCTTCAGGTTCAAACAAGAGTGCTAATGTTTTTAAAATGACAGGCTCGTCGTCTACGATCAGCAGTTTTACAGTGATTTCAGGGGTCATTCCAGCTTATGGCATAAGTTGATAGAATCAGGATTTATTCACCCGCAACCAGCATTTTTGCATTTTGAATCAGTTCTTCAGATTTCACAGGTTTAATCACATACAAATTAGCGCCGGCTTTAAACCCCTTTAATTTATCTTCTGCTTCGGATTCAGTAGAAATGATGACAATTGGCGTTTGAGCATATTGGGACTCTTTACGGATTGCTTCGCATAAAGAATATCCATCCATCTTAGGCATGTTGACATCTGTGATAATCAAGTCATACTGAGACTCAAGCAATTTTTCCATTGCTTCATATCCATTACTCGCTTCAACTACATCAAAGCCGCCGGACTTTAACATAAATGAATGAATATTGCGAACAATAGCTGAATCGTCGACTACTAGTACTCGCTTGGCCATGTTGATTTCCTCTATAATTAATGAACTGAACTTTATTTATCCCGTTAATACTATATATACGTTGAAAAGCTTTATGTAAAGCTATCTATCAACTCTCCTAACCTCATTTTTGATAAGAAAGAGATTTTTTAAATTTGACCAGCTTGAATGCTGCACTCAACCGGCCCACTGACTCGGAATGCCCTAAAAAAATAAACCCGTTCGGGTTTAACGTTCCATAAAATGAGTTAATGACTTGCTTCCGTGAAGGATCATCAAAATAAATCAGAACATTTCTGCAAAAAACGAAGTCTATTTTCCTTTGTTTGCGCATTTCGACTCGATCCACCAAGTTTAAATACTTGAATTCAATAGAAGTTTTAAGCCAATTATGAATCTCGTAACGACCATCCGGCAAAGGTTTGAAATATCGCTCCAATAACGGTTTGGAGACATCTTTCACCGAACGCGTGTCATAAATTCCTTCCTGTGCCTTTTTTAAAATTTTTCTATCAATATCTGTCGCCATTAAATGAATCGTCCAGCCTGAGAAGTCTCTCAACTGCTCTCTTAATAGAATGGCGATGGTATAGATTTCCTCTCCGGAAGAACAGGCCGCGCTCCAGATACTGAGGGTTTTATCGCCCTGTTTTCTTTTCTCTGCCAAGACTAACGGAAGCGCTTCTTCCACAAATGACTCCAATTGAGGGATATGCCTAAAAAAATAGGTTTCATTGGTAGTCAATAACTCTATTAAATTTGCCATTTCCTCCGTATCTTTGGCAAATTTGAGTGCTCGGTAGTAATCCTGAAATGATGAATATTCCCCCTCTTTTATTCTGCGGCCTATGCGTTTTTCAACAAAATAATGCTTTCTTTCGTCAAAAAACAGTCCAGAATAATCATAAATCAGACTTTTGATTTGCTGAAATTCCTCCTGTTCTAGTTTGAACATCGATAGTTACCACCGCAAAAACTTATAAATATCAGAAAACCCCAATCCAGGGCACCCATTCCTGAAGAATCATCGCTCCTCTCAAAGTCTTGAAAAAACTAAAACGCATGTGTCTTGTACAAGTCAATAATTTTTTGAGGAATATTCCCAATGGGAAGTATAAACTCCGCACCTCCCCGCTCTATGGCTCGTTTTGGCATACCAAAAACGGTACAGGTTTCTTCAGATTCGACAATACTATGTCCTCCCATTTTTCTTAAACGAGCCACCCCCTCGGCACCATCAGATCCCATCCCCGTCAAGACAACCCCCAACCATCGCTTTCCTAAAACCTGACACAAGGAATGAAACAAAACATCCACCGAAGGACAGTTAATATCCTGAGAGGTTCCAGGCCTGATTTTAATGAATTGAATTCGTTCATTGCGAGCTGTGACTTCCATATGCTGTCCCCCCTTGGCAATATAAACTGTCCCTCTTTCAATGATCTCCTGATCCTCGGCCTCCTTAACCCGCATAGCACAAACCTCATCAAGATGTGACGCTAATTTATGGGTAAATTTTTCAGGCATGTGCTGAACGATCAACAAACTCACATTCCAATCAGCAGGGAATACTGGCAGCATTTCATATAATGTATGGGGGCCTCCTGTAGAAACTCCGATTCCAATAATATGGGGAGACTCTGATTGTCCTGGCGGTACATGAAGCATTTCTTTAGCAGGTTTTTCATGCTTCGGTAAGGAGAACGTCGCTCTTTTCCTTAACTTATCTCTCCCGGTTTGAACTGCGAGTTTGACCTTTTTTATAAGCTCTTCGGTCTGCTTGCTAATATCCAGCGAAACCGATCCTGACGGCTTGTGAATAAAATCAAAGGCACCATAAGCCAGCGCTTTGATCGTTTCTTCAGCACCTTCTTCTGTCCTGGCACTCACCATAATCACAGGCAAAGGATGTTGCTCCATCACCACCTGAAGCACCTCCAGTCCATCCATAACAGGCATATTCACATCCAGGGTGATAATATCCGGATCCACTTCCTTGATTTTCGCCATCACCACCCCCCCATGTCTCGCAGTACCTACCACCTTGATCAAAGGGTCTGTTTCCAGCATCTTACTAAGCTCACTACGCATCAACGCAGAATCATCAACAACCAGTACCTTGATCATGCTACTTACTTTCTTTTGGGAAAAATGAAACTTTTACCTGTTGGGATCAACCGCTTCAAAAGCAGCCCATTAGACCGAGGCTTCGAGGAGTGCAGGTTCCCACTCTCCATCATATTGTTCCGATTGCGCCAGTGTTTCCATGGTATCAATCAGTATGATCAACTCCCCATCATCCGAGACTCGTCCAATGCCCTCCACAAACTGATTATATCGCCCTGAAACCAGTCCAGAAGGCTTTTCGAAATGGTTATAAGGGACATGTTCAATACCCAGAATTTGATCCACCTGAAACCCCGCTTTTTGATCATTAACTTCCACAATAACGATCCGAGTCGCTTCTGTGACCGAATTTGAGGGATTCCCAAAAAGCGTAGCCATTTCAATAATGGTGATCACATCCCCTCTCAGATTAACCACACCCTTCACAAAAGGAGGCGATTTAGGCACCGAAACCATTTTTTGCATCACGGTGATTTCGTTGATCTCCAGGACACGAATCGCAAATATTTCTTTCCCTACACGAAATTTTAAGATGGAAATGATCTCTGAAAGTGCGGACTCTTCGGAGTGATCCTCTTCAACATCATTTAATTCTTCCTGAAGTTGCTCCAAATGTGATTGTTCCTCCTGAGTCAAAAGACTGGAAAGGTTCAAGGCCATAATCACTTCCGTGCGATCTCCCTGTTTCAGTTTAATGATCCCTTCCAATTGCTCTGCACTACGCCCACTGATATTGGGAGGAGGAGGAACAATATTGGTTTCCAAAATATGAAACACCTCCGTGATCTGATCCACAATCAAGCCCATGGAAAGCCCGTCTTCATTCACAATCAAGACCGCTGTATCTTCCGTATAGGCTTCCTGCTTCATATTAAAACGGCGTCCTAACTTAAGAATGGGAAGGGCTTGATCACGCTGATAAAAAATGCCTTCAATCTCGTGAGCCATTTCCGGAACAACGGTGATTTTAGGCAGTTCTATAATTTCTTCCACGTAATTAATATCCAGAGCGTAATTTTCCTTCCCCAGCTTAAACCCAATGAGAATGCGCTCTTTTACTACCTCTGCAACCTGTAGATGATGAGTCGCTTTCTTACGTTCGTCATCTGGGCTCAAGTGAGATTGTAACACCAACTCCCTTGAGTCAATCAACTTATCAGTGTCCAGCAGAAGTAAAACCGAATCCTCTAGCTGTACCGAGCCAAAAATGTACTTAGCCTCCTTTTGCATCATGACCGCAGGAGGGGGACGAACATCTTTAGAAGCAATCGGAAGAACGCGCGTCACAGAATCGACAATCATCCCCACCTTCAAATTCGAGATGGAAACGATGAGGATCCGTGTCATGTGAGTCGGTTCCGTATCTGGCATCATAAAACGCCTCCGCAGATCAATCACAGAGATCACCTCTCCCCGAAGGTTGATCATCCCTGAAAAATACCTTGGGGCTCTGGGGACGGGTGTGATTTTATCAGCCAAGGTGATGATTTCCTCCACCGCATGGATCAGAACACCAAACACCTCATTATTCACGACAAAGGTGACAAATTGTGAAATCTCAGCATGGGGGTCTATTCTCATAACATCCTTACCAACATGATAATCACGACATTTTCTTACAGAAGAACATTCACCTTGAATTCCTTTGAATCCTGTTGAAAACACTCACCTGTTCTCACGGATTATTCCTCTTCAAAGCTATCTCCCTCCACTCGATACTCATTCAATTTATTTCGAAGTGTACGAATACTGATACCTAGAATTTTAGCGGCATGAGTACGATTACCTTCCGTTTTTTTCAAGGTTTCAAAAATAAGTTTTTTCTCCGCCTCTTTCATCGACATTCCGACCTCAATCCCTAATGAGGATGACAGTGAAGGTGTTGAAACGGGAGAAACTTCACCAACCATACTCGTGGATGCCGCCAAGTCTTCATTAATGGAACGTGTTCCGGTTTGAGAATGCATCAGTAAATTTTGCGGTTTAATGACTTTCCCATTACACAACAACAAGGCCCGCTCAATTACATTTTCCAACTCTCTGACATTTCCACGCCAATTATAATTAAAAAGAACCTCCAGCGTTTCTTTATCGATTTCAGGGCACTCGCGTTTATTGAGTTCAGAATGCTTTTTCAAGAAAAAATCAACCAATACGGGAACATCATCTTTACGTTCTCTTAAGGGGGGTAGTTCCAAGGGGATAACATTGAGTCGAAAATATAAATCTTCCCTGAACTTTTGGTCCTCTATCAGCTTTAACATATTTCGATTCGTTGTCGCAACAACTCTTACATCAACACGGACAGGATCTTTACCTCCCACCTTATCAATTTCATGTTCTTGCAAGACACGCAAGAGTTTTGCTTGTAAAGGGAGTGCCATTTCACTAATTTCATCCAGCAAAATAGTTCCTCCCTGGGCTTGCTCAAATTTTCCACGATGATCTTGGGTGGCACCTGTGAACGCACCTTTTTTATAACCAAACAGTTCACTTTCTAGCAAGGTATCAGGTAAAGCGGCACAGTTAATGGCGACAAAAGGGAAATTACAACGGTCTGAGTGCTGATGAATGTAGCGTGCTAATAACTCCTTCCCCGTTCCACTCTCGCTCTGGATCAAAACCGTCGCTTTACTCTGCGCAATATTTTTGACGACCAGGAGCAGATTTAACATGGATTTGTTCTGCGTGACAATCTCTTTATAAAAAGAAGATTCCGCCGCTCTTTGGGGAGAATCGGCTTTTTGAGAGGCAAGGGGCGGACGCTCTTTGAACGCCAAAGCCCGTTCGACCACAAAGCTGAAGGTTTCAAAATTGAAAGGTTTGACAATATAATCAAACGCTCCATGCTTCATGGCCTCCACTGCGGTTTCAATTGTGCCGTAAGCTGTGACCATAATCACAGGACTCTGGGGTTTCATCGCCTTGATATCTTTCAATAACTCCAAGCCACTGCGCTTAGGCATGGTCATATCAGTAATGACCAGTGAGTACGGATTCTCCTTAAATTTTTTGAGCGCATCAATAGCGTTATGCGAAAGTTCAACATCATATCCACAATGCTTCAGCGTTTCGGACATAGCAATTCGCATCTCAACTTCATCATCAACAATCAATATGGGGTGCTCTGTCATAAGCTTTCCTTTCCCTGGTACTGGAGCAATTTTAAGGAGCGGAGACTAAAGAATGTGTCATTATTGCGCTGTTTTTTAATACTTGGGGCAATTGAACGTTTGCCTGAGGAATGAAGGCGCTCAAACACCCAAGAAAATCAAAATAAACGGGCAAGAGTTACATGTTGTTTAATTTCCGTTCCTAAGAGGCGTTTTTTGTTTTTTCATGAAGGGGAAACGTGATCGTAACACATGTTCCCTGATTAACCTTGCTTTCAATATCAATAATCGCCCTGTGAGATTCAATAATATTGTGGACAATGGCTAACCCTAATCCTGTGCCCCGTTCCTTCGTCGAAAAGAACGGATCAAATATCTTCTTCTGAACTTCTGGAGACATCCCTATCCCTGAATCCCGAATCGACACTTCAACCAAATGCAGACTCTTACGTCGATGTCCAGGTAAATTCTGGAATCGATCGAGTAGCTTTTTGTTGTTGGTTTTGTAGCTCCGGGTCGTCAATAATAATTCACCGGGCTCTAACATTGCTTGAATTGCATTCATAATCAAGTTATGAAAAACCTGCTTTAATAATTCGGTCTCACCACGAACCTGCGTTGAAGATGCGGCAAAGTTGGTTTTGAGTTCAATTTGATTATGTTCCACCAAATAATGCGAAAACTCTAAAATGTCATGTAAAAACACATGTAAGTCAATCAATTCGCCTGAAATGGGACGAGGTTTGGTGAATTCCAGGAGATTGGAAATGATATGATTCATGCTCTTGATAGCAGAAGAGATATGTTCTATCAATACTTGTTGTGGAGAATCCGCATCCAATTCCTTCTTCAATAAAGAAGAAAACAGTTCAATACTGCCAAGAGGGTTTCTGACCTCATGGGCAATGGAGGCTGCCATTTCACCCATCACTGTAAAGCGATTTTTCCGCTCGGCGTCGGCCTCTAACCGCCTGAGTTCAGTAATGTCCTGCATATTTATGATCAACCCTAGAATATCCCCATTTTCACTATACATTAAAGAGATCGAAAGCCTGAGCTTAAGCAAATTTCCATCGGTCCGTTGAAAATCAAGCTCCTGCTCTTCAATATTTTCGTAATCTTTGAGACGTTGAAGTGTCAGTTCTTCAGGTAATACCTGAGCTTGAAAAACGTGATTGAGGGACTTTCCATAAAGTTTTTCCAAAAGACAACCCGTCATTTTCAAGCCCGTCTGATTTACAGACGTAATCATACCGTCCAGATCCGTAACAATAATGCCAATCGCCGAACTCTCAAAAATATTGGATAAATAGTTTTTGACCCGCTCTTTTTCCAAGAGATTCAGTTCCAATTCGTTATTTTTACGTGCTAGCTCATGATTGAGTTCATCCACCTTTCCCTCAAGCCCCCGGTAATACTCCCGTAACTTGAGCGTCGCCTCGTTAAAAGCCTCAAATCCCTGAGCTAATAAACGGGCATTGATGGATTCTTCTTCACTCATTTCAACTGTTGAATTCATTGTGAATTCATCTTTGGAGTTCATAATGGTTTTATAAAGGTTAAGAGTTCATGATGGTTTAAACCATTTCTCTCCGTATGCACAAAATATACATTTGTTCCTTACACTCTAATATTAATTTAAAAACAACTCCCAAACCTATGATATTCCTGCCCCCAGACACCTTTTGAGAGAGGGCTGTATCAGCACAGTCTCAAAAGGAGGACAAAGTACATTTCAAGCCTTGAAAAATCTAACATGACTCGATTTTTGTCTAATTCCCGGCCAGACTATTTTTCTAAAAATCGGTACTTTTATGCGCTTTGATCACAAAAAACAATTGAGTTCTTTCCTGGAGTCAAAATTAAAAAAACAGAAAGAAAGCACGATTATCTCATGAACATCTTGAATTTTGAAATTACATAAGACACAGTCCTACCTATCTTATAGTATTACCCCTATTAGCAACCCCATCAAAGGAGGAAGATCCATGTCATTGCAAGAAGAATTTGAAAGTGCCAAAGTTCGTTCCGAAAAACTCCCTAAACGTCCTAGCAACGATCAACTGTTACAAATGTACGCACTGTATAAACAAAGTGTTGCCGGTGATGCATCAGGAGCTCGACCAGGCTTTGCTGATTTTCAAGGACGTGCAAAGTACGATTCTTGGGCAAAAGTAAAGGGGAAAACCCAGGATGAAGCAAAGAAAGAGTATGTGGCTCTTGTTTCAAAATTAGAGAAAGACATGGCGTAACGCTGTCGTTGGCTGTTTTCTTTGTGCTTTTATACTTCCTGAATTAGTAATGCAATTCAGGAAGTATCCCCTTGATATAATTCCTAAAGGAACCTGCCGTTTCGTCTGCTTGACGATGAGGATCTTGTTATTCACCTTTTTCTCACCTGTATGCATACCATGATATTTGAGTATTCGATAGAACAACTTTCAGAAGAAATACGATCTCGACGCATAACCGCTCGCTCCGTAATGGAAGTCGTGTATGACAATATTGAACGTTATAATCCTCAACTGAATGCGTACTTATCGGTCTTACCCCGTGAAAAAGCGCTTCAACGAGCGGAGGCCATTGACAAAAAAGCGGCACAAGGACAACCGCTCGGAAAATTGGCGGGAATCCCCATTTCTTCCAAAGCCAATATTGCGATCAAGGATCCGGAATTCAAAATCAGTTGTGCGTCTAAAATGTTGGAAAACTTTTCTTCTCCCTACAATGCCACAGTAATTGATTCGATTTTGAAAGAAGAGGGCCTGATCATTGGAATCACCAACATGGACGAGTTTGCGATGGGTTCCTCTACAGAAAACTCCGCTTTTGGCGCAACCCAAAACCCTTGGGATTTGAACCGTGTTCCAGGTGGCAGTAGTGGTGGCGCCGCTGTTACGATTTCCGCACGGATGGCATTACTGGCTTTAGGTTCAGATACAGGAGGTTCTATTCGGCAACCTGCTTCCATGTGCGGTGTGACAGGAATTAAACCAACTTATGGTGCGGTATCCCGTTATGGACTCGTGGCGTATGGCTCTTCTTTAGACCAAATCGGCTGTCTGGCACAACGAGCGGAAGATTGTCGTTATGCGTTAGAGGTGATTCAAGGTTATGACCCTTACGATAGTACTTCACTGAAAAACCCGTTACCTCAAGCTTCATCATCAAAGGATTTAGCCCAGTTAAAATTCTGTTTGCCAGAGGAATACGTCACAGGAGGATCTATTGATCCTGACGTCATTGAAAGTGTGATGTCCTTTGTCCAATTGCTTCAGAAAAACGGAGCGACAGTCGAAAAACGCTCACTTCCTTTCACTCAATATGTTGTCCCGACCTACTACATCCTGGCCTTTGCTGAAGCAAGTTCTAATTTAGGTCGGTTTGATGGGATTCGATATGGAGTTCGTCAACAAGAGGATTCCTCCCTGGATTCTCTGTATAAAACATCCCGTAGCCAAGGTTTTGGAGAAGAAGTAAAACGACGGATTATGCTCGGAACTTTTGTGCTCAGTGCGGGATACTATGACCAATATTATGCGAAGGCCAACAAAGTCCGCATGTATATGGAACGGGAAGTGGATGCCTTATTTGGCGAATTTGATTATATTTTAGGGCCGGTTTCTCCTTTTCCAGCGTTCAAACTTGGAGAAAAATCGGAAGATCCGCTGTCCATGTACCTCGCTGACATCTATAGCGCGTTATCCAATCTCACACGAACTCCCGCGATTTCAATTCCAGGGCAACCCAGTCAACATAATTTACCGATCGGCATCCAATTAATGGGAAAAAAAGGTTCCGATTTTTCCTTGCTGAACGTATCTCAACAGATTCAGTCACTGATCCATTACCACCAACAACGACCTCCTTTGAATCTAATTCCTTAAGGAGGCACACTCTGAAACGCATACTGGGCAAAATTCATTTTTACCGGGGAAACCACTGTTTTAACACTGGCAGCAGCAGTTCAGAGGCCAAATAAAATTCACCGCAAGGAGGAGGAATCAGGTATTCATAGTTATCCCAACCATAAGCGCATAATTTCTCAAAACAGAATTGACCACTGGAAAGAATGGGGCGGATTTCCAAGAGATGAGTTGAAAAAGGGGCAAAAAGAAGATTCACGATACCGGCACCATGTGGCGCAATCAAGTGAGAGGTTTCTCGCATCAGACGAATCTGCTCCACGATGGATAATCGTTCCAAAAATAAACGTTCGAACCCGTAGCGATGGAAGTAGGGTAAAAGTTCTTCTTCATTGACTAAATGTCTCTTTTTAACTAATTTACGAGAAATATAGACTCGTCGAAATGGAGTTATCGCTGTTGATGGAGCAAGGCACTGTCCTAACTCCTGGATTTGTTGGATTTTTTCTGGATTCCAATCATTCTTGGTAATCGGAGGAATCAACAGTTGCTCGACCCAATAGACTTTGGGTGCAAGGAGTTGAAGGCTTAATCGACATTGTTGTAGAAAAGAGAGCAATCCCGAAGGAAAGTTATCAGGCAGCAACACTGTCCACTGGGGGGGCAATGCCCTCAAGCAGGGTAACAAATCACAAATAAAGTGATAGTAATTATTAATAAAAGGGCTGATTCCCAAAACATACTTCCCTTTTAGCAACACAGCTCCTTGGGACTTAGGAAGCCCCTCTTTGATTCTGCTTTCGACTCTACGTTGATGTTCACAGTCCTTGGGATTGTTTTCCGGATGGCCTAAGTCCCATAAGTATCGTTGAAAGTGAAAAAACAACTGATTTTCATGTTGTACTAAACCATCTTTTGCGTCAAGACAAGCCTTTTGAAGGGGGAACTCTGAACGCAAATTAACGGTGAGTGTACTGTTGCTCATAGTATTTTCGGTATTCTCCTGAAGTCACTTGGTTCACCCATGCCTGGTTTTTAAGATACCACCGAATGGTTTCTTGAATACCTTCTTCGAAGGTGTGCTGAGGTGCCCAGCCTAAATCCCTCTGAATTTTTGAAGCATCGATGGCGTAACGCTTATCATGTCCAGGGCGATCTTTAACAAACGTGATTAAATGCTCACAAAGTTCATGCTCCGAATGTTTTAATATCAGGTCAAGATGACGACAGATGTACTGGACAATATCAATATTTTTCCATTCGTTCAGTCCCCCAATATTATACGTTTCTCCGACCCTGCCCTTGTGAAAAACGAGGTCTATTGCTTCACAGTGATCTTTGACATAAAGCCAGTCCCGGATATTGCTTCCATCCCCATAAACGGGAATGGGCTTCCTTTCGAGACAGTTTTTGATCAACAAGGGGAGCAATTTTTCAGGAAATTGGAACGGGCCATAATTATTTGAACAATTCGTAGTCACCACATTCAACCCATAGGTGTGATGATAGGCACGGACTAAATGATCGCTGGCGGCTTTTGACGCGGAATAGGGAGAATTTGGAGCATAAGGGGTTGTTTCTGTGAAAAGGCCTTTGCTTCCAAGAGTCCCATAAACCTCATCAGTACTGACATGATGAAAACGGTGTTGATCCAATTGGCCATGCCAAACGGTTTTTGCCGTTTCTAAAAGATTGAAGGTGCCAACCACATTAGTTTGGATAAAGGCACCAGGCCCTGAGATACTGCGATCCACATGGGATTCTGCTGCTAAATGAATGACGGCATCTACCTGGTATTGATTAAAAACAGACTTCACCTGTTCGACATTGCATAAATCCCCTTGTACAAAATGATAGGTTTCCGTGTTTTCTGCGTCCTTAAGATTCGCTAAATTCCCGGCGTAGGTTAGCGCATCAAAGTTGATCACCGTATCCTGAGGATGTTTTTTCAACCAATGTAACACCAGATTCGAGCCAATAAAACCTGCGCCTCCTGTGATTAATACCTTCATAAATGAGCCTCTTGTTCCCAAACCAGATGATTGGCGTGGCGATATGATTCAAAGGTTCCCGCATCAGTCCACCAACCTTGTAAAATATCAAAAGTCATCAAATTGTGCTGAATGTAGTAATTATTGACATCGGTGATTTCCAATTCGCCTCGGGAGGAGGGCTTCAGTGAAGGAATAATATTAAATATTTCAGCGTCATACATGTAAATTCCCGTCACACAATAGGAGGATTTCGGGTGTTTGGGTTTTTCTTCAATGCCGATGATACGATCACCTTGAATTTCAGCGACACCGAATCGCCCAGGATCAGAAACTTCCTGAATCAATATTTTGGCTCCTTTTTCCTGCGTCTTAAAGTTTTCAATATAAGGACCAATGGGGTCAAAAAAAATGTTATCGCCTAAAATCACACAGATTTTCTCATGATTCGCAAATTGTTCGCCCAAACCCAAGGCTTGTGCAATGCCTCCGGCCTGATCTTGAACTTTATAGGTAAAACGGCACTTGTAATTTTTTCCACTCCCCAGAAGATTAACGACATCTCCCATGTGATCCACTCCCGTTACAATCAAAATATCTTCTATTCCCGCTTCCGTTAATTTTTCAATAGGATGAAAAATCATCGGCTTCCCACCAATGGGTAATAAATGCTTATTGGTTACTTTTGTGAGGGGAAACAGTCGGGAACCTGTACCTCCTGCCAAGATAATACCTTTCATAATTCATCCTATTCCATTGATGTTAATCTTCACACTTGCGATGTCTTCCCAAATGAGAGGCCCCTCTTTTATCAGGATCCATTTTAAACCTCCTATCGAACGACTGCTTTCAAATAGGCAATAGGAGGATTGTCTTTGGACTTGAATAATTGTTCGAATTCCGTTTCGATGTTGTTTTCATTATACACACTTTGATGCAAATCCGTAGTTTGTACTGAAATGTGATAAGTCTTCAGTTCCTCCAAAAGTTCGACAACAGAGTGGAAATATTCATGGTGATCGGTTTTAAAATGAAAACACCCCTCTTTGCGAAACAAAGGAACGATCGCGTTTAAAAAAACTTCACCTAACAAACGATGTTTACGTTGAGATTTTTTGGCCCAAGGGTCGGGGAAATTGATATGAAGCTGGTCCATGCTGTTAGGTGGTAAATAATCAGGCAACAGTTCACCTCGTTCCTTGAGCAACAAAATATTTTGACACTGATGCTTCCTGAATTTTTTTGCGGCTTTGACCAAACGCTTGTAGCGCAGTTCGAAGCCTAAAAAAGCCTGATCAGGATGTGCTTGATTCAAGTGCTGGAGGTATTTTCCGGACCCACATCCAATCTCCACATGCACCGCAGTTTGTGGTGCGCACAGGTTGGACCATTGCTCCCGAAACAAAGCGGGAGTGGGATGGGGAAGAATCACCTCCGGATAATCATAAACAAGCGCAAAATAAGGATTGTTTTCTACGCGTTTTTCAAAAATAGCCTGGGATAAATTTCGATGATCCGTTGTATGATACTGCATGCTTTTAAATTAATTTTGGAAGATTGAAAATGGACTACCTCATTACACAAGTTCACTTTTTAAACAACTCTTTGGTCCGTGTTTTTTTAAATACAGGAGAGTGCCTTCAGTTAGATTTCCAGAATTGGGAGCTCTTAAAACTTCATTCTCAGGAAGCGATAAACGAAACCCAATACCTCGAACTCCAACATCAGGCGACACGCACCAGTATCTATCACAAAGCCTTAGAGTTATTAGGAAACAGGGAGCATTCAGAGAAGGAATTATCTATTAAACTGCGACAGAGGTTTCAAGAAGAAGAACTGATCCAACAATGTATTCAAGAATTACAAGAAAAAAATTTACAGTGTGACCTCAGGTTCGCGCAAGCTTTTGTTGAGTCTAAAACTTCTCAGAAATCCTGCGGACCTTATTGGCTTTTAGCCGAGCTACAAAAAAGAGGAGTTTCCAGAGAAATTGCCGAAAAGGCGACCAAGGCGAAAGACGATCCCGAGTTGTGGTTGAGAAATGCTCAAAAACTTCTAGAACATTTATCCCGGTCCTCTCAAAAAAAAACTTCCAAACAGGAACTATGGAAAAAACTTTACCAACGAGGATTTCCTAGGGAAATCATTGAAGACGCACTCTCAAATGTGACATTCCGGGAAGATTCCCCTTAAAGCTCTAAAAAATAAAAATAAGATTCTTCATCATCATCAAATTCCATGTCCTCACCACATTCTTTACATTTGACTTCAGGCACACCATCTTCCAGGTTGAAACTCCCCATTTCAATCATCACGTCTTTCTGTTCTCCACAACCTGAGCAAAAATAGGGGGCATAGACCGATGTGACTTTGGCACGTGCTGTAAAGTTCGGGATCATAGTCATCTGATAGACAACAACGGGAGGACATTCCTCAAACAAAATTTCAATATCATCACTTATTTTCTCAATCGCATTGATCCATTCCCGAACTCCAGTGGAGTTTATGCGTGAAATCTCTTTTAGATTCAGAATAATTTGAGGACCTTGAAAATCGAACAACGGCTGAAATTTTGCGAACTCGTTAATTACACCTTCCAGGTAGAATTTACTATCCTCCTGTCTAATCTTTAAATCCATCAGTCTTATACCTCAGCATGCGATCCAGGGAAACAATGATGTAGGAACTATCCTACAATTCAGTTATATATTCCTTTTGGTCTTTAGAATTAACACTAATACTTGTAGCTAACATTTTCAGAAGAGAGTATCAACCCCTTTTTACATGTTAATTATCAAAATCTTTATGTTTATACCCATAATACATTTTCTTAGTGCGCGTCAAGCCAGTTTATACCTTTTCCAAAATCAATAGTCAATGGGACTTCTAAAATTACTACATTTTCCATTTCTTCTTGAACCACCTGACCCAAGTATTGGGCTTCGTTCTCAGGTGTTTCAAATACCAATTCATCATGCACTGTTAAGACCATTTTTGCTTTTAATTTTTCTTTTTGAAGACGTTGATCCACAGCAATCATTGCCAGTTTGATGATCTCGGCAGCGGAACCTTGAATGGGAGTGTTAATGGCCGCTCCTTCCGCAAAACGCCTGGCCAAGCCTTTTCCATTAATGTCGGGCAAATATCGTCGTCGGCCCATTAAGGTCAAGGCATAGCCTTCTTTTCTGGCTTGCTCCATAAACTGTTCTTGCAAGGCATGAATGGTCGCGTACCTTTCAAAATATCGTTCTATAAAGGCTTTGGCCTCCATTTTGGTCGTTTGAGTCACCAGAGCCAGTCGATCTGGACCCATTTTATAAATCAAACCAAAATTTACCTCCTTTGCTTTGGCCCGCATTTCTCGAGTGACCTCTTTTTCAGGAACCTTGAAAATCGCGGCGGCAGTCAGAGCATGGATATCCTTATTATGACGATAGGCTTCGAGAAAGGTAGGATCTTTGGAATAATGAGCGACAATCCGGAGTTCAATTTGACTGTAATCCGCCGCCAATAAAACATGACCTGGAGGCGCGACAAAGGCTTTTCGGATACGACGGCCTTCGACGGTACGGATAGGGATATTTTGCAGGTTAGGATTGTCTGAAGACAGACGCCCTGTGGCGGTAACCATTTGTTGAAACGAAGTATGGATCCGCTTTGTCTTTTTATGAACAAAGGTGGGAAGTTGATCCAGATAGGTATTTTTGAGTTTATTTAAGGTTCGGTATTTTAAAATAGCTTGGGCCATAGGAAATTGTGACATTTTCTCTAAGGTTTCTTCATCCGTTGACATCTGATTTCCAATTTTGATTTTTTTCGGATGGAAGTCGACCAATTGATGTAAGGCAAGCTTGTTATAGAGAATCGTTTGAAGCTCTGGCACAGAATTGATGTTGAACACTTCTCCGGCGTGTCCATGGATTTCTTGGGTCAAGTCGGATAAACGTTCCTCAAATTCTTCAGAAATATGATGCAGTCCGTCCAGATCAACCAAAACGCCCTCTAATTCTAAAAAGGCTAATGATCTTAGAAGAGGAATTTCTATGGCGCTATAGAGCGCCCACATCCCTGCTTGTTTCAAATGCGCGGAAAGTAGCGTATTTAACTGAAAAATCGCATCAGCATTTTCACAATAATAAAGCGACCGGATATTCACATCATCCACCGTATCCGGATCTTCCAACATTGATAATTGCGGACTTGAGGAGACGAGTTGATACTGCCTTGAGCGTAACAATTTATGTTGGATGAGGTTATTGAGCGTGTGCTCATTTTTATCCACAGGATCCACCAGATGACTTGCGAGCATCACATCCGATAAAACAGGCTGAAGCTGTATCCCTTCATGATGCAATAATTGAATAGCTTGCTTCACATTAGCACCAACTTTAGGAATACTTGTATTTTCAAATATACTTTGCAACAGCGTCAACACTTCATTTCTTTGTTTTCTGAAAGACTCCAGCGAAAGATAACAGGCTTTCCCGGGAGAGACACAAAAGGAGACTCCCCTGATACGCGCATCCACAATATGAGCATTTTCAGAATCCAGATCAAAAGCGACAACCTCTTTGTCTTTGAGCTGCGCTATAAAGCTTTGCAACTCAGCAAACTCAACAATGAGATGATAATTCCCCTGTATTGCAGGTGAAAGAGAGGATGAGGTATCCTGTGTTTTGGTTTGCGGTTCGGTTTGTGGAATACCGCCTTGACTGTATTTTTTTAGGAAGGTTCGAAACTCTAATTCTTCCAACACCTCATGAAACGCGGGATTGTCATAAAGGTCCGTATTTTTCAGGTGAAGCTGTTGTAAGTCGATGTCAATCGGAACCTGACAATTGATGGTCACTAATTCTCTGGAAAGCAAGGCGTTTTCTTTGCCCTCAATTAATTTTTCTTTTAACTTTTCTCCAGAAAGTTGATCCAGATTCCGATATAAATTTTCAATACTGCCATAGGAATTAATGAGTTTCATTGCGGTTTTTTCGCCCACACCGAAGACTCCCGGGATATTATCAGAAGTATCTCCCATCAAGCCTAACACTTCAATAACTTGTTCAGGAGCACAGCCAAATTTATCCAACACGCCTTGCCTGGTAATGCGTTCTTGTTTGTGATTCAGCATGGTGGTTGTGTCTGAAATGAGCTGCATGTAATCTTTGTCGCTGGTCACCATGACCCCCTCTAACGCCTGCTCCCTGCAAATACGCATCAAAGTGCCAATGATATCATCCGCTTCGTAACCTGGAAGAGAAAGGTACGGCAAACCCAACGCATTCACCAAACGCGGCAAGTAGGGAAGTTGTTCCACCAAGTCCTCAGGCATTTTTTCCCGGGTCGCTTTATATTTTGGAAAAAGCTCATGTCGGAAAGTTGGCTCAGGAGTATCTGTAACCACAGCGAGGTAATCAGGACGTTTTTTTTCAATGATCCCCATCAGTTGAGTCAAAAAACCAAATATTCCATTAGTATTCATTCCTTTGAAATTGATTAGCGGATTCCGAATCATAGCAAAATAACTGCGATATAAGATCGCCATTGAATCCACAGCATATAAGATCGGCATAACACAAAGGCTCGAAAAAAGGAGTAAAAATAGTAAAAAGCAGGCTTTAAATTAGTAGGTATGAAAAGGAAATCAAGTTAATTAACAAAGCAATTTGCCTTGACCTTCACATGATTTTCAGGACAATCGCCGTGATATTTTCGTGGCGAATTATGGTGATTTGTTTCTACGGACGCTCCTGGTTCTCCACCATGAAACCCCACTCTCACAGAGGTTCCATCTGCAAGCGTCAAAACGTCTTTACTTAATCCGACACGGACACACCTTTGATCCAAGCCGGACTCCTTATGGAACCCCTTAAAAGTTTAGCTTCACCCTTGAAGCGCTCTTGTTTTTAACCTTTGAAATTCGATCTGATCATGAGTTATCAATTACCTCAACCTGAAGAAAAAGCCCGTTACGTCCAAAGCAAATTTGATGAAATCGCGCCAAAATATGATGTGTATAATGACGTCATCACCTTTGGGATGCACCGATACTGGAAAAAATTTTTAGTGAGACGACTGGGTCTGGGGAGGGAGCCTCAATGCTTGGATCTTTGTTGTGGTACGGCTGATCTTTCGAAAGAACTGCTTAAGACTTATTCTTCAGCAGAAGTCATCGCGTTGGATTTTTCTCAGGAAATGCTGAAAGTTGCCCAAAAGCGATTCCAAGCTCTGGACCAGAACTGCTTTTTGGTTCAGGGAAACGCAATGGAAATTCCCTTTTCAGATAAGACCTTTGACGCAGTAACCATTGGGTTTGGCTTAAGGAATGTCGCCGATCTTCAGACGTGCTTGCTTGAAATAGTAAGGGTCCTGAAACCCGGAGGTGTCTTTGCCTGTCTGGATGTGGGGAAAGTGAATATTCCTTTGATTTCGGCAATGCATCATTTTTTCTTCTTTTTTATTGTGCCCTGGATCGGAAAATGCCTTTACCCTGGACAGGAGATGTTTGACTACTTACCCCACTCGTCCACAGACTATCCCAATCAGGAACGCTTAAAACGTTTGATGTTAGGGGCTGGTTTTAAACAAGTTGATGTCTATAATTTTATGTTTGGAGCATCCGCCCTTCACCTCGGTTATTGCCCTTAGGAATTGTTTGAGGTTGCGGTTACAGCGCTTTTTTTGTGGCACGCGCGCCAGGGTCTTCTCAGAAGTCCTTGAATATTTTGACGAGTCCTGTATAAATTGAAAAACTGATGGTTCCAATTTTACAAAAATACTTATGAAAATGAAATATGCAATATAGTGAGAAAGAGCATTGGTATGTCCTTCGTGTTCGTTCAAAATTCAACCAATTGGCGGAACGTTCATTAATTAATAAGCAGTTTTCGGTACTCAATCCGACCTATCAGGAGTGGAGTCAACGTAAAGATCGCAGAAAACTTCTCACCAAGCCTATTTTCAATGGGTACATGTTTGTCCAAACAGTCCTCAACCCGGAATCCCATCTGGAAATCTTGAAAACCTACGGGATCATCGAGTTGATCAAAACCAGTAGCGCTCCGGTTCTTGTTCCAGATGAACAAATTCAGAATATCTGTCTACTCGAAAAACACATAGGACAATGTATTTATACTCCGGTGTATGCTGTAGGTGATTTAGTCACTATTACTCAGGGACCGCTAAAAGGTCTGGTCGGACGCATTGACCGGGTCAATCGAGGACTGCTGCGCATCTCAGTCGATGCTGTCCCGGGGTCTGTGGCCATTGAAGTCTCTCCTGAAGAAGTAGAACTCCTTAAAAAAGACACACTCTATAAGACGGTCAGCAGCAGAGCCTAGTCTCGTTTTTCGGATGCACTGAGGCTTAGTCCGACCGACAATAGTTAAAAAACAGGATGAGTTATAAAAAATGAGAATTGGAGCGATTATCCAAGCACGTATGAGTTCTCAGCGCCTTCCGGGAAAAGTGCTTCAACTTGTGGAAGGTGCCCCTCTTCTTGCTTTTTTAATAGAACGTCTCAAACGCTGCCCATCAATTGACGAATATCTGATTGCAACCTCTTCAGAACCTGAGGATACGCCCCTTGTTGAATTCTGCAAACGGCAAAATATTCCCTGTTTTCAAGGGAACTTACAAAACGTCGCCTCCAGATTTTTTGAAATTTCAAAAAATAAACCATGGGTTGCGTTTGCCAGAATTTGTGGAGACAGCCCCTTAATTCATCCCGCTGTCATAGAAACCGCACTCCAATTATTTAGAAATGAAAAACCTGATCTGGTCACTAATGTCCACCCTCGCTCTTTTCCGATTGGGCAATCGATAGAAGTTCTAAAAACAGAAACCTTTCTTAGCTCATTTCCTCTCATGAAAGAGGCTGAAGATTTGGAGCATGTTACACGATATTATTATCAAAACCCCAAAGGCTTCAACATCCTTAACTTTTCACATCAAAGAGACCATTCCCAATTCAGCTTGGCCGTTGATACGCCAGAAGATCTGAAACTCTTGAAAATTCTCATCCAACGCATGAAAAAACCTCAGGATCAATACTCCCTTGAGGAGTTAATTCAAATGAAGCAAGAAGTGTTAAAGGAGCGTGTTGAGCAAGGTCATTAACGCGGGCGTCATTGGTTTAGGCGTAGGAGAAAAACATATTGAAGGTTACAATCATCACCCCCATTGCCGGGTGGTCTCGATTTGTGATTTCGATGAAGATAAACTTAAAGAGGTCGGCCAGCGATACCCTGAGATCAAACGGACCTCCAAGGCCATGGATATTTTGCAGGATCCTCAAATCCATGTAGTTTCCATCGCCTCCTATGACAATTATCATTACGAACAGATTGTGGAAGGTTTGAAACACCAAAAACACTTGTTCGTTGAAAAACCTTTGGTATTGTTCGATCATGAAGCCCGTCACATCAGAGGGTTATTGAATGAGAATCCACACCTTAAATTATCCTCTAATCTCATTTTAAGAAAATCTCCCCGGTTTATCGAATTGCGTGATAAAATTTTAGCAAAGGAGCTGGGGACTCTTTTTTATGTTGAGGGGGATTACAATTATGGCCGTATTCATAAATTAACCGAAGGCTGGAGAGGAAAGATCGACTTCTATTCCATTGTCAATGGGGGAGGAGTACACATCCTTGACTTATTGATGTGGTTGACCGATGATGAGATTGAGGAAGTATGCGCCTTAGGCAACCGGATTTCAACCCAGAACAGTCAGTTTCGTTACGATGACATGGTCGTCACGTTATTAAGATTCAAAAGTGGAATGACAGGGAAAATGGCCTGTAATTTTGGCTGTATCTACCCTCATTTTCATAAATTAACCCTGTATGGCACCAACGCCACCTTTGAAAATGGATTGCCTCATGCCAAATGGTATACGACAAGAGATCCCCAGGTTGCTCCTGTTGATATCACAACCCCGTATCCAGGCACCCACAAAGGAGATCTGCTTCATAGTTTTATAGAGGGAGTCCTGAAGGATCAACCTCCTGAGGTCACAAAAGAGGATATTTTTAAAGCCATGTCCGTTTGTTATTCAGTTGAAAAAGCCTTGAAAGAAAAATCCTTTGTCAAAGTAGATTACCTTTAATCCAGACTCTGTCTAGAAAGTAAAAATGCGAGAAATACCTTTTGGAAAACCCATCCTTCTTGAAGAAGAAAAAAAAGCGGTCTTGGATACCTTGGACGGTCCGATCTTAGTGCATGGTCCACGATCGAAGCAATTTGAAGACGATTTCGCGAAATACACGGGGGCACCTTATGCCGTAGCCGTGTCTTCTTGTACCGCGGCCTTGCACCTCAGCTATTTTAACCTGGGACTTGCCCCGGGCGATGAAGTGATTGTCCCCGCACAGACTCATACGGCGACGGCTCACGCTGTGGAGTACTGTGGTGCCAAACCTGTTTTTGTGGATGCGGAAAAGAACACGGGAAATATTGATATTGACCAAATTGAGTCGAACCTTACCGAACGGACAAAAGCGATCTCAGTCGTCCATTTTTTAGGCATGCCTGTCGCCATGGATCGTATCGTAGACCTTGCCAAAAAACAGAAGCTCTTTGTGGTTGAGGATGCGGCACTGGCTGTTGGAACCTATTACAAAGGCCTTCACGCCGGTTTGCACGGAGATGTCGGTTGTTTTTCCTTCTATCCTGTCAAGCACATGACCACTGCGGAAGGAGGAATGCTGCTTACCAGGAACCAAGAGATCGCGACAAAAATTGCGCGTCAAAAAGCGTTTGGCGTAGACCGAAGTGTGGCGGAACGTAAAGTCCCCGGCGTTTATGATGTGACGATGCTTGGCTACAATTATAGAATGAATGAAATACAAGCGGCGTTAGGAATTGAACAGTTGAAACGGCTGGATGGATTTTTAGCCAAGAGAAAACAAAATTATGAAACCCTCCAAAAAGGCTTACGCGAAATACAGGAACTCACTTTGTTTCAATCTTCAACGGGAGCGTTCCAAAGTAGTTATTATTGTCTTTCAATGATGTTGAATGATAAGCTTGCGCCAAAACGCTTTGAATTGGTAAACGCCTTAAAAACACAAGGAGTCGGCACCAGTGTCTATTATCCTAAACCGGTGCCTCATCTGAGCTATTACAAGGAAAAATACGGCTATGGCGATAAGAGTTACCCCGTTGCGGCATGGATCAGTGAGCATTCTGTAGCGTTACCTGTGGGTCCCCACCTGGATCTTGAAGACATGGAATATATAGTTAATGCGGTAAAAAACGCCATTCAGGAGGTGATGTCATGATCTCACTAAAAAACCGAAAAATTGCTTTAATCGGGGGTGCGGGGTTTATTGGTCATAACCTGGCCCTTGCGTTGAAAAGTCAAGGCGCCGAGGTCTTTGTGATTGATAGTCTGCAAGTCAATAACCTCCTTTCTTTTACCTCAAATACCGACGACATCACAAACCGCAAATTGTATTGGGAAATTTTAAATCAGCGTTTGGAGTTACTGCGTGACGCGGCCATTGAGCTTAATGTTCAGGATGCTCGGGATTACAGTGCCCTTTCCCGAATCCTTGACATGTTCAAACCTCAAGTCATCATACAACTGGCGGCTGTGGCCCATGCGGGACGCTCAAACAAAGATCCTCATAGCACCTTTGATCATAGCTTGAGAACATTGGAAAACGCTTTGGATTTTGCCCGTCAATCGGTGGAGCATTTTATTTACTTTTCTTCCAGCATGGTTTATGGAAATTTTGAAACAGATACGGTGGATGAAGAAACCCCTTGTAACCCTATTGGCATCTATGGCGCGTTGAAATTGGCAGGAGAAAAAATAGTCATTGCTTACAACCAGGTTTTTGATCTCCCCTATACCATTGTCCGCCCTTCCGCACTATACGGTGAACGCTGCGTCAGCCGCCGAGTGGGACAGATATTTATTGAAAAAGCATTGGAAAACACAGAAATTTCGCTACATGGCGATGGCTTGGACCGTTTGGATTTTACCTATATTCAGGATTTGGTGAATGGAATCATTGACGTGATTGAAAATGAAAACTCGAAAAATCAAACGTTCAACTTAACCTATGGACATTCCCGCACCTTGGTGGACATGGTCAACGTACTCAATACTTATTTCCCCAAGGCGAAGGTTCAATACCTTCCGAAAGATAAACTGACCCCCAGTCGTGGTACTTTATCCGTGGACAAAGCAAAAGATTTGCTTGGCTATAATCCTCAGTTTCCACTTGAAAAAGGCTATGCCCGCTACATTGAATGGTACCAGTCTTTGCGAGAGTGAGATCGTCCTATGAGCATCAAGGATCAAATCCACGAGGACCCCTGGCTAGGTCAGAGGCTTGGGAAATATGCTGGAAAACTCAACGTCTCTGAAACACTTCATGAGTTGTCTGACGCGGAACATCCAGAAACAGTGAACTTTAAAAAGATCCTGGAACAATCCAGGGGGTTCTTGTTTGCCAAAGTTAAAGTTGATGACTTGAAGAGTGTCGCCCTTTTGGAAAAATGGGGCTTTCACCTTGTGGATACTAACATTTTGCTCTCTAAAAACCTTCTTTCATCAACTGCGACTCAAGTTTTCTCAGGGGTGAGATTTACCCAGCCTGAAGATGAAGAGGAAACGGTTGAAGTTGCGCAAACCTCATTTGTTTTTTCACGATTTCATCTCGATCCTCTTGTTTCAAATCAAACCGCGGATCATCTTAAAGCGGAATGGGTGCGTAATTTTTATCAGGGAAACCGGGGCGAGCAATTAATTGTCGCCATAGTAAATCATCACGTTGCGGGTTTTTTGTTATTACTCCATCCTTCAAGCACTACCTGGGTGATTGATTTGATTGCTGTGTCACCGGATCATCAACGTCAAGGTATGGCACAAAACATGATCTCCTTTGCAGAACAGAATTGTTCTGATATAGGGGTATTCAAAGTAGGAACGCAGATGGCAAATATACCTTCGTTGAACCTCTACCAAACACTCGGATTTAAAATGGAAAACGCACATTACGTATTTCATTATCACTGGTAAACCTCCCGGACTTTAAGTGAAACTATGCACATTGAAAATATTGACTTGGATCAGCAAGTTTTAATAATTGCGGAAATAGGAAATAATCATGAAGGGAGTTATTCGTTAGCGGAAGAGCTCATTGGATTAGCGGCTCAGGCTGGAGCACACGCTGTCAAATTTCAAACATTCAA
The DNA here is from genome assembly GCA_051382335.1 of Deltaproteobacteria bacterium TL4. GTDB lineage: Bacteria > SAR324 > SAR324 > SAR324 > NAC60-12 > JBBCAX01. The sequence goes on from JBBCAX010000087.1 coordinate 66,472, forward strand.
AACAGAATACTATATTGGTTCGGAGAACAAAGACCGTTTCCAAAGACTGAAACAATTTGAATTATCTCAGGAGGCATTCCTCAAACTCAGCCAAGTTGCTCAAAAAGAAGGGATCTTATTCCTTTCGACTCCCCTTGATCTGGAAAGCGCGGTATTTCTTAAAGACCTCGTTGCCGCATACAAAATCGCGTCGGGAGACAATAACTTCTATCCTTTGATTGACTTAGTGGCACACACAGGAAAGCCAATCATCGTTTCGGGAGGAGCCTCCACCTTGAAAGAATTGGCTTATACCAAAGCCATGATTGACACGATCTGGCAAGCGAATCAAATAGAACACGAGTTGGCGATTCTTCATTGTGTCAGCAGTTATCCTGTCCCCGCGGATCAGGCAAACCTGTCCGCGATCACAACTTTAAAGCACGAACTGAAGTGTGTTATAGGCTACTCGGACCACACGATAGGAATTGAAGCCTCTCAATACGCTGTGGCTTTAGGTGCTCGCATTATTGAAAAACACTTCACTATCAACAAAAACTACTCCGATTTTAGGGATCATCAACTTTCCGCTGACCCCAAAGACTTGAAAGCCTTGGTAGACCAAATTAAAAGGATTTGTCAATACATGGGAAATGGACTCAAAGTAGAGCAAGCCTGTGAAGCTCCGATAAAGCCGGTAATTCGCCGATCTGTCGCCGCAAAATATGACCTGGAAGCGGGTCACTTTCTAAGGTGGGAAGACTTGGCATGGGTTCGTCCGGCAGATGGATACGCGCCTGGAGAAGAATCAAAAGTTCTGGGACGTGTGTTGACACAACCCTTAAAACAAGGTCAACGGATCACTCCTGACGTTTTAGATTAACTCCAGAAATTACTATAGACCGTCATTTAAATAATTTCATTTTTGCGGTAGCCCTGGATTTCGTCACAGGGGGCGACGACGCTCATTCCCTCGGGGCGAAACCCGAGGCTACCCTGCACTTATTCAAATGAACATCTATATTCGGGAAATAGACCTTTTATTGTAAAGACAAAGTATGTGCGGAATTGCGGGATTTATAGGCAAGAAGAATAATGAAGAACAACGAATTCAAACCACCCTCCGTTTAATGAAGAATAGAGGCCCAGATCATCAGGGGTCTGTTCGCTTTAATAACAACACCACAAACGTTGACCTACTTCATTCCCGACTGAGCATCATTGACCTGGATCCACGAGCCAACCAGCCCTTTTCTATCGATCACTGCACTCTCATTTATAATGGAGAACTCTACAATTATGTGGAGTTGAAATCCCTTCTGGAAAAACAAGGGGCTATTTTCCGGACCTCCTCAGATACCGAAGTTTTACTCAGAGCCTACCTGGAATGGGGAGAAGAATGTGTCCAGCAATTTGAAGGCATGTGGGCGTTTGCCCTCTGGGATGAGAGAAAACAGAAACTATTCTTGTCTCGTGACCGGTTTGCGGAAAAACCGCTTTACCTGATGGATACACCCCATGGAGTTTATTTTGGTTCGGAAATCAAATTCATCCAGGCGCTGTCTGGACAGAAACTCACCATCAACCGACAGCAGGTTTTCCGTTATTTGGTCAATGGCTATAAAGCCTTATATAAACATCAAGATACGTTCTTTGAAGAAATTCATGAATTACAATATGCGGAAAACCGGGTCATCCATGCCGATTTAAAATCAAGAACGGTTCGTTATTGGACCCCCCGTTATCAACCTCAGCAAATCTCTATTGAAGACGCGATCACCGAAGTTCGTAAACATCTTTTGGAAAGTATTCGAATTCGACTCCGGGCCGATGTCCCTTTGGCCTTTTGTCTGAGTGGTGGCATTGATTCTTCTGCTTTGGTTTCAATGGCGGCAAAAGAATTTGGATGCAACGTCGCCACGTTTTCCATCCTTGAAGAAGACGAGAGATACAATGAATATGACAACATCAAAGCAACCCTTGACGATCTTCAATGCGAACACCATCTTCTCAGAATCCCCCAAGCAGAAGGCTTGCCCCGTCTTAAAGAATTAATTGCCTATCATGACGTTCCTGTGGCAACCACCACTTATTACGTCCATTCTTTGTTATCTGAAGCCATTTCAAAACAAGGCTATCGAGTCGCTTTTTCTGGAACAGCGGCTGATGAATTATTTACCGGATACTACGATCACTTCATTTTGCATCTTTATGAAATGAGAACGCATCCCAAGTATGAGACTTACCTTCAGGAATGGCAAAACTATATCCAGAAATTTGTCAGAAATCCGATTTTAAATAATCCTGATACTTATCTTTTAAATCCGGATATGCGGGAGCATGTTTTTGATAATGCAAAAGAATTTTCGTCAATCACCACCAAGCACTGGAGTGAGGCCTTTACCGAAGTCAAATTTTGTGACTCTTTGCTCCGCAACCGGATGATGAATGAGCTATTTCATGAAGCGACACCGGTGATTTTGCACGAAGATGATCTCAACTCGATGAAATATTCCGTTGAAAACCGAAGCCCTTTTTTAGACTCCAGACTGTTTGAATTCTGCTTTTCCATCCCTAATGAACATCTGATTCATAACGGATTTGGGAAATACATATTACGCCAGGCCATGAAGGGAATTCTCAATGATCAGGTTCGTTTGGACCGGCAAAAGAAAGGCTTCAACGCGTCCATTCAATCTATTGTTGATTTCGGCAATGCGGATAATCGAAAAACCCTGTTAGACCCCCAAAGTCCCATCTTTGAATATCTGGATCGAAGCAAAATAGAACCGATGCTGGTCAGTTCACACGCGGCAAACCATTACAGCAAATTTTTGTTTAACTTTATTAATACAAAACTATTCCTGGAACAACATTAGACATCTTTCCAAAATACTGGACTTTGAACATTTTGGTTAATTTTAAAAAATAGGAAGAGAATTAAACAAACTTCTTGTATAACTGGACTTTGAACATTTTGGTTAATTTTAAAAAATAGGAAGAGAATTAAACAAACTTCTTGTATATATGAATGAAGTCATAACACAACATTCACATCATATAGGAG
>JBBCAX010000088.1:0-1714 GCA_051382335.1 Deltaproteobacteria bacterium TL4
AGGCCCCGGAAGAGCTGGCCAGGAGATACTGGCATGATATAGAAGAACTGCTGACCAAGCTGGAAAGAAGCTTTGGGCAGATCAGCAAACTGTATCACGAGGCCAATTTCATGACCGGGGACGAGGGCCTCAAAAACGTGCAGCGGATTAACGGTAAGGGCAGCCAGATGATAACCGGCAAGGTGGAAAAGGGAGCCAGGGTTGAAGCCCTGGAAGACAAGGAGAACTTCTTTGAAATCTTTGACTGCCAGCTGTTCCTTTCCATGAGATTCGCCAGCAAAAATGTGCTGGAAAAATTGGCCAAGACAATTGAGGACATGATGGACGTTTACGAGGCCGCCATCCAGAAGCGGCGGGCCCATATCCCGCAGCAGATATTAAACACGCTGAAGGAGGGCGAAACCGGTATCCTGATGATGAGGGAAGAGGAGCGGATAAAGATCCAGTTCCCTTCCGAGGTGAACGTGATACTGGTGATGCCGCCGGTTTACAATGAGATTGAGAAATGGGAAAGGGAGCATCAGCACCATCACGGACAGGGGTGAAAGGGAAGGGCTTCATTTCAAGGTCTCAGCTCTTGAAGGAATTCAGACACGGGAATGATGGCGATGCCGTCCCTAAGAAGCCTCTCCTTTCCCATGTACAAAAGAAATCTTTCTGCCTCGGGATAATCCTCGCCAAAGGCTTTCAGGCCACGGAGGTCTTGAGGATGCAGGGTTGACGCATTCTTCACCTCTATCGCCTGAAATACGCTTTCCCCATAAATAACAAAATCAACTTCCGACCCGGCGCTGGTTCTCCAGTAGTAAAGCTCACATCCGGCATGAAAGTAATCTATCCACGCCCTAATGTGTTGGGCGACAAGCCCCTCGAGTGCAGCGCCTGATTTTTCCTCTGGACGGTCGAGCGGGCCGGCCTGCCGCAGGATATTGAAAATACCAGTATCAAAGAAATAGAACTTAGGATGCGTTACGACAGCCCGTTTCGCCCTCCGTGTAAATACCGGAATTCTGAATGCCAAAAGCAAGTCTTCAAGAATGCCAATGTAACCCTCAACGACCTTACGTTCTATCTGACACTCACGAGACACATTGCTTATATTGAGAACACCGCCATGGGAAAAGCTCACCGACTCCAGGAAACGGGAAAAATTACCTATGTTCCTGGTGAGACCTTCCATCTGCACTTCTTCTCTAAGATACAGCTCCACGTATGCCTGGAGCGTCAACACAGGGTCCAAACTATCAACAACTAGTGGTATCATACCCACTTGCAGGGCTCTGCCAATTTCAAAAAACTCTTTAAGTTCAGAGGCCATAAACGGGTGCATATGTTTCATAAGAACGCGGCCTGCAAGCAGGTTAACGCCTGCTCTCCTGAGCTTCCGTGCGCTTGAGCCGGTCAATATAAACTGAACGTCCCGCTTCTCCTCAATAAGACTATGCACTACTTCCAGAAGCTCGGGCGCCTTTTGAACCTCATCAACAACCACAGTTTTTTTCTCTTCCCGCGCATGCACCACCTCCCGCAATCTTTCCGGATGCGCCGCATAATTTCTAAAAACATCAGGAAGGAGAAGGTCTATATATAGTGCATTTGGAAATGCTTTTCTTATAAAGGTGGATTTGCCTGTACCCCTCGGTCCAAGCAAGAAAAAGCTCTGTTTTTCCGCCTTAAGAAATCTCTCTATTGATTCCATTTACTGTCCAAATAT
>JBBCAX010000089.1:0-2550 GCA_051382335.1 Deltaproteobacteria bacterium TL4
ATAGCGTTGCATGGTTTGATGATGAGCTTTTCTAATTTCAGTCTGAGTTTTGTTGCGTTTAATCTGAGCTGCACTCTTAGAATGATCCATGGACCTTTTTCCTCCTAACCTTATTATATACCGGTATATTTTGTTTGTAAAAACGATACAAATACGAAATAAATATACCGGTATATTGCACATTAAAGAATTCTTATTTTGTTGACGTTTTAAGCTTTGACTAAATCGGATACTGGGCCAATCAAATTGATGAATTTCTCCTCGATGCGTGAGTCTATCTAATAAAGCTCCCGTCAAATTGGCATCATTGAAAATACTGTTCCAGTCTGAAAAAACGAGATTAGAAGTCACAATCATAGATCCGGACTCATAACGATCTGAAAACACCTGAAATAACAACTGAGAACCTTGTTGAGAAAACGGGATATACCCCAGTTCATCGACGATAAGCAGTTGATATCTATTTAATTTTCTAAGAAAACGCTGCAACGTTTTTTCTTCTCTGTTTTCTACTAAGGTATTGACCAAACTAGCCGCTGTGGTAAAAAAAGTTCGGTATCCTTGTCTACAAGCTTCTATTCCTAAAGCGATAGCCGCATGGGTTTTGCCTGTCCCATGCTTACCAATGAGCACCAGGTTTTCACATTTTTGGATATAATCGCCCCCCGTGTACTGTCGAATCTGGATTGGATTCATAGAAGGCCATTTATCCAAGTCCGTTGTCTCCAGATATTTCATTTGAGGAAAACACGCTTCTTTGAGTCTTCTTCGCAACTGATTACCCTGCCTTTGTTCAACCTCCCTTTCAGTCAGGTTCAACAAAAATTGTTCATACTCTGCATGAGTTTGTGTCGCTTGTCAGGAAACCTCCTGATAACCTTCTAAAATAGCGGGAAGTCTTAATGTTTTGAGGTTTTGGTCTAAAATAATCATTTCTCCAGGCTTCATTTCATCCTCCTAATTGAGTAAATTGTCATAATTGGCAAGGTTCGGTTCTTCTAAAGACACATCGGTCACGCCTGGAATTCGATCCTTCGGTAGGGAAGGAGGGGTTAAATAAGGTCCCCAGGTGGGAGGAAGCAATAACTTAATACTTTCCAAGCCCCAAGCAGAAGATTCCGCTGCTAGTTCTACAGCGGATTGCACCTGATCCTCTGGATAATTTTCATGAAGTTGTAAGATTTCAATAAATTCCCGAGTTCCTGCGGAAAACCCTTTTCGTTCCCTCAAACTCTTTAGCGTCAATTCATAGGCAGAGGGCCATTGCTCTCTCCATTGTTTGAGCGGACGAGCTGAATCAAAAGCACCTGGTTTCCTTTTCAAGGTATTCAGATAATGAAATGGATTTAATACCCAATCGTTATGACCAAAACTCCTGGGATGAGACTCAATTTTTTTGTGGTTAGAGTAGATCTCGATTTCCCAACAGCCTATTAAAACCGTTAACTCGCATCCTCCATAGGTTTTAGGTACAGAATAGTAATTGTTATCAACTCGCACGACTTGATAGGTATTCACTTTGGTCTTGATATCTCTCATCCATCCGTAGGGAACGGGAGGAATTGAAATCAATGAAGCCTTTTCTTCTTCGTAAAGTTCAGCAATACAACGTTCTCCCCCATCTCTTGGCAGCATTTTTTGACAATGAGACTGACATTGCTTAATCAAATGCTGATTCAATTCATCAAAGTCTTTAACCTCAGGATAGGGAACCAAAAAGTTCCGTCTGGAATACCCTACAAAGCCTTCGACTCCTCCTTTTTCATTTCCCTTGGCGGGATTGCAAAATCGAGCTTCAAAGGTATAATAGCTCCGGAAAAAAGCAAAACCATCCTGTTCTATTCGCTTACGTCCTTTCATGATCTTTTTCACCGCTGTGGTCAAATTGTCATAAACCAGAACAGGAAAAATGCCTCCAAAATAATCAAAAGCATGAATATGAGCGTCAAAAAACATTTCTTGACGCTCAAAGGGATAGGCTCGTACAAAAGATTTGCCAGAATACCGACAACGCATACAAAATAAGTAAACCTTCCTTTTTTTGCCTTCCATAATAACGAAGGCTTCACCCCAATCTACCTCAGCTTCCTTACCCACTTCGGGACACAGGGGAATCATCGTTTCAACCTGATCAATTCCTAATTCTTTCTTGCGAACGCTCACCCAATGGCGAACCGTTCGCTCTGATCCTTGAAAATAATTTTCCTTGACTAAACGATCATAAATACGACGTGCCGTGTGACGTTGTTTGTGATGAACCTTTTGATCTGATAACAACCAGTTATCAATGACATCTAAATAGGCTTCGATCACCGGACGGGGTTGCGATTCTCGTTGACTATACTTCGGGGCTTTTTCAGATAGAGCTTTTTTGATCGTCGAATGATGATGACCATACTCCCTGGTTATTTGTTTTATACTTTTCCCATAGACTCGATGGGCTGTTCTGATTAATTCATATGATTTCATGCCTATCATCCTTTCCTCCTCTGATAATAGATAAATTTTAATTATATCAGAAGATCGTTATTGGGTAATAGGGGGTGCGTT
>JBBCAX010000090.1:0-67951 GCA_051382335.1 Deltaproteobacteria bacterium TL4
TGACCTGATTTAAGAAGGGATTACGACCCTAGACTGTTAAGCGGTTCCCGCTAGAGGTTCCTTACTAAGAACTGACCTGATTTAAGAAGGGATTACGACGTCCCTTGCGGAACTGGGCCATTCCTCGACGTATTTCTGCTAAGAACTGACCTGATTTAAGAAGGGATTACGACATGTCCCACGAAATGTGGGATCCCTGTCAGGTCTGGGCACTAAGAACTGACCTGATTTAAGAAGGGATTACGACCGGCTACCCAAGTAGCCGCTGTATACGGAGCTTGCCCCTAAGAACTGACCTGATTTAAGAAGGGATTACGACTCATAGTCCTTTCTCGGCTATGAGTTTTTTGGGCAAGATCTAAGAACTGACCTGATTTAAGAAGGGATTACGACCCTAGACTGTTAAGCGGTTCCCGCTAGAGGTTCCTTACTAAGAACTGACCTGATTTAAGAAGGGATTACGACCAGGCCTCGCCTGCCTCCAGCCCTGCGAACATTCTAGACTAAGAACTGACCTGATTTAAGAAGGGATTACGACTGGTTTGACACTTTACGAGTGTCAATCGGAACAGTTTACTAAGAACTGACCTGATTTAAGAAGGGATTACGACTCCTGTACATCACTGCCGCTGTACCTGGTTGTGGCTTTACTAAGAACTGACCTGATTTAAGAAGGGATTACGACCCTCCTATGGAATGTTGTTTGGGCAAAATTGCCCCATCTAAGAACTGACCTGATTTAAGAAGGGATTACGACAGGAACATACGCCTCCTCTTTCACAGAGTTGGGCTTCCTAAGAACTGACCTGATTTAAGAAGGGATTACGACATTAGGGCGTGTCACTCCCTCGTTTACTCGGTCTGACCTAAGAACTGACCTGATTTAAGAAGGGATTACGACATAATATCCTCCTATGGAATGTTGTTTGGGCAAAATTGCTAAGAACTGACCTGATTTAAGAAGGGATTACGACAAGACGAACTTTTCTTCGTCCAGTACTGAGCGGTACGCCTAAGAACTGACCTGATTTAAGAAGGGATTACGACATCCCTGCCTGGACCCCCAGGCTTTCTATTCTCCCTGCTAAGAACTGACCTGATTTAAGAAGGGATTACGACAGGCTTACGCCTCCTCTTCGAGGAGGCTGTAGTACTCTACCTAAGAACTGACCTGATTTAAGAAGGGATTACGACTCTTCCATAATATCCTCCGTTATGGAAGGTTGGGTGGGCTAAGAACTGACCTGATTTAAGAAGGGATTACGACATGGGGTTTATGACAGTTCCAACGCGCATAATTTATCGTCTAAGAACTGACCTGATTTAAGAAGGGATTACGACAAGCGGAAACCGCTAGAGGTTCCGCTTAACGGAACCTCCTTCTAAGAACTGACCTGATTTAAGAAGGGATTACGACCGCATATGCTTTTTGCCGGTTAAGGTACCGGCAAACCGTATAAGAACTGACCTGATTTAAGAAGGGATTACGACCCGTAAGGCCTAGACTGTTAAGCGGAAACCGCTAGAGCTAAGAACTGACCTGATTTAAGAAGGGATTACGACAGACTCAGTGCGAGTCTCATGGAAAAATTGACGCCTGCTTCTAAGAACTGACCTGATTTAAGAAGGGATTACGACATTTCGGCGAAGGCGTCCTCTTCTTTCTGTGAAAGAAGCTAAGAACTGACCTGATTTAAGAAGGGATTACGACCTGGGGTGGTTTTGCACATATTGTGCGTCCATGAGACTCCTAAGAACTGACCTGATTTAAGAAGGGATTACGACCTGGGGTTTTCACGGGTGTATTGTGCGTCCATGAGACTCCTAAGAACTGACCTGATTTAAGAAGGGATTACGACACCGTAAGGCCTAGACTGTTAAGCGGTTCCCGCTAGAGCTAAGAACTGACCTGATTTAAGAAGGGATTACGACCAGGTGTCAATATAGTCTCTTACATCATCCATAATATCCTCTAAGAACTGACCTGATTTAAGAAGGGATTACGACGTGAAGACTTCAGGTGCGGGATAGAATGCATAGCATTCTACTAAGAACTGACCTGATTTAAGAAGGGATTACGACTGGGGTTTTCACGGGTGTATTGTGCGTCCATGAGACTCACTAAGAACTGACCTGATTTAAGAAGGGATTACGACGACATTATCCGCGCTACCAACGCCTAATTGGTAGAGGTCTAAGAACTGACCTGATTTAAGAAGGGATTACGACGTTCCTTCGCGAAGTACCGCATTCCGGCCTATGTGGTATACTAAGAACTGACCTGATTTAAGAAGGGATTACGACATTAAGGTGAAGACCTGAGGCGAGGGATAGAATGCATCTAAGAACTGACCTGATTTAAGAAGGGATTACGACGTAATGACGCGAACGCTTAAGGACCGCATAGTCACCTCTAAGAACTGACCTGATTTAAGAAGGGATTACGACGTTGTAGAGCCCAGTCCCTTGCGGAACTGGGGTGCTCTTCTAAGAACTGACCTGATTTAAGAAGGGATTACGACAGGGACGGAATGCATAGCATTCTATCCCTGCCTGGGACTAAGAACTGACCTGATTTAAGAAGGGATTACGACGCGGTTCCCGCTAGAGGTTCCGTTAAGGAACCTCCTTCTAAGAACTGACCTGATTTAAGAAGGGATTACGACGTAACTACCCTGGCTCCCTGCAGGTCCACTTGGGAGACACTAAGAACTGACCTGATTTAAGAAGGGATTACGACGTTGTAGAGCCCAGTCCCTTGCGGCACTGGGGTGTTCTTCTAAGAACTGACCTGATTTAAGAAGGGATTACGACTCGTTTTTGTGTCAGGATGTCCCACGAAATGTGGGATTCCTAAGAACTGACCTGATTTAAGAAGGGATTACGACTTAGGCCTCCTCGGGGAGGCTGTAGTACTCTACAGCCTCCTAAGAACTGACCTGATTTAAGAAGGGATTACGACCTCAGTAGACGTGTTAGATAACATGGGCTAATTAAAGGCTAAGAACTGACCTGATTTAAGAAGGGATTACGACGATTGCCCAGTTAAGCCCAATTTTGGGCAAAAAAAAGCGCTAAGAACTGACCTGATTTAAGAAGGGATTACGACCGGAACTGGGGTGGTTTTGCACGTATCTCTGATCCATGAGCTAAGAACTGACCTGATTTAAGAAGGGATTACGACTTGATAAGGTCAGGACCGTTAGCAAAGATCCAATCCAACTAAGAACTGACCTGATTTAAGAAGGGATTACGACACGTAGTTGCGGCTACCTAAGTAGCCGCTGTAGACTTGCTAAGAACTGACCTGATTTAAGAAGGGATTACGATACGGCTCGGCCCGCCGTTCTTCGCCATTTACATACACTAAGAACTGACCTGATTTAAGAAGGGATTACGATAAGCTTGCGGACCGTCGTTGGTACCCGTACACCTTACTAAGAACTGACCTGATTTAAGAAGGGATTACGATCATTTCAGAACATTTGCCAGGCCTCAATGGACGTGTTAGACTAAGAACTGACCTGATTTAAGAAGGGATTACGATGCTTAATGACGACATACTGACGGCTTGATTGGGGCTTGCTAAGAACTGACCTGATTTAAGAAGGGATTACGATTCGTAAACGTATGCTGGGTCCATGAGGCTTAGAGCTTGCTAAGAACTGACCTGATTTAAGAAGGGATTACGATCGGAACTAGGGTGGTCGTAAACGTATGCAGGGTCCATCTAAGAACTGACCTGATTTAAGAAGGGATTACGATTTTTCCCTGGTTACCTCAATCATGGTAGAAACATCTTCTAAGAACTGACCTGATTTAAGAAGGGATTACGATATCACGGTGAAGACCCCGTCAGAGGACGGGTAGAACGCTCTAAGAACTGACCTGATTTAAGAAGGGATTACGATTTGCCCAGTCCCTTGCGGAACTAGGGTGGTCGTAAACGTCTAAGAACTGACCTGATTTAAGAAGGGATTACGATCTTTCCCTGTTGAATGGGAAAGCTGAGGCAAGCTTCCCCTAAGAACTGACCTGATTTAAGAAGGGATTACGATCAGGTCACCTGCTTCCTTGAGTCGTTTCGTCACCTGGACTAAGAACTGACCTGATTTAAGAAGGGATTACGATTAGGCTCTAGTTGTAGAGCCTATACGCTTTTTTTTGCCGGCTAAGAACTGACCTGATTTAAGAAGGGATTACGATGTTAATTAACTCAAGCTGAGCGTCTTGCATAAGCCTAACCTAAGAACTGACCTGATTTAAGAAGGGATTACGATGCTACGTAGTTAGGTTCCATGAGGCTTAGAGCCTGCCTCTAAGAACTGACCTGATTTAAGAAGGGATTACGATTTCGCGGACGCACACTCCAATGTAATCTCTTACATTATCCCTAAGAACTGACCTGATTTAAGAAGGGATTACGATCCTAGACAGTTAAGCGGTTCCCGCTAGAGGTTCCGTTCTAAGAACTGACCTGATTTAAGAAGGGATTACGATCTACCCCCTCGTTCGCCCTATTTGACTTTCCCTGTTGAATCTAAGAACTGACCTGATTTAAGAAGGGATTACGATCAGTCCCTTGCGGAACTGGGATAGTTTATCACGTAGTCGCTAAGAACTGACCTGATTTAAGAAGGGATTACGATATCGCGTAGTCGGGTTCCATGAGGCTTAGCGCCTGCTCTAAGAACTGACCTGATTTAAGAAGGGATTACGATTCGTTCGCCCTATTGGACTTCCCCTGCTGGATGGGGAACTAAGAACTGACCTGATTTAAGAAGGGATTACGATCATTCCACCCGTCCTTGTGTCCCTAAGGACACAATTCTCCTAAGAACTGACCTGATTTAAGAAGGGATTACGATCGGCCCGCTGTTCTTCGCCATTCACATACATGGCGAAGCTAAGAACTGACCTGATTTAAGAAGGGATTACGATATGATGGAGCCAAGCCCGTTGTCACGTAACCACTGATGCTAAGAACTGACCTGATTTAAGAAGGGATTACGATCGATTCTTGTCAGTATGCGAGCATTTAAGCTCGACATACTTCTAAGAACTGACCTGATTTAAGAAGGGATTACGATCGACGTGTTAGATAACATGGTCCAATCAAAGGAGCTGCACTAAGAACTGACCTGATTTAAGAAGGGATTACGATCGGCCCGCTGTTCTTTGCCATTTATGTACATGGCGAAGGTCTAAGAACTGACCTGATTTAAGAAGGGATTACGATACTAAGGCACGGGTACCGATTTGCGCCAGGGTAACTACCTAAGAACTGACCTGATTTAAGAAGGGATTACGATCGGACGCACATTTCAATGTAATCCCTTGCGTTATCCATACTAAGAACTGACCTGATTTAAGAAGGGATTACGATTAGCATACTAGTACGGACATTATCCGCGCTACCAATGCCCTAAGAACTGACCTGATTTAAGAAGGGATTACGATTGGGATAGTTTCGGACGTATTCCACGTCCATGAAGCTTAGCTAAGAACTGACCTGATTTAAGAAGGGATTACGATCCGTAAGTTCTTCTCCTGATTTCATGTCCATTTTAGTCTAAGAACTGACCTGATTTAAGAAGGGATTACGATATTAGCGTGATATACCCCTAAATGGGGGGTTACACGCCTAAGAACTGACCTGATTTAAGAAGGGATTACGATTCTACAACTAGAGCCTATACGCTTTTTGCCGGTTAACTAAGAACTGACCTGATTTAAGAAGGGATTACGATCCATGAGACTCAAAGCGAGTCTCATGGAAACAGGAACTAAGAACTGACCTGATTTAAGAAGGGATTACGATTCAATGTAATCCCTTGCATTATCCATAATATTCTCCGCTAAGAACTGACCTGATTTAAGAAGGGATTACGATATTGCCCCATTAAGCCCAAAATTGGGCAAAAAAAAAGCGCTAAGAACTGACCTGATTTAAGAAGGGATTACGATCCTCTAAGAAGAGGCTGTGTTGTGCCACAGCCTCTTCTTGCTAAGAACTGACCTGATTTAAGAAGGGATTACGATCTTCGTTTAGTCCGTCTCATATGCTACTCCTAGCGATATTCTAAGAACTGACCTGATTTAAGAAGGGATTACGATTCTAAGAAGAGGCTGTGTTGTGCCACAGCCTCTTCTTCTAAGAACTGACCTGATTTAAGAAGGGATTACGATCTTTTACTTTGGGTTTTTGTTAGCATGGCGTTTCCTTTTCTAAGAACTGACCTGATTTAAGAAGGGATTACGATGAATACATTGCTTGACGCACTCGTCAATGTAATCCCTTGCTAAGAACTGACCTGATTTAAGAAGGGATTACGATGTAGGCTTTAGCATCTCTGCTGTGCATGAACGCTGATTTCCTAAGAACTGACCTGATTTAAGAAGGGATTACGATTGACTCCAGAGCTGTAGGCCCCTCAAGTAGCATCTCGAAACTAAGAACTGACCTGATTTAAGAAGGGATTACGATGCTGTGTTGTGCCACAGCCTCCTCTTCTAGTTGTAACGCTAAGAACTGACCTGATTTAAGAAGGGATTACGATTACACGGCGAAGGAAGCGGACCGTCTCTGGTACCCATACGCTAAGAACTGACCTGATTTAAGAAGGGATTACGATTTGCGCGTATACGCTTTTTGCCAGTTAAGGTACTGGCAAACCTAAGAACTGACCTGATTTAAGAAGGGATTACGATTTGCCCCATTTTTTTACCCATTTTGGGCAAAAAAAAGCGTACTAAGAACTGACCTGATTTAAGAAGGGATTACGATCTAAACACTCTGCCAGTGCTGCCACAGTCTCGCTATGCTAAGAACTGACCTGATTTAAGAAGGGATTACGATCCTTTTTGACGCAATCGTCAATGTAATCCCTTGCATTATCTAAGAACTGACCTGATTTAAGAAGGGATTACGATATTGCCACATATCCCATAATATTCTCCTATGGAATGTTCTAAGAACTGACCTGATTTAAGAAGGGATTACGATTCCGCATACTAGTACGGACATTATCCGCGCTACCAACCTAAGAACTGACCTGATTTAAGAAGGGATTACGATTACATGGCGAAGGTTGCGGACCGTCTTTGGTACCCATACTAAGAACTGACCTGATTTAAGAAGGGATTACGATTTGCCATACGCCATCTGAGGATTCCCAATAGGTATTATGCTAAGAACTGACCTGATTTAAGAAGGGATTACGATAATAGGCCCTATAATGCTTAAGGCCGCTTTTAAGACTCTAAGAACTGACCTGATTTAAGAAGGGATTACGATACGCTCTACCACTAGAGTGTATATGCTTTTTGCCAGTTACTAAGAACTGACCTGATTTAAGAAGGGATTACGATATATGCTACTCCTAGCGATATTAGCGTGATATACCCCCTAAGAACTGACCTGATTTAAGAAGGGATTACGATAAGGTGAAGATCCCGTCAGAGGACGGATAGAATGCATACTAAGAACTGACCTGATTTAAGAAGGGATTACGATAAGTCTCATGGAAAAGGAGATTCCCTTTTTGACGCAATCGCTAAGAACTGACCTGATTTAAGAAGGGATTACGATAAAGGCGTCTTCCTCTTTCTGTGAAAGAGGAGGAACATAACTAAGAACTGACCTGATTTAAGAAGGGATTACGATGAGGGAATCAGGGACACTGCCTTCATTTCACGCAGTATCTCTAAGAACTGACCTGATTTAAGAAGGGATTACGATCCTGCCGCCTTGCAGGTCTACCTGAGAGACAATCGTCCCTCTAAGAACTGACCTGATTTAAGAAGGGATTACGATCCTTGGAGAGGCCGGTTGTAAGGGAGAAACTCTTCAGTTCTAAGAACTGACCTGATTTAAGAAGGGATTACGATTCCGCATACTACTACGGACATTATCCGCGCTACCAATGCTAAGAACTGACCTGATTTAAGAAGGGATTACGATCTTTTCGCGTCAGTGCCTAGTGTCACAATGTGACAATCTAAGAACTGACCTGATTTAAGAAGGGATTACGATCAGTGTCTAGTGTCACAATGTGACAATAGACTATGTCAACTAAGAACTGACCTGATTTAAGAAGGGATTACGATTCGAACGAGTCCACGCCGATTAGTGTCCCTAGGGACACTAAGAACTGACCTGATTTAAGAAGGGATTACGATCATGGAAAATGAGACTCCCCTCCTGACGCAATCGTCAATCTAAGAACTGACCTGATTTAAGAAGGGATTACGATAAGATTAGGCGATTCCTGCTGTACCGTATAGGCCTAGACTAAGAACTGACCTGATTTAAGAAGGGATTACGATCGGCACTGGGGTTGCTTAGGACGTAGTTTGCGTCCATGAGCTAAGAACTGACCTGATTTAAGAAGGGATTACGATATGAACTCGAACGAGTCCACGCCGATTAGTGTCCCTAGGCTAAGAACTGACCTGATTTAAGAAGGGATTACGATCGAGGGAGCACAGTTGTGCTCAGAATCGCTACATATTCCCTAAGAACTGACCTGATTTAAGAAGGGATTACGACCCGCTCTTCTAAAAGTTGTTTAGTGTCTGGGTGCCCCACCCAAGAACTGACCTGATTTAAGAAGGGATTACGACCTTGCAGACCTTCTTTGGTAGCCGTATGCCTTAATCAACCAAGAACTGACCTGATTTAAGAAGGGATTACGACTTTTGTCTTTTTGTAAGGATCTAGGGGTTTTTCTTACAGCCAAGAACTGACCTGATTTAAGAAGGGATTACGACATGGCTTGCAACCGTGTGATATCGCTACAAATAGAGATTTCCAAGAACTGACCTGATTTAAGAAGGGATTACGACGGTGGATTTCTGCTGTGCCTTAATGGTCTTGACAGTTCCAAGAACTGACCTGATTTAAGAAGGGATTACGACCACACCCCTTTTTCAGAGGTTCTGAGAGTTTTGGAGTATGCCAAGAACTGACCTGATTTAAGAAGGGATTACGACATGAACTCATACGAGTCCACCCCGGTTAGTGTCCCAACCAAGAACTGACCTGATTTAAGAAGGGATTACGACCCATATCTCTACCTCCCCAGATAAAGTTAACAATAATTCCAAGAACTGACCTGATTTAAGAAGGGATTACGACTTGAAATTCGAAGTATGCAATGCCTTGATTGCCATTGACCCAAGAACTGACCTGATTTAAGAAGGGATTACGACTTCCTCTCGATACAACCTGAATACCCCCATTGGAGGTATTCCAAGAACTGACCTGATTTAAGAAGGGATTACGACTTCTTCACTTGAGAGGAGTACCCATTGCAGGGTATCCTCATCCAAGAACTGACCTGATTTAAGAAGGGATTACGACCTCCCGGAATCTGGCGCTACATGGCCTTCATCATAGCGAACCAAGAACTGACCTGATTTAAGAAGGGATTACGACTACGAATTCGCTTGCTCTGCATTTATATTTTCCATTTTACCAAGAACTGACCTGATTTAAGAAGGGATTACGACAGCAGGGTCACAAACCTGCTCCCCTGCAGGTCTACCCTCCAAGAACTGACCTGATTTAAGAAGGGATTACGACCATCACACTACCCCTTTCGGGTAACTTCGTTTAGTCCGTCCAAGAACTGACCTGATTTAAGAAGGGATTACGACCGGCCATAACAGCCGATTTATACTCTTCATTGTTGGAACCAAGAACTGACCTGATTTAAGAAGGGATTACGACAAAGGCAACACAGTGGTGCTCAATATAGCTACAAATTCCCCAAGAACTGACCTGATTTAAGAAGGGATTACGACCGGGTTAGACACGCTTGATGTGTTAAGGGAGTTTATCCCCCAAGAACTGACCTGATTTAAGAAGGGATTACGACCATCGAAATTCGTATAGTCGCTCCATTGAGCGCCTTTTGCGACCAAGAACTGACCTGATTTAAGAAGGGATTACGACCATCTCCTCCACCGAAAACGCATCGTAAAGATGCGATTCGGCCAAGAACTGACCTGATTTAAGAAGGGATTACGACAGGGATGATCGGACATTCTTCTCCAAGTTACTGGTTAAGCCAAGAACTGACCTGATTTAAGAAGGGATTACGACGCAGTACCCTAGCGTTTGGACGGTATACGTTCCGTCCAACCAAGAACTGACCTGATTTAAGAAGGGATTACGACTTCCTCGCTGGATAGGAGTACCCATTGCAGGGTATCCTCCAAGAACTGACCTGATTTAAGAAGGGATTACGACAGTCGGTTTGTGACTAGGACGTCTTCAGAAGAAGGCGCACCAAGAACTGACCTGATTTAAGAAGGGATTACGACTCTAGGTCTTGCTCCTCACCCTCGATGCTTCCCACAACCAAGAACTGACCTGATTTAAGAAGGGATTACGACTCAGGGCATTTCTCCAGCGTTTGGACGGAATAAGTTCCGCCAAGAACTGACCTGATTTAAGAAGGGATTACGACATCATAAAGATGCGATTCGGTGTCTGAAATTACAAGCACATCCAAGAACTGACCTGATTTAAGAAGGGATTACGACCCATTACTGGGGTCATCTCCTCGCTGGTGAGGAGTACCCATCCAAGAACTGACCTGATTTAAGAAGGGATTACGACCGTAACTGTCACGACTTGGTTTTCACGAACAGACTTGACCCAAGAACTGACCTGATTTAAGAAGGGATTACGACTTTTATTAGCCCTGCGGCTAATAAAACCGCGGGCTCTGCCCAAGAACTGACCTGATTTAAGAAGGGATTACGACAGGCCGACAAAATTGTTACTTCCTAAGTAGCAACCGTACCAAGAACTGACCTGATTTAAGAAGGGATTACGACGTTCTGGAGCCTGCTCTGAAGCCCCTGTTTCGCCCTGACCAAGAACTGACCTGATTTAAGAAGGGATTACGACCCTTGTTGACTTCCCTTGTTGAATAGGGACACACAGACACCAAGAACTGACCTGATTTAAGAAGGGATTACGACCTGGTTTCACGAACAGACTAGACCTATAAGGTCTAGTCCAAGAACTGACCTGATTTAAGAAGGGATTACGACCCGGATATGATTTCCAGGTCTTCAACGATTAAGGTGAAGACCCAAGAACTGACCTGATTTAAGAAGGGATTACGACGTTTCCCAAAGGATTCCATTATACATATCCCTCCTTAACCAAGAACTGACCTGATTTAAGAAGGGATTACGACTTAATTTCATGGTTCGTGTACTGTAGCACACCTCGCAAGTCCAAGAACTGACCTGATTTAAGAAGGGATTACGACTCTGCATAACCCTTTCTCCATTAGGGGTTTTTTGGGCAAGCCAAGAACTGACCTGATTTAAGAAGGGATTACGACGCCCGCATTGCTTCACCATTCACATACATGGTGAAGCTGCCAAGAACTGACCTGATTTAAGAAGGGATTACGACATAGGGTGTTCAGCCTCATTTAGAAAGACCAGTACTTCCAAGAACTGACCTGATTTAAGAAGGGATTACGACAATTCGGCCATAACAGCCGATTTATAAGCCGATTTATATCCAAGAACTGACCTGATTTAAGAAGGGATTACGACAGCATAGATATTCCTATCAAATGCCCCGATATGGTCCTTGCCAAGAACTGACCTGATTTAAGAAGGGATTACGACAAATTCCATAAATCTCCTTTATGGCAAGTTTTTTGGGCAACCAAGAACTGACCTGATTTAAGAAGGGATTACGACAATAGGAGCCGTACACTACACTGGACCCCATTACAGGGCCAAGAACTGACCTGATTTAAGAAGGGATTACGACGAGCTTTTTTCTGCCACAATCTGGACGCCCCAGCGTCCCCAAGAACTGACCTGATTTAAGAAGGGATTACGACATAGCACTCTACCCCCGCTTGAGTACCTAAGCTCTCAACCAAGAACTGACCTGATTTAAGAAGGGATTACGACCCGCCCGCCTAGCTTCACCATGTATGTACATGGTGAAACTGCCAAGAACTGACCTGATTTAAGAAGGGATTACGACAATTCACTCCTGAAGGTTTCAATGCTTACCACATCGACCAAGAACTGACCTGATTTAAGAAGGGATTACGACCGGTTACAGTAGCTGGGACTGCTACTTTGTATGTGTCCGACCAAGAACTGACCTGATTTAAGAAGGGATTACGACGTCGTTAACCCTTTAGTGAACTTGCGTACCTGCGCCAAGTCCAAGAACTGACCTGATTTAAGAAGGGATTACGACGCTCTGTCAGAAAACCCTCTTCACGTATAAATTTGCCTCCAAGAACTGACCTGATTTAAGAAGGGATTACGACAGCTTCTCGTTAGTGTTGGGATTACGGTAGGTCCCCTGCCAAGAACTGACCTGATTTAAGAAGGGATTACGACTCCGGAATTGTTCAGCTTGGGTAGCAATCCAATTCAGGACCAAGAACTGACCTGATTTAAGAAGGGATTACGACCCAGGAGTAAGACATTGGTATAAATCCTGATCGCAAGACCAAGAACTGACCTGATTTAAGAAGGGATTACGACGCTCCGCCCAGATTTCTACCCTGAAATAATTTTGTTCAGCCAAGAACTGACCTGATTTAAGAAGGGATTACGACGTCTTAGACCTCTGTTATATTTTTAACAGATTTTTGTTCCAAGAACTGACCTGATTTAAGAAGGGATTACGACATCTACTAAGTCCCTCACGTCTGTGAGGGAAGTGCATTTTCCAAGAACTGACCTGATTTAAGAAGGGATTACGACAAGCAATTCGCGTCAATACACGCACGCTTAAATTCGCCCCAAGAACTGACCTGATTTAAGAAGGGATTACGACGGGTTCCAAGACGCAATGCTTATTGTAAGGGTTTCCATACCAAGAACTGACCTGATTTAAGAAGGGATTACGACCCTAACTTTCAGGCCGGCAAACAGTTTGGAAGGAGCCGGGATCCAAGAACTGACCTGATTTAAGAAGGGATTACGACCCTCTGAACTCCATCACCCTGTCTTCTTTAATAAGGAGACCCAAGAACTGACCTGATTTAAGAAGGGATTACGACGTGCCTTCATTCCAGCCGTTGTGGCCAGAAACTACTCGACCAAGAACTGACCTGATTTAAGAAGGGATTACGACCTTCTCCATAATCGATGTTATCTTCATTTTAGTCTCTCCCAAGAACTGACCTGATTTAAGAAGGGATTACGACGATTTAATATTATCACGTCTCCTGAGAGCATGTCTTCTGCCAAGAACTGACCTGATTTAAGAAGGGATTACGACTTATGACTTATCTCAGGTCATTTAGTTATTTTCCCCAAACCAAGAACTGACCTGATTTAAGAAGGGATTACGACTAAATGTCTTGTACTCGGGTCTTGATAGTGCTTACAGCCAAGAACTGACCTGATTTAAGAAGGGATTACGACCTTACCACATTTCGAGTAATCTGACGATTTGACAACACATCCAAGAACTGACCTGATTTAAGAAGGGATTACGACATGTGTATCATTTCTTGGATATACCTCCCCTTGGAGGCCGAGAACTGACCTGATTTAAGAAGGGATTACGACTAATAAGTTTATATAATTATAAATGTTTTCTCTTTATTCCGAGAACTGACCTGATTTAAGAAGGGATTACGACTGCTCAGTAGTATACTCAACCACTGAGCACCCTTTTTACCGAGAACTGACCTGATTTAAGAAGAGATTACGACCGGACGTCCTCGCGGTCCGTCCAGAAGTTCAGAGCATCCCCGAGAACTGACCTGATTTAAGTAAGACGGGACAGCCATCATTTCAGTAGGTTGGGTAGAGCGGTAGCGAAACCCAACATCCAGGCAGTAATGTCCGTTTTTCGTTGGGTTTCGCTACGCTCTACCCAACCTACGTTTTTGTCCCACTTTAGACCGGTAGCCCTTTTTTTAACCACGAAAAACACTAAAAACACGAAATAAAACCTGCAAAATAGGGTTTCACGGAGGAATTCATTTATTAAAAAATCATTTATTTCGTGTTTTTCGTGTTTTTCTTGGTTAATTTTCAAACCACCTGCACAGCTCGAAAAATATCAAAATCTTTTTTTGTGGAGGGGGTCTATTCGTAGTAAATATGCCAACCTTGAACCAGTTTCCAAAATCATTCGTAGCGTCAATGAATACTATTATCTGACTCAGGGACATTGGGATGACCATGAAATGCACTATTTCCGTTCTGCCTTGATGGAAATTGGGATGGATCAAAAGGTTCCCCTTCAGGCAAACCAGTTTTTTGAGGCAATCCTTCAGGATCGAAGCCAGATTGATAAATTATTTGAAGGCATTGGCTCTGAAAACATCATGCCCATTCCTCCCCAACAACGGTTTTATCAGCCCTTGCTCAAAGGGCTTGAACTGGTGCAGGAGCATGAAAACATGAATCTGGAAACCCTGACCCATTCCTTGAGGGATGAACTGGAAATGGATTCCGGCGCTGAACTCAATGCTCTGGACTTTGCCTCTGACCTTCTGGCTTCCCGCAGAATGGCGGACCGGCGAAAAAACGCCTGGACTGGGGAGAAGCAACAGACCTTGAGAGAAAGGTATTTGGAACAACTGCAAGCCTGTGCTCAAATTTGCGAGCAACATCACCTGGAAGCCACCTTTCTGAAAAAAAATAAATCTTCTCAAAGAGGAAATCGCCCGTTTTGCCATCATCGTCCCTCTGATGGGTAAAACGTCTGCGGGAAAGAGCCGTTTATTGAACACCTGGCTCGAAAAAGAGATCCTGGGTGTGGATACCTTGCCTGAAACCACCATCGCTACTGAATTGCGGTATGGGATGAAGGAAAAGTTGATCCTGCATTACCTCAACGAAAAGGTGGAAGAACGAGAACTGGGGGATTTGAAAACACTCAGTAAAAATACAAAAGACATTCTTTTTGCTGAACTCTATCTGAATAACATCAAGCTCAAGCACCGACCGTCATTGGTTCTGGTGGACATGCCGGGGATTGGCTCCAATTACGAAAACCATACCAAAGCCCTTGTGAACTATGTCCAAAGGGGGCACTACTACGTTCTGGTGCTGGATGTGCAGAATTATTCCGATGCGGATGTCCTCAACTTTATCAGGGAACTGACCTCCTACAAACAAAATTTTTCCGCAATCATCACCAAAGTGGCACGCAAATCCAAAGATCAACTTGCGGGTATCAAACAGATTGTTCAGGAGCGTTGTCTGCAACTGACAAAAAATCAGGTGGAAGTGGGGTTGGTGGAGTGTGATACCCCGGATATTCGAGATTTTGAAGTCCATCTGGGAGTGATTTTCAGCAAGGAAGAATCTATCTTCCAAACTCAATTTGCGCACCCAATGGAGGAGCTGTTCCAGGGGCTTCAACAGTATTTCAACCGCTTATTGGCTGGAGACAACCTGTCAGGGCGTGAAGTTGACGAGAAAATTGCGGAATGTAGCAAAAACCAGAAAAAACTGGAGCGAGACCTCCATGAAATGTTGGAAACATTGAATTATCAACTTCAGGAGGTTGCGACCGAAAGAGTGGTCAACGAGGTACAAAACGCTCTCAACGCAAATCTGTCTGCGCTGGTCAGTGCCTCCGAAAGTGGAAGTACCACCTTGAACAAGACTCTCACCAACATCCTTCGTCTCCTTATTTTGAAAAGTGTTCAGCGAGAGGCCTCCTCCGAAATTGAAAAAATTTCAGGACAACTGGAGAGCCTCCTCCAGAATGCTTTTCCTGACTTCCATTTTAACCTGACTCCCTCCTATGAGATTGGCAAAAATGGAGCCATTGCCGGAGGCCTCACAGGCGCAGCGGCGGGAAGCGCCTGGTTGTTGGGAAGTGCGGTTTTGGTTCCTATTGCAGGAATAACCCTCCCGGTTTTAGGTCTGATTGCGGCAATCACCGGATATGGAATCCGTGCCCAAAAAAAGGCGCTGGAGGCTCAAGTTCGTGATGAAATTATTCCTCATGCGGTGGCTCAGTCCAGAACGGCCATCAGGGAATGTATGACCCAAATCCAAAAGGACATTGCCTCGAAGATCACAAAGGAACTGCAACAGAAAAAAGCTGAATACGAAAAGGCTTTGGAAACCCTGAAGTCCCAAAAAATAGAGTCTCAACAAACCTATAACCAAAACAAAGTGAAGTGGGAGGCGGCGTTGGTTCAATTGTCAGGGTTTGCAGAACAAATCAGACTGTGAAATTGAAGGGGCAATTCCCTCTTTTATTATCCGGAATATTCATGATACAACTTGAGAGTCTTATTTTTGAAAAACCTTAAATGGAGATGCCGTATGGTACTACCAGAAACTGTAACACTGGATGAATTCAAATTATTTCCAATTGAAGAAATTTTTGTATCCATTTCCACGTTGCAAAAAAGTGTTAATGTTAAACTCCCTGATGGAAAAGAAGTCCTGATTCAGTCGAAACCTCAACTCAAACCGTTGCCTATCTTGCAAAGCTATATCCCACAAGGATGGAAAGAGGGCATTTACAGAAAAACTACCGTGTAAAATCCCCTGAAAGGGGTTCCTATACCAGCCCAGGGCATCGCCCTGGGGCATGAATGATTCATAAACATTAGCCCTGTAAGGGCGTCCTATAAGAAAGGTGGTCATTGTGTCCCAATCTTTATCAAAAATTCTCCTCCATCTGGTGTTCAGTACCAAGAACCGAATCGATATGATTCCAACCGAGCTTTTGCACGAGGTACACGCTTATTTAGCGACAGTCTGCCGTACTCAGGAGAGTGAGGCTTTTCGTGTGGGTGGAACGGGAAACCATGTCCATATCGCCTGTACCTTGCCTCGAACCTTAACGGTGAGCAAATTGCTTGAAGAAATCAAAAAATCATCCTCTCTCTGGATAAAACAACGAGATGCACGTTGTTCCGATTTTTCATGGCAAGCGGGATATGGAGCGTTCTCTTTGGGACAGTCTCAGTTAGATAGTCTCATTCGTTACATAGACACTCAAAGAGAACATCATCAGAAAATGACGTTTCAGGAAGAATTATTGGAACTTCTTCGCAAATATAACGTGGCCTATGATGAAAAATATTTGTGGGATTGAATCCCTACAGAACGCCCTTACAGAACCCAGGGCTTCACCCTGGGCTGGTATAGAAACCCCTTTCAGGGGATTAAAGGTGAAAACCTGAAGGGGATTAAAGGTGAAAACCCTGAAGGGGTTGAATATACCAGCCTGGGGCATCGCCCCAGGTGATAGAATTCGCCCAAGAGATTAGCCCTGTAAGGGCGTAATATCCATTGCAATAGAACGCCCTTACAGGGCTGTGTTTGTTTGGGGTTGCTGGTTCCCAGGGCTTCACCCTGGGCTGGGATAGGAACCCCTTTCAGGGGATTAAAGTTGAAAACCTGAAGGGGATTAAAGGTGAAAACCCTGAAGGGGATTAAAGGTGAAAACCCTGAAGGGGATTAAAGGTAAAACCCTGAAGGGGATTAAAGGTGAAAACCCTGAAGGGGATTAAAGGTGAAAACCCTGAAGGGGATTAAAGGTGAAAACCCTGAAGGGGATTAAAGGTGAAAACCCTGAAGGGGATTAAAGGTGAAAACCCTGAAGGGGATTAAAGTTGAAAACCCTGAAGGGGATTAAAGGTGAAAACCCTGAAGGGGATTAAAGTTGAAAACCCTGAAGGGGATTAAAGGTGAAAACCCTGAAGGGGATTAAAGGTGAAAACCTGAAGGGGATTAAAGGTGAAAACCTGAAGGGGATTAAAGGTGAAAACCTGAAGGGGATTAAAGGTGAAAACCTGAAGGGGATTAAAGGTGAAAACCCTGAAGGGGTTGAATATACCAGCCTGGGGCATCGCCCCAGGATTAGAATTCATCCGAGAACTTAGCCCTGTAAGGGCGTAATATCCATTGTAATATAACGCCCTTACAGGGCTGTGTTTGTTGGTGTTTGCTGCTTCCCAGGGCGTTGCCCTGGGCTGGGATAGGAACCCCTTTCAGGGGATCAAAAGTGCAATCCCTCGTGGTTGCCCTTTTTGACAATCACATACATTTTTTGACATTCACATAGAGAGGAACCTCTTTCAGGGGATTTTAAGGGCAATCTGGTTGCCCTTTTTGACATTCACATAGAGAAGAAAAATGTCTTTATTTAATATGAATCCCGATGAATCAACGGAATCCCCAGAGGAAGAGGGGATTGGAACCGAGAACCGCTATCTCCAGAAAACGTCTGAAGGCATGAAACTGGTGGCCAAATTGGTTTCAGTGGGAGAGAAAAGAGG
This sequence comes from Deltaproteobacteria bacterium TL4, assembly GCA_051382335.1. Classification (GTDB taxonomy): domain Bacteria; phylum SAR324; class SAR324; order SAR324; family NAC60-12; genus JBBCAX01. The sequence continues at coordinate 18,276 of JBBCAX010000090.1, forward strand.
AAAAACGGATGAGTTGATGCTGGAAATGAATCGACTGATTGAGGAAAAATTTCTCACACTTTCCAAGGACGATGAGGCTCCTGGGGGTGCGGATACCTATGCGGATTTGCAAAAAGCCTATGACGATCTGGAGGCGTTGGTCAGCTTTCCTCAATTTGAAAACCACACCATTGTCGCGGTGGGAGGATGCTTTAGTTCAGGCAAGTCCTGTTTTCTGAATTCCTTGTTGGAGGAAACCAACCTGCTGCCTTCGGATACCACGCCCACCACCTCGATTCCTACCTACATCATGGCAGGAAACGAGGATGCCTTTTATGCCCTGAACAAGCATCAAAACAAGGTGGTGATTGATCGGGACGCACTGGATGCGATCACGCATCAGTTTCTCACACATTACAAGGTGTCGTTCAGTCATATTTTGAGGATACTGACTGTTGAGCGCAAAAACTTCAAGCACCCCAACCTCATGTTTCTGGACACGCCAGGGTACAGTAAAAGTGATCACCTCAAACGCAAAGAAGACAACACCGATGAAAATATCGCCCGAGAACACTTGAGGAACGCAGATTTTCTGATCTGGCTGATGGACATCCAAAATGGAACGGTTCCTCAAACCGATATTGAGTTCATCAAGTCACTCCAGTTTAAGAAACCCATTCTGTTCATTTTCAACAAAGCCGATAAGAAGCCTGCCAAAGATGTTACAAACATCATCGAGGTCGCCAGCAAAAACCTGAGCAAACAGGAAATTCAGGTCTATGACGTCATTGGCTATTCCTCCAATGAAATCCGGGAATATTCTCCTCAGGGAAAGGCTCAGGATCAAAGACTTTTGGAAGCCCTGGAGTCCGCTGTTTCAGTTTCAGACAAGGGAGAGCTGACTTCCCCCCTTTTCATCTCTAGCATGTGTTACAATATCGCCAGGCATTTTCACTCCCTGAACGAGGAAAGCACATTCTGAAGGCGTTAAACAAGATGTATTCCGGTCTGAATCTTGATCCTGAATCCTTGATGCAGTTGGCTAATTTTGAGGGGGTGCGGAAGAACCTGGAACTGATCAAACCCCGAAAAGACAGCATCCTTGCCCAAGCCTTTGAAAGTCTGATGCGGCAATCTGGCGAGGCTTTCAAAAAACAATTGGAGAAAATTCAGAAAGACATCCGTGCTAAACACAAAAATTTTTGTGAGGGGGATATTCAACAATTATCCCAAAAACAAGAACTCACCAAGCAGCGACTCAATAACGGGAAGGTCAAGGTGAACGGAATTTTTCAGCGTCATCTGAATCAAATCGAAGGCAAATTTTCAAAATTATTGCTGGAAATTGAACAAGCCTCCATCAAAGCCAAACGAGTCAAAGCCGGGCAAAAGACAGAAACCTACAGTTCTGAAGTGAGTGACTCAACCTGGTATAAATTCTGGACTTGGGGTTCTACCAGAACAGTCTATCACAGCATTGATTATGTCTATGCCAGGGTGAATAACGCTTTGGAGCAGCTTGAAGACTATGTGATGAATTCCAAAACCATGATTTATGAGGCGATTCAGGAGATTGTCAATATTGAACAGTTTCGCAAGGAGATCAAGGAAAGTGTGATGGGCTTATTTGATTTGAACGATGACAACTTTGATCCCCAGTCCATTCTCATTCCTGTGGAAAACGCTGTGGATCGCATCAAAATCCCACCGGATGTGCAGATCAACGTCAATCAGCATATTGACACCGTCCGTAACAAATTCAAGAGCGGGGAAGTCCGTGATGATGAGGTCTCCAGCCTGCGAAGCGAACAAGGCCGTGTGGTGGAAATCATTGAGAATGATATCAAAAATGAGGTGCGTGGTATTACCCAAAAAATTATAGTAAAACTCACTACCATCCAAAACATCTTTATCCCTGACCTAACCCAAAGAATGGAGAACGAGCTGAACCAATTGCAACAACAACTTCAGGACAAAGAACGCTATAAAGCCCGCTATGAAACTCTGATCAAGGTGCTGGGAAACGATTTGAGGGGGTTATAGACTATCGTTTCACCACACAATTTCCACTGAATAGTGGGAAAATGCTGGATCGGCAGTGAGGATCGGCAAGTGTTCCACAAGGGATTGAGCAATCAAAAGGCGGTCAAAGGGATCTTTGTGATAGGATGGAAGATTTTGTAGCGCAAAGATGTAACGCAATTCAATCGGCAAGATTTCCAATCCATTGGTTTCTTGCTGTTTTTTGATTAAATCCGGTAAGGGAAGCTTCAGCTTCAACTTTCCCAGTTGTATTTTGATTTGCATCTCCCAAACGCTAGCCACACTCAGGATCAAGTCATTGGTTCTATCTGCGCAAAGCAATCTGGCTTGCTCTGAAAGATGGTCAGGTTCGCTGTCACACCACATAAACACATGAGTATCCAATAACAGTCTCATTCTTCTCCTGTCCAAAAACTATCAGGCAAAGGTTCATCGAAATCTTTGCTCACCCAGATTTGCCCCTTATGCAACCCAAGAATTCTGTTGGAAGAAGCAGAACTCTTTTCTCTCATTTTCTGTTTTTCCTCAATGACCACTACCACATGCGCTTCTCCCACAGAAATGGTGTCCGGTAAACGAATGTGTAAAAAATGATCGTCCCCAATGAGGGTTGTGGTTTCAATGGTCTGCATAGAAAACTCCTTATTTTTTGTCTTTTGCTTTGATAGGACGCCCTTACAGGGCTTTATTTTATTAGGGATTCCCAGAACCCAGGGCTTCACCCTGGGCTGGTATAGCAACCCCTTTCAGGGGATTAAAGTTCCCAGGGCTTCACCCTGGGCTGGTATATTGTGCTCTTTCAGAGCTTGAACTACTCAAGCATTATTTTTAGAAAACCTGAGGTTCTCTTCATTGTTCACTCCTTACCCTTTTTCCATTCATGCCTGTTTTCAAAGCCCTCATCCGTCCACAACTGTAACCTAAAAATCATATCCGGCACAATGTCCTGACGGCCAATGCTGGTACCATCTATTGACACATGCTTAGACAATGTATAAAAATTATTCGAGCTGTGCAGGTACCTTTTTTTAACCACGAAAAACACCAAAAACACGAAAGAAAACCTGCAAAATAGGGTTTCACGGAGGAATTCATTCATTAAAAAATCATTTCTTTCGTGTTTTTCGTGTTTTTCGTGGTTAATTTTCAAACCACCTGCACAGCTCGGATTTTTTGTTCAATATCCACAGACTTTCCAGGGTGTCCTTCCATTTTACGTATTTGTCGTTTTGCTTGTTTGACGATGTCCAGAATATTCTTCATAGTGACCTGATCCGGGTGAGAGTTCGCCCACAGACTGAAAAACTCTTGTGAATTCAAGACTCGATTTCAGAACGAACTCTAATGGATAAAATGAGAGCAACGGTTATTCTTGTTAGTAACAAAGGATTGTCTTAAAAACAAGAATAACTTTAGTATACTCGACTTTGAACAATTTGCTCAATATTACTCCTGAATAAAATCAGAGACTTATAAAGTCGTATTAGAATTAATGATAGGTTTGGCCTGAAAAACGGGAAATAATAACCTTGCATTAATTCATTCATAAAATAAAACCACTGATATTATTGAATAATTAAAACTAAAACCATGAATCAAATGTTCAAAGTCCAGTTAGTATATAGACATGCATTTAAATAAATTCAGCATGTATATTTTGGATGACCCATTTAATCGACTCATGATTAGGAGTGTCAAAGCTTGCTTTGACCAGAAAAGCCAAAGCTTTTCTTTGAATTTTGCCAAAGCAAGCTTTGGTACTCCACAGTGATTCCAGAAATTATTTAAATGAACGTCTATAGTTATAGAATTCTCCCAAGAGATTAGCCCTGTAAGGGCGTAATATCAATTGCAATATAACACCCTTTCAGGGCTGTGTTTGTTTGTGTTTCCAGATTCCCAGGGCGTTGCCCTGGGCTGGTACAGGAACCCCTTTCAGGGGATTTTATCGTTTTCTCGCACCTGCGTGGAGGCCTGGTAGTAGGCTGTAGCAATTCGATAGATTAGACACTAGGTACCTGGCGTTGTTTGCACAATAGAACAAAGGAGATGAAACCCTAACCCTGAAGGGGGGTAGCGAATTGCTACAGTCTTAGGTTATATCACCTCATAATTTTTGTTTGTAGTTAGTTTCTGCTGAAAAATGGACCAGGTGTAACTACTCAGCCGCAGATAAACGCGGATAAACGCAGATTTTTAAATGTTTTTATGACAGTTCTGTCTCTGTTTTTACGAGTGAACACCAGATTTAAAAACTATTTTAAAAAAATCAACGTCTATCTGCTAAAATCTGCGGCCAACATGCCTGAGTAGTTACAGGAATTTTTGGATAATATCTGGAAGAAGTCATTAATGATACGATTGTATTCTGGTTAAGAATGATTATAGTTTGGCGGAATTAAAGGGAGGTGAACGGAGAAGGTACTTCCTTTTCCAGTAGCACTTTGGACGGAGACACGCCCGCCGTGAATTTGAGCAATGTGTTTGACAATGGAAAGTCCCAACCCTGTTCCTCCAATTTTGCGGCTTCGGGATTTATCGACCCTGTAAAAGCGTTCAAACAGACGGTCCAGATGTTCTTTTGCAATACCACAACCTTGATCACGAACGTGGACAGAAAATTCGAGATCGTTGGCTACCGCCGATACCAAAATCGGTGACCGGGTTTGGCTATATTTAACCGCGTTATCAATCAGGTTGATGATCGCGCTTTCGAATATGGAAGGGGCGACACAAACCCTAAGGGCAGGATTGCACTCCATTTGAATCTCGATGCCTTTTTCAGCGGCATTGACGGAACATTCCTGAATCGCCTTTTGCAGGAGTTCCCGCAGGTCAACCTGTGCAAACAAAATATTCGAAAGGTCTTCGGATTTTTCAAACCGGGAAAGGTTCAGCAAGTCTTCAATTATAGCGATCAGCCGATCCGTGTGTCTGTCGATAATGTCAACAAAACGTTTAGCTTCGGCTGGATGATTGAGGGCATCGTCAATTAAGGCTTCTACCGCGCCTTTGATGGAGGTAATGGGGGTTTTCAATTCATGGGAGACATTGGAGACAAAATCCTTTCGCATGTTTTCCAGTTGTCGAATTCGGGTTACATCGTTTAATACAATTAACGCTCCAATGTTCTGCTGTTCCGCACTTCGAAGAACGGTTCCCTGCGCCTGTAGATGGATTTCTTCTTCTTTATGAATCACCACCTCTCCTTCAACAGGAAGATGGCTCTGCAGTACGGTTTTGGCAAAGTCCTGCAAGTCAACATTCCGAATCACTTCTTGTAAATAACGACCCACGATGGCGTTTTCAGAAATCCCAAAAAGCTGGGCGGCCGCATGGTTGATTTTTATCAGACGTTCATGGGGGTCAAGGGCTAGAACACTTTCAACCATACTGGAAAACACCGCTTCTTGTTCGTTGTGTTGCTGGCTGATGGTGTTGATTCTGTCATCCAGCAGTGTTGCCATTTGGTTCAAGGTTTGCGCAAGACTTTTCATTTCTTCAACTTCAGGGATTTTTAACCAATGTTTTAAATCTCCTTGCGCAAATAACTCAGCGCCTTGCTTCATCTCTTCCAAAGGACGGCTGATGGAGCGTGAAATCCAGAAACTAAAAATCGTGACAAGAAGGATGGTGACTAAGCCTCCCAGCAGAAATTCAGGAAAAATCCCGCCTAAGGCGGTATCAATTCTCGTTAGCGGAATCGAAACACGGACGACACCCATCAATTGATTTTCTTTTTTACTTGAAATCGCGACGTACATCATCGGCTTTTGGAGCGTGTCACTATACCGAATCGTACTTCCGATCAACCCCTTAAACGCTTCCTGGATCTCAGGCCGATTAGCGTGATTTTCCATGTGGGACGCAATTTCGTCGGAATCGCCAAGCACTTCGCCTGAAGGAAGAATCGTCGTGATCCGTGTTGCTGTGCGCCTCCCCAGTTCTTGGCATAAGGCATTGATTGCCACTTTGTTGTGGAAAAGGGATTCCCGCGAAATTTGATATTCTATGAAGGTGGCTCTTGCGAGTAAGTCGTTTTTGATTTGTACCAAATCAAACTCTCGAAAGGAGTGGGCAACATACCAGCTAAAGGGTAAAATGGTCAGGAGGATGATAAAAAGGTAAGAAGGATAAAGCTGCCAAATTAAACGTTTTCCCCGCATGATTTAATCCTTAAACCGGTAACCAACACCGCGTATCGTTTCAATATAGTTCCCCGCCTCTCCCAATTTTTTACGAATTGCCAAAATTTGAACATCAATGGTACGGTCTGTGACGGCATAAGCCTCACCACGGGTGGCATTGACAATCTGATAACGACTGAATACCTGCCCGGGAGAACTGGATAAAAAATATAAAATATTAAACTCTGACAGTGTCAACTTAATCGGTTCTTGTTTATACTGAACCTCATAACGCTGGGGGTCCATCAATAAATCATGAATCTGAACCAGTGCGGATTTGTCGAGGAGAGGTGTCGGCTGTTTATGTTGCAATACGGATTTGATTCGGGCAATCAAGACTTTGGAACTGAAGGGTTTGGTGACATAATCCACGGCTCCCTCTTCAAACCCCTTGAGGATATCCGCCTCTTCGTCTTTGGCGGTAAGCATGATAACGGGGATCTTTTGTGTCTTGGAATCCTCTTTCATTTTCCGACAGACGTCCATTCCACTCATACCGGGAAGCATCAAGTCCAAGATGAGCAAATGCGGCATTTGTGCCTGGATTTCTTCCAACGCTTCCTCTCCCGAGGTGACACACGTTACTTTAAATCCAGCCTTTGCCAAGTGGTAAACCAGGACTTCCAGTATATCTTCTTCATCTTCAACAACAAGAATATGTTCTCTGGACATGTTTCCACCTTTTCTATAGATTAATTACGTCTCAGCCAACATCGCGCAAAACAAGCTCAGGTCTGAAATTCTGATGTCGAACAACGGCTCCTTCCAGCAGGAATATTACATTTTCAGCGATTTTTTTGGCATGGTCCCCGATGCGCTCAAGGTAGCTAGTAATCGACAGTAAATCAAGCATGATTTCCAGACGCTGAGGGTTTTGCTGAATATGCTGTTTAATTTCCGCATAGAGGGTTTCATTCATTTCATCGACCTCTTCTTCGAGAAATAACGTCTTTTTCGCAAGTTCCAGGTTGGGTCCCATCAAGGCGTCCAAACTGATTTTGACCATCAAGCGTACTTTCGTAATAATTTCATCAAGATTGAAAGGAATTGAAGCGTTTCTATTGAGAATCATATGAATTACTCGTTCCGCGATATTCGCCGCTAAATCTCCAATTTGTTCCAATTCACTGTTGACTTTGAGGATGGTCACAATAAACCGAAGATTTGTTGAGGAAGGCTGATGGCGTGCGATGATTCTCACGCATTGGGCCTCAATCTCGATTTCGGTATGATCAATTATTTTTTCGCGTAGCAGCACGTCTTCAGCAAGTTTCCTGTTTTGGGTATCCAGCGCATAGGTGGCTTTGTAGACGCTTTCCTCCACTACGGCACTTAATTCCAATACTTGTTTTTTTAACTCGTCAATATTGTCGCCTAGCGTTTGAATCATGCGATCTCCATAGTATCAGGGGGCAAAGGGAGAGGACGGCATACGTTTGCGCTCATTCCCTCCCTTAGGATCATCATCCGTAGCGTCCTTCAATGTAGTTTGACGTTTCTTGATATGCCGGTGTGACAAATATTTTTTCGGTCAGGTCATGCTCCACCAGTTTTCCCATCAACATAAACGCGCACTCATCACTAGCGCGTCGGGCTTGCGCCATGTTGTGAGTCACAATGAGGATGGTGTATTCTCCTCGTAACTCCCAAATGAGTTCTTCTACCGCTTCTGTGCCTTTGGGGTCCAAGGCAGAGCACGGTTCATCCATCAGCAGAACACTTGGTTTGACCGGCAGCAAGCGGGCAATGCAGAGCTTTTGCTGTTCTTCCAAAGAGAGGTCGGTTGCTTTGCGTTTGAGCTGATCTTTGACTTTATCCCAAAGCAGCACCTGTTTTAAGGCGTCTTCTACAATTTGATCCTCCTCCTGATGCGTGACTTTTTGTGCTTTGAGTCGATGCAAACGGTGACTGAAGATAATGTTATCCCTGACGGAAATGGGTAAAGGATTAGGTCTTTGAAAGACCATCCCTACCTGTTTGCGTAACTGTGCCACGGCGACACCGGGGTCCAGAATATTTGAATCCATCACCTCAATACTTCCATTGACACGGACATATCCGAGTCGGTCATTGATGCGGTTGATACTGCGCAATAAGGTAGATTTCCCACAGCCTGAGGGGCCGATTAAGGAAGTAATGATGCCGCTTTTTACTTTAAACGTTACGTCAAATAAGGCTTGAAACGTCCCGTACCACAAATTAAAAGCGGTGGTAGTAATCCCATATTTTATTTTTTCTTTGCTTTCAGCAGAATTCATCAATCCTCTGGTTTTAAATTAGCGCGCTGCGTGCGGACTTTTTCGTGAGGGACGTTCTTTTTTACCCAAAACGTCCTTCAACATAATCTCGGGTTCGTTGATCTTTCACTTCCCCTGTAAATAAAGCTTCGGTCTCACCGACTTCAATAACCTCCCCATTTAGAAAAAAAGCGGTACGATCGGCCAAACGACGGGCTTGCTGTACCAGGTTTGTGACCAGAATGATGGTCATTTCACTTTTCAATTCTTTAAGGATGTCTTCAATTCGCATGGTGGTGACAGGGTCAACCGCGATGGAAAACTCGTCAAGCATCAGCAGATCCGGTTTCTGAGACAAAGCCCTGGCAATGGTTAACCGTTGCTGCTGTCCTCCGGAAAGCATACTCCCCAGGGAGTTCAGGCGGTCTTTCACTTCGTCCCATAACGCGGCACGTGTCAGACAGCGTTCGACAATGACATCCAACTCTGATTTTTTGCGGATCCCTACTAAACGGGGAGCCAGCGCGACGTTATCATAAACAGTCATGGGTAAACCAACGGGTAGGGGAAAAACGACTCCAATCCGGTTACGCAGCGAATACACATTTCTCCATTGATGAATATTTTTTCCATTGAATAAAATGCTTCCATTCACACGCATACCCTCTGTAAAAAGATCCATGCGGTTTAAAGATTTCAGAAATGAGGTTTTTCCACTATTGGCAGGACCAATAATCCCAAAAACCTCATTTTCATAGACCTCGATATTCACCTCACGGAGTATGGTCTTGACTCCATAGGCAATAGAGACCTCTCTGACTTCCAATTTAAGCTTTCGTTGTCCTTCTGATGCCCCTGTCATAGAATTTACCTTGTTCAAAGTGCTTACCATTTTTTCTTACCCCGAATATAAGTCCGGAAGACAATTGATGTCACATTCATCGCCAAAACCATCGCAATCAGAACGAGCGCGACCCCGAAGGGAAGCTGTTCCGGGACATTGGGAACCTGAGTCGCCACCACAAATAAATGCAGGGCCAAAGCCATGGTTTGATCAAAAACACTCTCTGGCAAAAATGGTAAAAAGAACGCGGCTCCAGTAAACATGATCGGGGCGGTTTCGCCAGCGGTTCGGGAAACATTAAGAATAATTCCGGTTAAAATGCCACTGATTGAGTTGGGGAGCACTACCCTCCAAATGGTTTGCCATCGAGTCGCGCCCATACTCCAGCAAGCTTCACGAAAGGCTTGAGGAACCGCTTGGAGTGATTCAAAGGCCGCTACAATAACCACAGGCAGAGACATAATGGCCAAGGTTAAACTTGCCGATAAAATACTGGTGCCAAAGCCAAAAAAGAGGACAAAGGCGCCCACCCCAAACAAAGCATGCACAATCGAAGGAACTCCAGCCAAGTTAATAATGGCGAGGTTAATGATTCGTGTTAACCAATTATCTCCAGCATATTCACTTAAGTAGATCGCGGCGGCAATCCCAAGAGGAACCGAGGCCAGAATCGCGACAGTCACCAACCAAACCGTCCCCATCAGCGCGGGAAAGATCCCTCCCGCCGTCATTCCATTGGTGGGGTAGGTGAATAAAAAGTCGAAGGATAGCGCGGGGCCTCCTTTGTAAATCAAGATAGTCATAATGATTAACACCGGAATCATTAAAAACCAGGCCATTGCCATAAAGAGCATCCGAAATCGATTTTCGATTTTTTGATTGGCAAGATTTAATTCACTGGCTTCAAACATCATGGCGATTACTCCTTACGTACGCCGCGAACAATCAAGTCCGCGGTAAGGTTAATCAGGAAGGTAATGATAAACAAGAAGATCCCCAGCGTGAACAAGGCTCGATAGTGATCCGAACCCACTGAGGTTTCTCCAAGTTCCGCCGCAATGGTGGCCGTCAACGCGCGAACGGAATCAAAAATGCTGGAAGGCATGTTGATGGAGTGTCCTGTGGCCATTAATACTGCCATCGTTTCCCCAAAAGCTCGTCCCACTCCCAAAAGCACAGCGGCGATCAATCCGTTTTTTCCCGCAGGCAAAACCACCTTGTAAATCACTTGCCAGCGGGTGGCGCCCATGGCTTCCGCAGCTTCACGGTATTTGTCCGGAACCGCTTTTAACGCGTCTTCGGCAATGGTGGTCATAATGGGCGCCGCCATCAATCCCAGAATGATCCCCGCATTAAGAATGTTTAACCCAATCGGAACATTAAAGGTTTTAATGATGAAAGGATTCATGATACTCAAACCAATAAATCCCCAGACCACCGAGGGGATGGCCGCCAGCATTTCAATCAGGATTTTTAAAGCTTCACGGGATTTGCCTGTCGCGAATTCTCCAATATAAATCGCGGCTCCCAGCGAGAAGGGAATCGCCACGATCATCGCCAGAATCGTCACACTTGCCGTTCCAACCAACAACGCCCACGAACCATAAGCGGGATTCCACCGGGAAGTCGGTTTCCACTTGGGCGAAAAGAAAAACTCTGAAAACTTGAAGGGCTGATGAAAGACTTCTTTCGCGATGAGGTCCTTATATTGATCCGAATTTTCCTGGCCTATCACCTTTTCCAAAGCAAGCACAAAGGCTTCCTTGGTGGCATAAGAATCGCCTAACATCGTTTCCAGTCCCTCAAGAACTTCTCCTGAAAAATCGCCTTTTTCAGTAAATATAGAGATGGCTTTAGCGTTGACCACATAATCAGCTTCGAAAATAAAACTGATCCCTTCTTTTGTGATAAAAACAAAGATCCCGATAATGAATACAATGGCTGAAATCCCTCCAACAAAGACCATCAGTTGAACCAGCTTATCCAAGTACCAATCGAAATTCCGTTGATCCATGTTGGAAGACCTCTCATCACCTGCTTGATTCGCATGATCCCTCATGAAGCCTCCTTTCCCCGAATGATTTCCATTAAACTGTGAAGCTGATGAGAAATATCTTTGTACATGGTTTCAAGCACTTGATCTTTCTGGTTCTCAGGAACTTCTGACAAATTTTGATCCATATTCCATTCCAGCGCGATAGAGTGAAAGGGAAGCTCGGTAAGATAGGACAGAATCGGTCCTTGAAGACTCACAATCACATCAAAATCATCAAATTTCGAAATCAGGCTTAGAGCTTTGGGAATAGTCAACTCTACGTTAAAACCGCTACGATCCATAAACGCGATAAACTTGGGGTCTAAGGAAGCCGCGGGCTTTATTCCGGCACTTGAAGCTCGGGTTGAGTTAGGAAACGCTTTTTGCGCGATACTTTCCGCAATCAAACTCTGACAGCTATTCGTCTGGTCCAAAAACAGAAAACGGATCGGCTTTCTTTTCTTCGTTTCTCCTGTCGAGACAAAGACGGTTTCTTCACAAATATTTCTAGACTGATCGCTAACTCTTGAAAGCACAGCGAAAATAGATAACAACCCGAAGAGATCCTTAAGCTCCCACGAGTTTTTAATATCGTCCCGGGTTAACTCCTTAAACACTTTCTCAAAGTTGCGTCCTGAACTTTTTTTCGCGAAATCGGAGATTGTTTTGGCGGTTTCCGCATTTTCTTCAACAAAGGCGGTGGTCGCCTGATGTAAAATTTGCCTTGCTTCCTCCGATATGAGTTCCACGTTTGAACTCAGGTCTTTGTCTAAAGGCTTTGAGAGCTGAACCGTTTGTCGAGAAATCGTAACGGCGTAATCTCCGACTCTTTCCAATTCAACACAGAACCGAAGAATCGCCGTGATCCGTCGGAGATGTCCCGCACTCGGCAGGTGTCTGGCGACAAACGCGTAGCAGGCCTGAGTGATGTCTTCAATTTCACGATTGATGATATTATCGCCAATGATCGTATCCGAGGCTAACTTGTGGTTTTTTATCAGTAGGGCATTGACCGCATTCCTTAAGGCTTCTTCAACGCGAACCGAAACGGCTGTTATTTTTTGACGAATCCTCGCCAAATCTTTTTCCAACCGTTCTTCATAATGAGCCATAGTCCATACTCCCTAGAACAATTAATCTCTTATAGGAATTTCCATTTTGATTCCTGGTTTTAAGCTTGGGAATGAGTCGGAAATGAGCCCTATTCCAGTGGCGCATTCTCGAGCAGACAACTAATTACAATGAACCTCACGAATGGGAGCATACCCTTTTTTTAACAGGATGCATTGACCGATGTCACTAAGAATCCAATCCATATATTTTTTGACCTCGCCTTTAGGCTTCCCATTGGTGTACATCATGAGCGGACGGGCAATAGGGTAACTGCCATCACTTGCGCTCGCGACCGAAGGATTGATACAATTCTGCCCACTTTTCTTGGCGATACAAAGCATCTTAACCCGTGGGGTCGCATAAGCTAAACCGCTATAGCCAATAGCACAGGGGGTTTTTTCCACAAGGTCTACCACATCTTTGGACCCCTGCATGTCCAGAGAGCCTGATTTATAATCACGTCGTTCTCCAAGGACAGCTTCTCTGAAATAGGCATAGGTTCCGGAGTTGTTCTGACGACTGACTCGAATGATTTTCTGACCTTCACAGCCCTTCACGTTTTGGGTGATTTTTCCCCAGTTATCAAGGGTTCCATCTTCACCATAGATATCCGCGAGTTGATCAAGCGTTATGGACTGGAGAGGGTTATTGAGATTGATGAACACGGAGACCGCGTCATAGCCAACCACAAACTCAAGAGGGTCATTTCCATTCTTTTTGGCTAACCTTATTTCTTTGTCCTCAATAGAACGACTGGCGTTAGCGATATCCACCGTTCCATTAATGAGCGCGGCAATTCCTGTCCCAGAACCCCCGCCTGTTACAGCAATTGCCACTTCACTATCCACTTTCTGATAGGCTTCCGCCCAGGCCTGCGCGACATTGACCAGCGTATCCGAACCTTTATTTTGTAGGACTTTTCTACTGGCATGAACGGATGACACCAAGATCATGAGACTGCCGAACAGTGTTACTAAAGCTAATAACCGCTTCATATATTTCTCCAAATGTTAATGATTACTTTCATCGTGGAATATTAAAAATCCACAACCTAAAACGAATACTTTTCAAGAAAGTAAACCAATTCTAGCACTTGAATATGAAACGGTGATGAACGGAATATTAAAATTTGATGAAATATATGAAACTCTGAAACGTGAGTTATAAGATTTCACAACGTCTAAATTTGTGACCCTACTTTGAAGCAAGCGAAGGGACAAGCGGTTCAAAGATATTTATCGTGTTATTTTTATCGTTTCATGGCACAATGCCCCGGTGATTTGTCAGTGACAATTCATTTTTTTACCTGAGTCTTCCCTCGTATGAGATGAGGCTTTACCTACGACAACGAGGTGGTTATGTTTATGAAACTTTTCCCTCCAACCAGAGCCCTTCTAAGAAGCTGGATACAGTCAAAAATTGAGATCCACGTCCAAACGACAGGAATGTCACAACCGAATAAGATCAAAGTGGTTGGGGATAATTACGATGATTGACGGTTCTTCGCCTTTCAAGACTTTTGACACAGGATACCCTTTGAGTTTTCTAATGAAACAACGTATTGATCTATTATTGGTTGAAAAGGGGCTGGTTCCCTCTCGAGAAAAAGCGCAGGCATTGATTATGGCGGGAAAGGTCCGTGTTGACAGTCAACTCGTGGATAAAGTCGGGAAAAAAGTAGCCGTTGATGTTGAGATTGAAGTCCTTGAAAAAGATCACCCTTACGTAAGTCGTGGCGGCGTTAAACTGCAAGCGGCTTTAGAGGCGTTTCAACTGTCGCCGCAGGGAATGACGGTGCTGGATATTGGTGCCTCAACAGGAGGATTTACGCACTGCCTTTTACTGCAAGGTGCCCGACATGTGTATAGTGTTGACGTGGGGTATGGACAACTGGCCTGGGAACTTCAGCAACATCCCCAAGTGACATCGATTGAGCGGACAAATATTCGAAAAATGGAATTTGACCGCATCGGTACGTTAGTGGATCTGGTTGTTGTCGATGCCTCTTTCATTTCGTTACGATTGATATTTCCGGCAGTGTGGCGCTTTCTAAAACCGGAGGGCCGGGTTATCGCGCTCGTCAAACCTCAATTTGAAGCTGGGAAACGTGAAATTGGCAAAGGAGGTCGGGTAACCAGTAGTGACACGCACCTCAGAGTTCAACAGGATGTGACCGATGCCGCACAAACACAAGGTTTTGAAATACTGGGCTGGATCGAGTCTTCCATCGTTGGAAAAAAAAGTGGCAATAAAGAGTTTTTATTATTATTAGGTAAACCTTCAAAAACCCAAGAGTTCCCCCATTAATTTTATGATGCAGCCTGAGCCAAAAGAGATTTTGCTACAACTGTCTCTTGAGCAAATTCACCCGAATCCTCAACAACCGCGAAAACACTTTGATGAGGAAACCCTTCAGGGGTTAGCACGATCCATCCAGTCCCAAGGTATCATCCAACCGCTTGTTGTCCGAAAATCATTGATTCACCCCGACCACTATGAACTCGTCACCGGAGAGCGTCGCTGGAGAGCCTTGCACTTAACCGATATATCGACGGTCCCCTGTGTTTGTAAAACTATTTCTGATCATGAGCTGCTGGAGGTCGCGTTACTGGAGAACATTCAACGCGAAAACTTAACACCGATTGAAGAAGCCTCAAGTTATCAGCAGTTACTTCAAACCCATGGTTATACGCATGAACAGTTGGCAAGACGTTTAGGAAAAAACAGAACAACCCTTACGAATATGATGCGTTTATTGCAACTCCCTGACGCGATACAAAATGATTTGGAAGAAGGACGCCTTACAGGAGGACATGCCCGAGCGCTATTGGCCTTGCCAACCGCAGAAGAACAATTGCGGATGAGAACCTTGATTCTTAAACACACCTGGTCTGTGCGGGAAACGGAAAAGCAGGTTCGGAGTCAATTGACTCATCTTGAGCCTCATCGGCAACAAAAAAGTTCTTCCGAAGCAGAACAACCGACACGTCAAGAGCTGAACCTTGAATTAAAAAACCTGGAAAGTGAGATGCAACGGCATTTAGGCACAAAAGTGACCTTGAAATATCATCGGGGAAAGGGCAGTATCACGATTGAATATTACTCTCTTGACGAATTTGAACGAATCCAAGCCATACTTCTTGGAAAAAAGAAGGCCTTCCATTGATTTTTTTTGGAGTGACCATGAAAATTATTCCGATACCCTGCTTAAACGATAATTACGCTTATTTGATCATCTGTCCTGAAACTCAGAAAGCGGGAGTGGTAGACCCCGCGGAAGCGGGGCCTGTTTTAAAAGAAATCCGCAAACAAAAGGTCCTGCTTACCGCAATTCTGAATACCCATCACCATTGGGATCATGTGAGTGGAAATGAGGAACTGTTGAGAAAAATTCCAGGACTTTCTATCTACGGTCACGTTTCTGACAAAGACCGAATTCCCAAGCAAAACGTGTTTCTGGTTGAAGGGGATAAAATCTCCATTGGAAATCTGGAAGGAACCTTTACACATAGTCCAGGGCACACTTCAGGTTCGGTAATTTATTACTTTGGCGATGCCGCATTTACAGGCGATACCCTTTTTTCGTCGGGATGCGGACGTTTGTTTGAAGGTTCACCCGAGGAAATGTTTCATTCGCTTCATGACATTGCCAGTAAGCCACCGGCAACAAAAATTTATTTTGGACATGAGTACACCGAGTTGAACTTAAAATTCGCATTGTCGATAGAGCCACACAACCAGGATCTGCGTGATAAAGCGGCATCCGTCAAACGAACAAGAGCCGCTGGCGCGTTTTCTACCCCTTCACCCTTGGAAAACGAAATGCGGACAAATCCATTCTTACGCTGGAATATCCAGGAAATTCAAGAATCAGTCAAGCGGCATGAGCCTTTGAATGAGCTGACTCCTGTCGCTGTTTTTAGGGTGATACGTCAATTAAAAGATCAGTTTTAACATAAATTTGAGGTCCCTGATGCAAACCAAACCCTCCTGGTATTACGAGCAATCTGCCGTGATCCCTTATCGCCTGAATGGCGAGGAAATTGAAATACTCATGATTACGTCCAGAAAAAAAAAGAGATGGGTTATTCCCAAAGGCATTGTTGAAACGCAAATGAGTCCTGAAGAATCCGCCGCAAAAGAAGCTTTGGAAGAAGCAGGCGTCGAAGGTCAGGTTGAACCTAACGCGATTGGCGAATATTTTTATGAAAAATGGGGTGGCATTTGCCGTGTTCAGGTGTTTTTGCTCGAAATCACAATGATGTATAGTAATTGGATGGAAGCGGATTTCAGAGAACGACGCTGGGTCAGCGTCACTGAAGCCTGTGAATTAATCAGAGAAGAGACCTTAAAAGATATTATTTTAAATGCGTTCTAAAGAGTTGACAAAACGGGCATGAGCCTGTTTTCGGCCATTACCACAGGTCCTTATCTTTATTATTTCGGTTTTTCCGGTTTAGGTAGATTAAATGAGATATAAAAGTACTGAAGCATGTGTCTTGGATCTGGAACAACATGGACACCTTGTTCGTGTAACAGAAGAAGTCAATCCTTTCTTGGAAATGGCTGAAATCCAGAGGCGGGTTTACCAGGCCCAAGGGCCGGCTTTATTATTTGAACGGGTTAAGGGGAGTCCCTTTCCCGCAGTGTCCAATCTTTATGGGACCTTGAATCGTGCCCGTTTCATTTTCCGCTCCACTTTAAAGTGGGTTCAGCGTTTGATTGAAATGAAAGCCGACCCGGCTCAGATCCTGAAACGGCCCTGGCGTTATGCGGGGATCGCGTTGATTGCGTTCACTATTCTTCCGAAACGTCAAACCACCGGACCGGTTTTTGAAAATCAAACGACCATTGCTCAATTGCCGCAAATTCAAAGTTGGCCTGACGATGGCGGCGCGTTCATTCTTCTGCCTCAAGTTTATACAGAAGACCCCGAACAGCCCGGTATTTTGCACTCTAATCTTGGAATGTATCGGATTCAACTCTCAGGCAATGACTACGTTCCCAGCCAAAATATAGGCTTGCATTATCAAATCCGACGGGACATCGGAATACATCATACCAAAGCCCTAAGACGCGGAGAAGCCTTAAAAGTCAGCATTTTTGTCGGAGGACCTCCCGCTCATGCTTTTGCCGCAGTGATGCCGTTACCCGAAGGCTTACCGGAAGTTGCCTTTGCGGGGGGCTTGGCCGGAAGACGATTTCGCTATGCAGAGAAAAATGGATATGTTTACTCCACAGAGGCGGATTTTTGTATTACCGGGTACATCGAACCTGGAAAAACATTGCCCGAAGGACCGTTTGGGGATCATTTGGGATACTACAGCTTAAAACATCAATTTCCCTTCATCACGCTGGATTCCGTCTATCATCGGAACGGTGCCATCTGGCCGTTTACGATCGTCGGTCGTCCGCCTCAGGAAGACACGTCTTTTGGCGAACTCATTCATGAAATTACCGGCCCCCTGGTTCCTAAAGAAATGCCGGGAGTGAAAGCGATTCATGCCGTTGATGCCGCGGGAGTGCATCCTTTGATGCTCGCCATTGGAAATGAACGCTATGTTCCCTTCAAAGAAAGGATTCCGCAGGAATTATTAGCGGTGGCCAATGCCATCTTGGGCTTTGGTCATTGTGCGTTGAGCAAATATTTGTTGATTGTCGCGTGGGAAGATAATCCGCATCTGGATGTACACGATATTGAAGGTTTTTTTTCGCATCTCCTTCAGCGGGTTGACTGGAGACGGGATCTTCATTTTCAAACGCGGACCACTATCGACACATTGGATTACACCGGTACAGGCTTAAATGAAGGTTCTAAAGTGATCATTGCCGCGGCAGGTCACCCCAAACGCAGACTGGCCACTCAACTCCCCCCTGAGTTTAACCTCCCCGAAGGTTTCCATTCCCCCAACATGGCCTTGCCTGGAGTGATCGTTATCGCAAGTCCCGAATATCAATCAGAACAACAGGCGTTAAGTCAAATTCAAAATCTGACCTCGCACCTGGAAAAAAAGCCTCCCCTTGAAAATTACCCCCTCCTTATTCTTGTGAATGACAGCGAATTTACGAGTCGGAATCTCAATAATCTGATGTGGGTCACCTTCACACGATCCAATCCGTCTCATGATATTCACGGCGTTCAGAGCTTTACCGATCACAAACACTGGGGATGTTATGGTTCGCTCATTATTGATGCCCGCCTCAAACCTCATCACGCACCCCCCTTGATTGAAGACCCCCAAATAACCAGACAAGTCAATGAATTAGGCAAAAAAGGCGGGAGCCTCTATGGTTTGATTTGAGCACGTACTTTTCCTTGAGTTCGTACCCTGTCAAGCCGCCTCGTTCCGGGGCTCCCACTGCTTACGTAGACGCGCCGACCTTTCCGGCTCAGCTCCATCTGAAATACAAAAATGATTTTTAAAGAGGAGTCTTTTTTTTTATTGCATGTTCTCATCCTCTTCGTTATTGCTTTAAACAGAGTATTTTTTTTCAATAATTTGAAAGTCTTAGTGTGTTTAAGCTAACACTTCATTTAGGAAAGCTCATCAGCTTGAGCGGGAGACGATATGTTTTACAAAAAACAATATGTGATAGAAGGAAAGATCAAAGTTTATCTGGAGCGTCTTGAAGATGTCATATTTGATTTTCGGGAAGCTTTGAGTGCCTATTTTGAAAAAAATAAAAACTTTGAAACTCGTGTGCATCGAATTGAAGAGTTGGAAAGTGAGTTAGACACACTGCGTCGGGAAATTCAGGTGTCGATGTATGAACAATCGCTCATGCCGGGGATGCGGGAGGATATCCTCTACCTGATGAATAGTCTGGATCAAATACCCAATCTTGCGGAACACATGATTCTTGATTTGTATGTGGAACAGCCTGACATCCCCGAATCCCTGCATTCCGATTTAAACAGCCTAATGGATAAGATCTGCAAGGAAGTGAAAGAACTGATTGTCGCCACTGAACTTTTGTTTACAGACCTTAGATCCGTGAGAAGACACGCCACAGAAGTAATGCGAGAAGAGTCTGAGGCGGATGAAGTGGAGTTTTCCCTGATGCATAGTGTGTTTAGCATGAATATCGACCTTGCTCATAAACTTCAATTGAAAATGTTGATTCGCGCGATTACGGATATCTCAGATTACACTGAGGATGCGGCAGAAACGGTTTTGGTCATTGCTACCAAACATGCACAGTAAATCATACTTTATGAATGAGGGAGATGCGATATGGGTTGGTTATTAAGCGGGGGCTTTTTGGGGTGGTCCCTTGGGGCAAATGATGCTTCGAATATTTTTGGTACGGCTGTGGCATCCAAGATGGTCCGGTTCAGAACGGCGGCGATTATCACCTCGGTGATGGTGTTGCTGGGTGGAGTGGTCCTTGGACCGAATGGGGTTGAACGCATTGGAAAATTAGGAGCGATTGATTCTCTTCAAGGCGCGTTTACCGCGGCCTTGGCAGCGGCCTTAACGGTTTTATGGATGACAAAATTAAACTTACCTGTTTCAACCACTCAGGCGGTTGTAGGATCGGCACTCGCCTGGAGCTATTTTTCGGGCAATGCGATTGCCTGGGGGCAGTTGATTCCTATTGTGATTGCATGGTTTGCGTCGCCGCTACTGTGCGCTATAGGTTCGATTTTGCTGTATTATATATTCAAACTGGTTTTGAGTCATACGAATGTCCACGTCTTGATGTTAGACCAGTTTCTCAGGTACGGTTTAATCGTTGTTGGGGCCTATGGGGCATGGGCCTTGGGGGGAAATAACATGGGAAACGTCGTTGGGGTTTTCAATCACACCGGTATTTTCCATCGCTTTGAATTTATGGGATATGCGATCAGTGAAGCGAGACAACTGAGTTTCTTTGGTGCACTCGCAATCGCGCTTGGCGTGTGTACCTATTCCTATGGCGTAATGATGACGGTTGGAAGTGACCTGGTTAAACTGGATTCCATGAGCGCCTTTATTTCCATTGCTTCAGAGTCTATTGTTTTAGACCTCTTCGGTTGGATGGGGATTCCTGTTTCATCATCTCAAGCGGTCGTGGGTGCCGTGCTTGGAATTGGCTTGGTACGAGGTGCGGACACCATCAAAATGCGGGTTTTGGGAAGAATTGTCATGGGATGGATTGCAACGCCCCTCATTGCGGCGTTTATTTGTATTTTGAGTCTGTATGTCACCAAAAATGTTTTTGAACAACATGTTGTTAAAACCTATCAATGCGCTGATGGATCTTTTGCGACACATCCAGGCTGCGAATTAGGTCAAAAAGTATTAAAGGAGGAGAAAAAATAATGGGATTTCTTTTTAAAGTCCAAGAAGAGATGGAAGGTCAAATGGCCCACTATTTTGACTCAATCGGAGATATTGTTCAAAAATATCGAATGGCCGTTGGACTCTATTTTAACAACGATCCAGAAGGCTTTGAAAAAATTGCCTATGAGATCATCGCACTCAAAAAGAGAATGGCGAAAGTAAGAGAAAAGTTGATCCTGACGATGTATGAAAAGTCGCTTGTTCCTGATTCGCGTGAAGACATCACTCAACTGCTTGGAGTGCTTGATGAAATACCAAAGCGCGTCGTCAAGCAAATTAATGTGATCTTGAGAGAAGCTATTGTGTTTCCCCAAGAGATTCATGGGGAAATGCGTAATCTTTTCAAGCAGCTTCAAATCGAAATTGAAACGGTGATGGCAGCGTGTCATGCGTTTTTTAAAGATTTGAACTCTGTGCAAGCTCTTTCAAATGACGTCATGAACCAGGAAGCCGCAGCGGATGTGCTGGAATTTGAAGCCTTAAAAAAAGTATTTTCCATGGATCTCGACTTAGGACACAAATTGCATTTAAAAGCTTTTATCCGCCGAATTGCTCTCCTTGCGGATATGGGTGAAGAAGCGGCTCAGTACCTGTTGATTTTTGCCACCAAACGTAGGATATAGCGATGATGAATCAAGTGATTAAGCAACTCATAGGCAAGGTACGAATTGTTCCTGTTCCTTATGATTTGACGACATGCTATCACCCTGGAACCCGCTTTGCTCCCGCGGCTATTCTTGGCTCAATGTCACAACTCGAACTCTTTGACGAAGAGCTGGAGTGGGATCCCTCTCAGTATGTCCGTTTTACTGAAGAAGAGGCCATTCCTCCCAATGCCAAAGGGCCTCAGGCCATGAAGGAAGCGATCTTTCATTGTGTCTCCGACCTTTTGGAGTCAGAGGAGTTTATCTTAACGCTTGGGGGAGAGCATTCCATCACTGCCGCAGTGATTGACGCCTATCTTCAGCGATATCCAAAGCTTCACGTGGTCCAAATTGACGCGCATTGTGACTTGAGAGATACTTGGGACGGAACCCCTCACTCTCACGCTTGTGTGATGCGAAGGATCGTTGAAAAAGGCCTTCCCCTGACTCAAATTGGAATCCGTAATATTTCTGAGGAAGAACATCACTTCTTGAAAGAGCATCCGGAATTGGCCATCAGTGTTTGGAAAGCTCAAGAACTAAAGAAAGAAGAGATCTGGGAACAATTACGCGACACCTTAAAAGAAACGATCCAGGATCCCATTTATCTGACAATCGATTTGGATGGACTGGATCCCTCAGTCATCCCTGCCGTAGGGACTCCAGAGCCAGGAGGTTTAAGCTGGTATGAAACACTGAAAATCTTGAAAACGTTGTGTTTTAATAACCAGATTGTCGGAGCCGATGTGGTTGAACTTTCTCCCCTACTCGGGGCTCCCTACGCAACTTTCGCCGCTGCCAAATTATGTTATAAACTCGTTTCCTATGTTTTCTATTCTCAATGGAAAGCGTCTCAGGAATGAAGGCTTAAGAAAGTCTGGATTTATAGTATTCATAACCGAAGTCTTTCACCATTCGTAGGCCTTTTTCCTCAGACCATATAGCAATCGAAGGTAGGGACATGCCATTGAACATGGTGTTTTTGACCATTGTGTATTGAAGCATATCTCCAAAAATTAATTTTGTTCCAACTTCCAGCGGTTTCTGAAAGGAATAATCACCGATGACATCTCCGGAAAGACAAGTATTTCCTGTTAACCGGTAGGTGTGAGGCAAGATTCCTGGACGTTGTGCGCCTACGATATCAGATCGATACGGCATTTCCAGGATATCAGGCATGTGAGCCGTTGCAGAGGTATCCAGCACCGCAATACTCATCCCGTTTTTAAAAATATCCAGCACGGAGCTTACTAAAACACCCGCGTTGGAAACAACCGCCTCTCCAGGCTCGATATAAACGTCAACCTGATATTTTTGTTTGATTTGCTGGATTAGCTGACAAAGCTTCTCAAGATCGTAGTTCACATCTGTAATTAAATGCCCACCTCCAAAATTTATCCAGTCCACTTGTTCCAAAAGCCAGGCAAAGTCGCGTTCCACCACTTTGAGCGTCTGCTCCAATGTTTCTGCTTGATTGCCGCAGTGTGTATGAAAATGGAGGCCATTGATCCAATCCGTCTTTTCACCTTCGAACCTGTCCAATGTTACGCCTAAACGAGAGTAAGGAACACAAGGATTATAAAGCAGAGTTTTCACTGCTGAATATTCGGGATTAATTCTGATTCCAAGTTGAAGGGGCTTTTTGGCTTGATGAAGCTTATCCTTAAAACGATGCCATTGGCTAAAGGAATTAAAAACGATATGATCGGCATAAAATGCTAATTCCTCAAATTCCCGATCCGCATAAGCCGGTGCGTATAAATGAATCTCCCCACCAAATTCCTCATATCCCAGTTTTGCTTCATTTAAAGAGCTTGCGGTTGTTCCTTTAAGGAATTTCTTCATCAAAGGAAATACACTAAACATCGCAAAACTTTTCAAAGCCAAAATGATCTTACAACCTGCTTGCTGTTGAATTTTATCTAATATTTCCAAATTGCGTTGAAGTTTCTCTTCCTCACATACATAACAGGGCGTTTGGATTTTACTTAAATCAATACTCATAGAAACTTCTCCTCCCAAGGCAAACCATACTTGCCCAACTCCTCCATAAAAGGAGAGGGATCCAGTTGTTCCACATTAAAAACACCGGCGCCACGCCAAACCTTTTGAAGTAAAAGTTTTGCCCCGATCATTGCCGGAACGCCAGTAGTATATGAAATGGCCTGAGAACTCACATCCTGGAAACAGGCCTCATGATCGCAAACATTATAAATATAATACTTTCGAGGTTGATTGTTTTTCACCCCTTCTATCATACAGCCAATGCATGTCTTACCTTTGGTTCGACCGCCCAACATCGAAGGATCCGGCAAAACAGTCTTTAAGAATTGTAAAGGTATTATCGCTTTCCCTTCAAAATCAACAGGTTTGATGGAGGTCATCCCTACATTCTCAAGTACCTGTAAATGATTGATGTACTGCTTTGAAAAAGTCATCCAAAAGCGCATTCTTTCTATTTCCGGAAAATGTTTTACCAGCGATTCCATTTCCTCATGATACAGCAAATACATTTCTTTTTCGCCAATTCCCGGAAAATCAAAAGTTTTGTGGACAGAGAGCGGGAGGACGGATTTCCATTCCCCTTGCTCAAAAAAACGGCCTTCTTGAGTTATCTCCCGAATGTTGATTTCAGAATTAAAGTTGGTTGCAAACGGATGGCCATGATCTCCGCCATTCGCATCCATAATATCAATGAAACGCATCTGGTCAAAATGATACTTTTTGGCATAGGCACAAAAAATATTCGTAACTCCCGGATCAAATCCACAGCCCAACAACGCCATGATGCCGCGATCTTTGAAACGCTCATGATAGTTCCACTGCCAATGATATTCAAACTTTGCAATGTCAGGAGCTTCGTAGTTTGCGGTATCCAAATAATGAACCCCTGTTTCCAAACAAGCGCCCATAATAGAAAGATCCTGGTAAGGCAAGGCGGTATTGATCACAAGATCGGGTTGAAACTTGTTGATGACGCAGACCACCTCATGAACCTGGTCGGCATCCACTTGAGCTGTTTCAATTCGAGGATCTCCAATTTTATTTTTGATGGCCTCACATTTAGACAACGTGCGGCTGGCAAGGCAAATTTTTGTGAAGACATCCGGAACTTGATGACACTTGTGTGCCACCACATTTCCGACACCACCTGCACCAATGATCAGAACGGTTCCCATAACTATTTATTCCAAGAAGGGAGTTTACTTATGTGGAGTAGAGTAGTGTGCTTTGTTATCTCACCTTCAAAATTTTAGGCAAACGTAAACGATAACAAAGCACCATGGCAAGTCAGAAGGAGATCCCCCACACCATCTCATAATCATGAACCTGCTAAAAAATATCAGGTTCTTTACAAAATGGCCAAAAGGATTCCTGCCGCAACGGCTGAACCAATAACTCCAGAGACGTTAGGTCCCATGGCATGCATCATCAGAAAGTTTTGGGAGTTTGATTCCAAACCCACTTTATTAACGACGCGGGCAGCCATAGGAACAGCGGAAACACCGGCTGCCCCAATTAAAGGATTAATAGGAGATGATGAGAATTTATTCATTATTTTAGCCATGATAACCCCACCCGCAGTTCCAAGACCGAAGGCAATAACTCCCAGAACCAAGATTCCCAGAGTTTCCATATTCAAGAATTGTCCTGCGGATAATTTACTACCAACACCTAACCCTAAAAAGATGGTCACCGTGTTAATCAGCGCATTCTGTACGGTGTCCGAAAGGCGTTCCACAACACCGCATTCCCTCAATAAATTCCCAAACATGAGACATCCAATTAAAGGTGCGGCTGTAGGTAACAAAAGCACACACAGCCCTAATATAACAAAAGGAAACAGAATCTTTTCCAGTCTGGAGACATACCGGAGCTGCTTCATTTGAATATTTCGTTCCGCTTCTGTGGTCAACCATCGCATAATTGGAGGTTGTATTAAAGGAACCAACGCCATATAAGAGTAGGCGGCAACAGCAATGGCACCCAACAACCGGGGAGAAAGTTGCGTGGAAAGGAAAATGGCGGTCGGTCCATCGGCCCCACCGATGATACCAATCGATGCCGCATCTCGTAGCGTGAAATTAATTCCTGGGATTCCATTCAACGCCAAGGCCCCCATCATTGTGACAAAAATTCCAATCTGTGCGGCTCCACCCAATAAAGCCGTTTTGGGGTTTGCGATCATCGGGCCAAAATCAGTCAAGGCGCCAACCCCCATAAAAATGACTAAGGGGAAAACTCCTGTCTTGATACCGATGTGGTACACATAATAAAGCAAACCGCCTGTGTCTGAAATTCCTGCGATCGGAATGTTTGAAAGGAGGCAGCCAAAGCCAATGGGGACCAGGAGCAAAGGCTCAAACTGTCTGGCAATTCCCAAGTATAGCAGCAACCCTCCCACTAGGATCATCAGGACACGTCCAATGCCATCAGTCCAATCCTTTCCCTGTCCTTCAATGATACTGCCGACCCCGGTTGATTCATAAAGTCGGGTTAGAAGACTGGAAACAGAGACAAGGGAGTTTGTCGTCTGTTGCTTGATTTCTTCCAGGACAATAGCAGACGTCTCAACTTGCCCGAGAACCTGGTCTCGAAGAATGGAATCAAATTTCGCTCCACTCCATTTTACAACGTTTCCAGAAACACCAGCACGTAAAATGCTTTTGGATCCATCCTGTTGTTTTAATTCCGCGATGACATCCCCACTGTAAATATAATCGCCTTGTTTAATCTCAACTCGTATCAAGGTCGCATCAAATGGCGCGACAATAGATATCTGTTCACTGCCATAAAGAAAAGGCGTGTACAGCATACAAAACAGAACACTCCAAGACTGGAGCAATCTTAATAATATTTTATTTGATTTCATATATCAACAATCAGCCGATGGTTAACAAAGGAGTATCCGCTTGGACCTGTGCACCAATAGTGACATCAATGCTTAGAACTTTTCCACTATGAGGCGCTCTAATTTCGGTTTCCATTTTCATAGCTTCCATAACAACCACTATCTGCTCTTTTTCGATAGTATCACCTGCATTAACTAATATTTTGAGTATTACGCCAAGCATTGGAGCTTTCACTTCAGTGCCGGCTGGTTTTGCGGCAACCTGGGCCACCGCTGGCGCTGGAGTTGCACGAATCCCACCTGTACCTTCGTGCACATTCACTTGGTAGGCTGTTCCATTAACAGTGATCGTATAATCTCTTTCTTTAGCGACGGATGAAAGCGCGGGCGCTGAGGTAACCGCTGCGGCTGGTTTGTTCTCAGCGGCCTTCTTTTCTGTGCTTATTTTACGAACATTGACCTGGCCTTTACCTAATAGAAAATCCAACCCCTTGCTTTCACAGCTTGCGATAATAAAAATATTTTCATCGTTCACCGGTAAGTTGTTGTCTTTTAATATTTTAGTAGCGGCAGGAATTCCCGGCTCCAAGACATCCAGAGGATCATCTTTAAAGACAGGTTTCTTCAACTGTTCTGAAGCGATTCTTACAATTTCGGGATCAGGTGCCACGGGAGTTCTGCCAAAATATCCGAGCACCATTTCTCCATAACCCGGAGTTATTTTTTTCCATTTTCCCATCACTACATTCGCATAGGCCTGTTGAAAATAGAATTGAGAGACAGGAGTTACCGAAGTCGCAAAGCCACCAAGTCTGACAACCTCGGACATTTCTTTGATCACTTGAGGATAAAGGTGTAAGGTTCCATTATCACGCATCATCATCGTATTCGCTGTTAAAGCGCCGCCAGGCATTGGAGAAAGAGGAATCATCGGCGAAACTTGTTTTGCTTCAGGCGGTACAAAGTAATCTTTCATGGCTTCTTCAAATACTTCTTCGGCCTTTAAGACTTTTTCATAGTCAATATCTAAAGTATAATTGGTACCTTTCAAGGCATGCCACATGGAAAGGATGTCTGGTTGACAGGTCCCTCCGCAAACAGGGCTTTTCGCAAGATCAATTCCCGTAGTGCCGCCATTGATTGCGGCAAGACACTGAGAAATACCCGTGCCTGCGGTATCATGCGTATGAAACCAAAGGACGGTATCTTCACCCACGAGTTTTCGGGCTCCCTTAAAGGTGTCAAAAACTTTCTGAGGATTGGCGGTTCCTGAAGCGTCTTTGAAACAGATAGATTGATAAGGAATACTGGAATCCAAAATTTGTTTCAAACGATCCAAATAAAACTCTGCGGTATGCGCTCCTTCACAACCGGGAGGCAAGTCCATCATTGAGATCACAATCTGATGGTGTAAGCCATGATGTACGATGCGTTCTCCGGAATACTGAAGATTTCGAATATCATTCAGCGCATCAAAGTTGCGAATGGTGGTCATTCCATGCTTTTTGAACATTTTCGCGTGTAAATCAATAATATCTCTCGGCTGTTGACTTAAGGCAACCACATTAATGCCACGCGCCAAGGTTTGCAGATTTGCGTCAGGACCGACTTCTTTACGAAAACGATCCATCATATCGAACGCAGACTCGTTACAATAAAAAAACAAGCTTTGAAAACGGGCGCCACCTCCAGCTTCCATGTGAGTAATACCAGCGTCCATACTGGCTTTTAACGCAGGCAAAAAATCATCGGTAAGTACTCGTGCGCCATAAACGGACTGGAAGCCATCCCGAAATGATGTGTCCATAAACTTAATTACTTTCGTCACTGCTCTACTCCTTATTTTTGGTTCAGTTATTGATTCTGTTTATCTGCTTCAAAAGCAGCCACTGCCGCAGCAAAAACCGCAATGGGAAGCTCTCCACTGCTGGAAACCCTTTTTTGAGAGGCTTGTTTTGCAAGTTTTGCTACCTGAATTTTCGCAAGTTCCTGCTCGGCCACTCCTTGCGTGAGCCAAGCAACTCCATTAATGAGCACAACCATTAATGATAAAAAAAGCATGACTAAGGTCATGCCAACTATCATTATTTGAAAACCTTCTAATATCATCCACTTCCTCTTATCAATAGTCAATTATTACAATAATTTCCCACTTCTCGTTGGTTGATAGCACCTCTGAGTAAGATAGTCAAAACTCTTTCAAATAATTTTTTAACTTTTTTGATGAAGACACTTCATCCGGTGGAATGTAATCGCCAAAGTCAAATTCAAGCTTAGAGACAGTGGCAACAGGTAATAATGGAGGCGCTCTTTGTGTTTCTTCTCCAATGTGCTTTAATATTTTCTTAACTTCCTGATAGTCGGTAATAAAGGCGATGATTCTCATTTCCTTGCCGCATTTGGAGCCTCAGAGTAGTGGCGGGAGTGGCGGGAGTGATCAAAGATTTTCTTCACGCATGATCAAACCGGCTATCTACTTTTTAAAGGATCCTCCGGCGCAATCTGAAGAACCACAACGGGTCGAGCCTGATTGTCGTAAATGGGGCAAAAAATTCCATTACCTTCCCGTTCCGCATCCCATTGATCTATCGCTTTAAGCATCTTGTCAAACGCGGCCATTTGATCGGCGTCGATTGGTACTTCCGTTTGACGGTCAGACTCCCCCTCACCGTCGGTGTCCTTTTCAAAAACCAGTTTTTCTATTTGATGAGAAGGCGCACTGAAGGCGTCTTTGACACGAATGGAATCTTGAGAGCCTTCAATCTGCATGATCATATCCTGAGCCATTTTGGAAATTCTCAGATCCTCTGGAGAAATTTGGGAACCAAAATGAATCACATCTTTTCCTTCATACTCCTCGATGACCAACTCACCAGCACCTCGATGAAATTCATAGAGGTCATTGACGGGGTCTGCCTCACTTTCTGATTCGGGTTCTGTATCATCAGTATCCGATGGAGTGTCGCTGTTTGTATCAATTAAAACTTCTTCGACGCCATCATCCATTTCCGTGAGATATTCCGTCGGAATTAAACTATCCGTAAAATAATCCTCAAACTCCTCTGCCGTCAAAAGTTCCTGAGCAAAAACGAGATTGGGAATAGGCCGTTCCGTCTGTGAAAACCAGTCCGCGATTTCAAGACCGTCCTCTTGTCCAATAAAACCCAGTTTCAATAAATCACCCTCTCGCCGTACCTGTAGGTCCGCAGGAGTTATACCATCCCCAAATAATAAGACATCCCCTTGAAGAGCTGAAATTTGCGCATATAAAGGATGGGTCTCCGTAAGGGAAATCTGTTCAATGGTAAAAGGAAATTCATCTGAAGGCGTTTTGTGAAAATAGTAAATCTGATCTCCTGCTTTATCAACCAAATGAGCGTTTGAAGTTTCAGCACTCGTTTCATCAGTTGTATTTGGTTTTGCTTCTGTTGAGCCTGTTTCTTGATCGATTTCAGTAGAGTCTGTTGTTTCTCCAGAATCGGAATGAATCAAAAACGTTTCAGGTGCGGCTTTTGCTGCATTGGGGCGGATATTCTGGATCACAAAACTTTCTACCTCACTCGCACCCATTATTTCCGGTTCTCTTTCTTCGGAAAACGTCATAAAATAATATGCGGGGAGTTCTCCAGTATACCAATTTTTTATGGTGACACCACCTCCTTGTCGCATGGTCACGACTAGATCTTGTCCCTCTCTTGAAAAACTTAAGTCCGATCGTTGCGCTGCATATTCCCTTTCAGCAAAGTAGACAATATGGCCCGTTCCCTCAATGCCAAATTCACTCAGAAAAGGATTCGTGGTATCAGTTCCAGTATCAATGATGGTATGATGACCCCCTCCTGGTGCAATCATGTAGACATCACCACCTTCTCCACCCATTAAAATATCATCACCGTAACCTCCCGATATTATATTAGTATTATCATCCCCTTCAATTAGATCATTGAGAAAAGTACCTGAAAGCATACCCTGACGATCCAATTGCTCTGCGGTAATATGGGTGTCTAATTGTTCTATGACAGGACTTAGATCAAGGGCAGAACCGTCGTTTAACAAAATTTGTTCAATATGATTTGTTCTTGATAATACCCAATCATTTATTATAACCATGTCATTCGTTCCAATTCTGTGAATCACCAGGTTTTTTTCTTCGATTCGTATGTCCAAATCATCAGAACTGATCCCCTCTCCAAATCTTAGTGTGTCATTGCCCCCATACTCATAGATGGTGTATTTCCCTGCCCCTTTGTTAAATACAAAATTGTCATCGTCTTCAGTACCTTCCTTTCTAGCTATCGTAGTAGAATGATCCTCAAGCCATTTGGCTTTCTGAATATTGATTTCAGTTTCAATCTGATCCGCTGGAATGAGGGTATTATCGCTGAAGACCAAATCCATTGAATTTTTATCATTAAACCATGACCTTAAAGTGACTTGATCTTCTGTTCCTCGAATCTGAAGTATCAAGTTCTTATCTTTCTGAATGTATTCGATATCTGTTTTTGAAATATCAGAACCAAATTTTAACTGATTGGTTTCATAGTTAAGGTCATATAAATTAATGGTATCTTTGCCATCACCTCTGTTGAATAAATAAGTATCCTCCCCCTCTTCGTCAATATAGGTATCATCGCCAAGTCCGCCATTTAAAACATCGTCACCCTGTCTTCCTAAAATAAAATCATTTCCCTCTGAACCTGAAATGAGGTCCGCTTCGTCATGTCCTTCAAGAAAATCATCTTGGGCGGTCCCTTCATATAATGTGATGTGATTGTTTATCGTTTCATTATTCCAACGGGTTCCATCATTAAAAATGAAAGCACTCACTTGAAAAGAAGCGCTGGCTCCCCAGAGTGTAAATGTGATTTGATCGGTTGTGTCTTTGATTTTGAGAACAAGATCTTTTCCGTGTCTTTCCAAAATCAAATCGTCAGGGCCGATTCCTTCACCTAGGTTCACGCTCCCGTCAGTTGAAAGCTTATGGAAATTTTTATAAGTTTGTTCCCCCTGTTCCCTGTCGAGACTATAGGTAGGATTGTCTTCAATGACTTCGCCAGGGTTAAGCCATTCTTGTATTTCTTCATAGGCTATCGTTTGCCCATTAAATATGTTCTGGGCGATGATGATATTAAAGACGGGAGGGTTTTCTTGAAACCAGTTTTTGATGGTAGCTCCACCGGAATGATTAGTGATGGTAATTACAAGGTCATTCTCATTTCTTATTAAAGAAAGATCATCAGGAGTAAGGGGAATCTTTTCATAATCTGAAGAGTTGTTACTATCTTTGAACATAAAACAAAGCGTATTTCCAAAAGGAATAGTTCCAGAACGTGTCACTGTTTGGATGGATATTCCCGTCTCAATGATGGTATGGTGACCGCCCTCAGGATCAATGAAATACATATCGCCACCTTCGCCGCCGATCAAGGTATCTTGACCTTCTCCTCCATAAAGGTCGTCTTCTCCCTCTCCACCTTCCAGAATATCATCCCCTACACCACTTTTTAAACTGTCACTAGAATCACTTCCAACTATATGTTGATTTTCAATCTCACGTATGGACTGCATATCCACAGGGGTTCCATCGTTGAGCAGAATTTGTTCTATTTGATTTTGCTTGCTTTGAAACCAGTTATAAAACACAACTTGATCCTGTGACTCTGCTATAGAAAGTACTAAATGCTCTCCTTGCTGAGCAAAACTCAAATCATCAGCATTAATGCCTGCTCCCAGTTTGAAAACATCAGCACTTCCTCCGGAATCCGTTATCGTATCACTGCCGTCACCCGAGTTATAGAGGTAAGTATCATTCCCTTTTCCGCCACTTATCCGGTCATCTCCTTTTCCTCCGCGAATGGTGTCATTGCCTCGTCCTCCTTCCAGATATTCACTTTCATCAGTTCCTTCGATTTGTTGACTCTGACAAAAAATGGCATTAATGGATTCTTGGGAAACGCTGGAACCATCCTTAAAACGAATCTGCTCAATCGGAAACTGTATCGCGTTTCCACCTCTGACTAATATTCGATCGGTAGAATCTTTGATTTGAAGAAGTAGGTCTTCACCTTCCATTTTGATTTCCAGGTTGGTTTCAGTGATCCCTTCACCAAACTGAAGGACATCCTGCTCCCCATCAAAATCCTGAATGATATCCTGTCCATCTCCCAAATTGAAATGATAAGTATCGGAGCCTGAATTTCCCACAAGCAAATCATTTCCAGATCCTCCTGTCAGCGTATCGTCTCCCGCCATCCCAGCCAGCGTATCATTACCGCCGAGGCCATCCAATTCATTGGCTTCCGCGTTTCCTATCATATCATCAGAAGATTCCGTTGCTTCGAAAATCCATTGCGGGTCGATTTCATCCACGGTGAATTCTGTTCCATCGGCAAACTTGATGCGCGCTAAATTTACCCAGCCAATTTGATCACTGGAATCCTTGATTCGAAGGAGAGAATAACCTGGTTTTTTTATCCATATCAAATCATCGTAGGTGATGCCTTCTCCAAATTGTAGCGTGCATTGTCCTTCGAAGTCATAAATGCTGTCTTGTCCATCTCCTCGGTTGAATCGATAAACATCATTCCCTAGCATTCCGTAGAGAACATCATTCCCTTTTCCTCCTATGAGCGTATCATTACCGGCCAAACCAAAGATCTCGTCATCTCCACCTAATCCACTAATTTCTTCAGAAAGTGCTGTCCCATAAATTTCTTCTGACTCATCGGAACTGTAAATGGAAGTATTTTCAAAAATCATCTCTGGATTCAACTCAGTTCCATCTGAAAACTCCAATTTTGCCAAATGAGCTGAAGTATAAACTACACCGGAAACCAGAGTGATTTGATCTGAAGAATCTTTCAGGCGGATGATTATATCACGTCCCTTTTGCTCAAACTCTAAACTGTCAGGACTAATCCCTTCTCCAAACTTGATGCTATCTTTCTTCGTTCTATCACTGGAATAAAGTTCTATTCTATCTTGTCCATCACCCCTATTAAAGATATATGTGTCTTGTCCATCTCCTCCTGTTAATGTATCATTTCCTTTTCCACCCGTTAACAAGTCATCGCCGCCGTTGCCCTCAATCGTGTCATTCCCGTCGAATCCTGAGATAACGTTATCAAATAAATTTCCCAAGAGGGTGTCGTCATTGTCTGTTGCCTCAAAGATGATTTGAGCCATAATGTCTTCAGTGCTCAAAACCTGAGTGCTTGAGTGAAAGGTGATTTGTTTGAGTTGCGCTCGACTGTCTTCATTCCAATTGAGCAGTGTGAGTTGATCCGTTGTCCCTGAAATTTTTATGATTAAATCATTCCCGATTTGTACAAACTCCAAATCTTCCGGAGCGATTTCTTCTCCAAAGTGCAGGGTGTCTTCAGGGGTGTTCACATTATATTGATTGGAGGATTTAAAAATTTTAAATAGGTCGAGTTCCAATGTATCCTGACCATCGCCCCTGTTAAAAATGTAGGTATCCCTTCCTTCATTTCCATGTAACTGGTCGTTTCCTGTCCCACCAACAAGAATATCATTCCCCTCTCCTCCATCAATTACATCATCGCCACTATCGCCCTGCAAATGATCGTCCGAAAAACCTCCTTTAATAGTGTCGTTTCCACCTGATCCATAAATTTGAATAGGATTCAAAACTCCCCAAGAAAGATCATCATCTCCGTCCGTTCCTTCCCAGAGCAAGTGTTGCTCCATTTGCTCGGGTGTTAATGTCTGGTCAGAAAAAACCACTTGCGATAGACGGTTGGAATCATGTTTAAACCAATCGCTAAGGATAACCTGATCCGCCGTTTCTTTGAAACGTATTAACAAGTCATCAGCCTTCACTAAAAATTCTACTTCTGAAAAATTTACAGCGTCAAAATTCAGTTTGTCATTGGGTTCCGCTTGAATGGTGTCTTGACCATCTCCACGCTTGAATACATAAACATCGGAACCGTCATTTCCTTCCAATAAATCATTGCCTTCTCCTCCAATCAATGTGTCGTCTCCTTCTCCCCCGCTCAGGACATCATCCCCTGCGTCACCATTCAAAAGGTCATCGCCTTCAGCTCCTGTTATCGTATCTGAACCTCCCAACCCTGACAGTTCGTTGGCTTCAGAATCTCCATTAATAAAATCATCAGTATCTCCAATAACTAATGAAACTAAAGGGGTATAAGATTCTTGAGAAACAACGGTTCCGTCCTGAAATTTTATATCTATCTTTTTAGAATGAGTGACCCAATCCTTGATGGTGATTTGATCTTCGCTTTCATTGATTGAAATCACCAAATCCGGACCACGTTGAGTCATTGTCAGATCGTCCTGATTGATGTCATCTCCAAATTGAATCAAATCCCGTGTTGGGTCATCCAAGGAATACTGGGCTTCAAGAATAACCGTGTCTTGTCCATCCCCACGGTTGAATACGTAGACATTGTTTCCCTCTTCTCCCATTAATTGATCCTGACCTGTTCCACCAATCAAGGTATCATCTCCGGCTCCCCCTTTCAGAGTGTCATTCCCGCCTACCCCTGAAAGTATATCTGAAGAAGAGGTACCTACAATCGTATCATCCTCTGCATCCCCTTCCATAAGGGTAGATAAACGAGTGATTATCTCAGTGAGGGCTTCTTGTTGAATCGACTGATCAGGAGCGTCTTTGAAGTTAATTTGACTCAACATACTCCCTTGTGACTCAAATACGTTTTTGATGATAACTTGGGTTTCAGAACCGTTCACCTGAATCAGCAGGTCTTGTTGGACACGATCATACTTTAGATCCTCTGGTAAAATTCCAGGTCCAAATTGAAGAATGTTATTTCCTTCTGAATCAGAAATAATATCGTGTCCGTCTCCCAGCTTGATGGTGTAAGTGTCCGCTCCTGAACCTCCCTCCAATTGATCATTTCCTAAGCCTCCTGTTAGGAAATCGTCGCCTTCCCCTCCACTCATGAGGTCTTGTCCTGAATCTCCCTCTAAACGATCATTTCCAGAGCCGCCAGATATCGTATCATCCCCTTCCATCCCTTTAATGAAGTCGTCTTGGCTCTCACCTTGAAGGATGTCGTTTTCCGCTGTACCTTCAATTAAATGAGGTTGAAGCGTACTTGTTTCCAGAACGGTTCCATCTTGTAATTGAATTTGGCTCAACGAATGCTGTTCTTCTATAAACCATTGAGGAAGGGTAATTTGGTCAGAGCTTAAGAGGCCATCACTATTTTTTATGTAAATATGTAAATCATCACCGCGTTTTACGAAAAATAATTGATCCTGGTTGATGTCGGCACCGAGTACAAGAACATTGGAACCTTCCTGATCCGATAATGTGTCATGTCCATCGCCCCTTGAAAATTGATAAATATCAGCGCCTTCTCCCCCTTGGAGTACATCGTTGCCTTTCCCTCCTTCGAGGAGGTCGTCACCTTTTCCACCTTCAAGGGTATCTTGTCCATCATGACCATGTAGCTGATCACTTAAAAGGGTTCCGGTAAGGTAATCATCATTCTCTGTTCCTGCAATAGCGATACTTTTTGAGATCAAATCATTAACATCCCAGCGTGTCCCATCTGAAAACGTTACATTTTCAACCCGTCGTAATTCTTCTGTAATCCACCCACCCAAAACAATGCGATCCTCTGTTCCTTTTATCTTTAATACCAGATCATTTCCCTCTCGTTGCACCAAAACCTCTTCAGGATTGAGGCTGTCGGTAAACGTTACAGTGTCCTCTCCTGATTCTTCATAAATGGTGTCATCCCCATCTCCACGGTTGAAGAGGTAAACATCCTCTCCTTCACCACCCAATAAACTATCATCCCCCTGTCCTCCAACGAGCGTATCTGAACCACTCTGACCATAAAGACGGTCATCCCCTGCTTGACCCTCAAGATGATCTGCGCCACTTCCTCCCTCAAAATAATCCTTCCCTTCTTTTCCATACATAACGTTGTCATATTCAGTTCCTTGAATCATATCATCTTGTGCGGTTCCTTCAAAAATAAGCATGGATTCTATTTCCGATGGAATCACACTTGTACCATTATCAAAAACAATAGACGATAATGGGGGTAGGCCAGTAATATTATTACGCCAGCTTATAATCGTTATTTGATCGGTTGTCTCTTCTCCTTGTGTGCCTTTAACTCTTAGAAGAAGATCTCTGCCTATCAGAACGTATTCAATTTGCTCAGGAGTGATCTCTTTTCCAAACGTTAATGTGTTATTTTGCTCGGAGTCTAAAATAACGTCTTGTCCATCGCCCCTGTTAAAAATGTAGGTATCGCTTCCCTCTCCTCCATATAAAATGTCAGCACCTTCTCCTCCCTCCAACGAATTATCGCCAACTCCTCCATCAAGCGTATCGTTCCCGCCTCCTCCCTCCAACAAATCATCGCCAACTCCTCCATCAAGCGTATCGTTCCCGCCCAACCCCTGTAAATGATCCGCAAGGTCTGAGCCTTGGAGTGAGTTTGACTCGTCATTGCCGTAAGTATGAAAACTTTGTTTCAATATATCCTGCACACCCCATTGAACGGTGTGGTCCGCAAAGGAAATAAGTTCAATTTTCGCTGTGTCATCTTGATTAAATTTTTTTAAAGTGACCTGATCTTCTGTCTCCCGAATTCGAATAATGACGTCATTTCCTGAACGCTCCATTTGTAATTCATCAGGCTGAATACCACTTCCAAACTGTAATTGATCATTGCCGGAAAGTTCAATAATGGTATCTTTTCCATCATTACGATTAAAACGATAAACATCCGAACCTTCGCCCCCAACGAGTGTGTCTTGTCCTTGTCCTCCAACTAATGTATCATCGCCTTCGCCTCCATCGAGATAGTCATTATCGGCACCGCCATCAACAAAATCGTTTCCTCCTCCCGCATAGACGGAGTCATTATTTTCAAAAGACCTGATTTCATCGTCCCGTTCTCTGCCCTGAATCTCATCTCCATACCAATCGCCTTCAAACACAACATGATCTTCAATATCTTCCGCATCTAAAATACTGTTATCATTGAAAACAAGTTGCAGGAGGGATTTATTGCTCTGAGTTCTTCCCTTTTCAATCGTGATCTGATCATTGCTGAGATTTCCTTCCGCATCTTTAAAACGTAAAATCAAATCATCTCGTTTATAAACAAAATCGATTTGATCCACAGAAATGCCTTCTCCAAACTTTAATAAAGTGGCTCCTTCCGCATCTTTGATGAGGTCTTGCCCATCACCAGGATTAAAAACATAAGTATCTGTTCCAGCACCTCCTTCAAGAATATCCTTGCCTTGTTCGCCTTCAAGTGAATCCTCCCCTTCCAAACCTTGCAATGTGTCGTTTCCGAGACCTCCAGACAGTACGTTATCAGCGATATTCCCTGTCATGAGATCATCAACATCTGTGGACTCAAACCGGATTTCCTCCACAATCTTTTGCGTATCCCAAACGCTATTGGAATCTGTAAAGACCAACTGCTCCAACTGGAACAAGGGGTTATTCCCCCAATTCGTAATAATAATTTTATCCTCAGTGTTTTTGACCCTGATTTCCAAAGTGTTTTGAATTTGGACAAACTCCAGCTCTTCAGGAGCAATGCCCTGTAATTCCAAAGTGTCGAAACCCGAATTTTCTGAAATCGTATCCTGACCATCTCCTCGACGGAAGACATAGGTGTCGTTTCCAGTACCTCCAGACAAACGGTCATTTCCTTCATATCCAATAAATCGTTCATTTCCTGAAGTTCCTTGAAGAGCCTCATCTCCAACGTCTCCTTCCACCAAAATATCTTTAGGAAAATCTTCTGAGTGAACCATGGTTTTTCCTTCATCAAATATTAATTGATCAATTTTATAACTGGCGCCCGCAAAGTGATTTTCTATGAGAAGTTGATCATCACTATTTTCAAACTCAATGATTAAATCGTCTATACGTCTTCTGAACTTTAAATCCTCATAACGTAGTCCTTTACCAAATTGAATCACATCCTGTTTTAGAGGATTTGCCATATCATTTATAATCCGATCTTGCCCATCCCCACGATTGAATAGGTATGTGTCAGAACCTTCATATCCTCTTAAAACGTCATTCCCTTGTCCTCCGCTCAGAACTTCGTCTTGAGCACTTCCTAAAAGCAGATCATCTCCGTCAAACCCTTCCACTGTTCCTGAAATATCCGCATGGTCGATTGCCTCCAATGTTCGAACCTCTCCTCCAGGAAACAGCAATTCTTCCACACGGTATTGCGCGTTTTCATAATACTTCAACAAACGCACTTGATCTGCAGTTCCTTTCAACTGAATGATTAAATCCTTATCGCTTCGAATGAGTTGTAATTCGTCAAAGCCAATGCCTTTAAATTCAATCCGGTCGATCGCGTTTGAATCTTCGCTTTCCAGGAGGGTGTCTTGTCCCATCCCTCTTTGAAATACGTAGGTGTCCGATCCTGTGCCCCCTTCCAAACGATCCTCGCCGCTATCGCCCTGAAGAATATCATCGCCTTCTCCACCCAACAGTGTGTCGTCTCCGCTGCCTCCGTATAAACGATCATTTCCGGCTTGGCCATCCAGTGTGTCCTGACCTTCGTAGCCTAAGATTTGATCATCGTGGTCGGTGCCCGTTATAACATTGTTCTTCTCATCACCTTGCAGTAAATCCACTGTCCCGGCAATAGCGATAGCGTCTTTAATTGCGGCAAACGCATCCTCTAAACCTGCGTCCTCAACCGCTCTGTTGACGTTGGTGTCTATGCCGGAAGTCTGGAGTATGGAAGCCTCTTTTTCAATGGCGGAATAGGTAAAAGCAAACTGAATCACCTCAAAAGGATGGCTCCAGGCGTACCAGTTTTTAATGGTAACCGAGGCGGGCGGGAGCATTTCCCACTGACTATTCGGATGGAGCGTTTCGATGACCTCAATCTTTAGATCATCACCCAAACGTTGAAATTGTAATTGGCTGGAAAGAATCAGGTCCCCGAAATACAAGGTGTTTTTGAGATCGGTTGGAACTTCTATAATCGTATCATTCCCCTCCCCCCGATTGAGGTAATAAGTGTCTTTTCCGCTGCCGCCTTCCAACTGATCATCGCCTTCTCCCCCAAAGATTCGATCGGCTCCCGCTCCTCCAAAAATCTGATCGTGTCCGCTTCCGCCTTCCAAATGATCGCTGCCTTCGCCCCCTAACAACACATCGTTTCCGGAACCGCCGTCCAGCATGTCACTCGAACCTCCGCCATCCAGAAAATCGTTTCCGCCTTGACCCACCAGCACATCGCTTCCAAATTTTCCTGTAATGTGATCTTTTGCGTCTGAACCCATTAAAACATCAGCGTCCTCGGTTCCTTCAAGATTCCAGGTTCTTTCCGCCAAATCCGCGTGATTCCAGATCGTGCCATTTTCAAACGCGATCCACTCCACCCGCGTTTCTTCAAAATTTGAAAGTCCATTGATGAGGATTACTTGATCATCGGTTTCCTCAAGGCGGAGGATCAGATTATTTCCTTCACGGGTGATCGCAACCTCTTCTGGATGGATTCCCACTCCAAAACGTAAGGTCTCATGTCCTTGCGTATCCAAGAGTACATCCTTGCCATCTCCTCGGTTGAACAGATAAACATCATCTCCGTCTCCACCTCTGAGTTGATCATCGCCTGTACCGCCAAATAGATGATCCGCTTGATCTGAACCGTAAATTTGATCATCTCCGGAACTTCCATGAATTTCGATGGAATCCCCGATTAACTGCCCCTCCTTCCAGATCACCCCATTGTCAAAACGCAGCTCCTCAACCCTTGCTTCCTTTTGAGCAAGCCACCCTTTCAGCGTGATTTGATCCCCACTATTTCCTGCATGGATCACCAAATCGTTAACCACTCGCTGTAGCTTGACTTGCTCTGGGGAAATCCCTTTGAGTTCTATCGCCTTTTTATTGTCTCCAGTTTCTATAACAACCTTCTGTCCCGCTCCGGCTTCAAAAATGTAGACATCGCTTTCTTCTTCCTCGCTTGGAAGCTCATTGCCCTCCTCCTCCTCTTCACTTCCAGATTCCTCCCCTTCTGTTCCCTCAAGGGACTGCTCTGCGATTGTCTCAAAATTCAGAATACTGCTGTCCTCCAGTTCAATCCGTTCCAAGGGAGGTTTGTTTTCGCTGAACCATCCCTGAATGGTTATTTGATCAGCAGAGTCCTGCACGTTTATCAATAAATCCTGTCCGTCATTAACTCTGGAAAACACCAACCGGGATGCTGTAATTCCAGGACCCAGTTTCAAGGTGTCAACCCCTTCATCGCTCTTTTCAATAATCAGATCCTGACCATCTCCCTGGTTGAAAAAATAGACATCATCCCCTGAACCTCCAGCCAGAATGTCATTCCCTTCTTTTCCATAAAAACGCTCATTTAAATCACTGCCCAAAATGACATTATCGTCTTGAGTACCAATGACCTTCAAATCCTGAAGCAGATCACGCAAAGTCATTGGCTCATGACCATAAAGTTGAAGCTGTTCAATGGTTCCCGCTTCAGCTTGTGTGTGCTCCCCCCAGACATCTCCTGTGGGTGCCCACCAGTTATGGACCACAATTTGATCCCCTTGATCTCCAATGGCTATTTGCAGGTGAAATTTGTCAAACTGATGCAATTCAATATCAGGGGGATCCTCCAATAATTTGACTTCTTGAACCCGTTCAGTGACACGTCTGAAGGTTAAATCGGTTAATGAGATATTTTCAGAAAATTTTAAGGTATCCCTCTCACCTTCCTGATCAGGAACTTCAGCCAAGA
This sequence comes from Deltaproteobacteria bacterium TL4, assembly GCA_051382335.1. Lineage (GTDB taxonomy): Bacteria > SAR324 > SAR324 > SAR324 > NAC60-12 > JBBCAX01. The sequence goes on from JBBCAX010000090.1 coordinate 59,308, forward strand.
AATCCAGTCCATCCCCTTGACGATAAATGAAAACATCCGCGCCTTTTCCTCCCTGAATCAAATCATGTCCTTGTCCCCCGTCCAGAATGTCGTTCCCCTCGCCCCCGGAAAGGATGTCATGCCCCGAGCCTCCTTCCAACTCATCATTTCCGAGATCTCCCGAAAGAACGTCATCCCCTTCACCGCCAAATAGCTGATCTTGTCCGCCTCCACCATATAACTGATCGGCTCCATCCAGTCCGTGAACTTCTTCATCCTGCGCGTTCCCCATGTAGGTGGAATCGCCTGCGGCATTGAACTCTGGAATCAAAAAAGGTTGTAATGAAATAGAAAAATCAGTGTCATTCTCGGGTAAATCCTCCCACTGACGGACACTGCCCAAATACAGATCCCGCTGTAGCCAATCTCTTAAGATCATGGTGTGTTGAACAAAAGCAGCGGGAGGGTTCGCTTGAATTTTTTCTTGAATGAGCAAATGTCCATTTTCTAGCTGATAATCAAATGCTGAGGAATCCTTGACACTGAGAGTCAGTACCGGAGTTTGGTTGGGGTCAAGGGTGGAACCATCGGCAAATTGAAGTATCTCCGGTCGGAAGTAAGGTTGTTCAAACCAGCCTTCCAGGGTAATGCGGTCGTCAGAACCAATGAGCTGGATGATCAAATGCTGGCCTTGACGTAAAAATACCAGGTGATCCGCGTCAATGCCTGCTTTAAAACTTACGGTGTCAAAAGCAGACGCGTCCAGATTTCGCACAACGTCCTGTCCACTGCCTCTGCCGAATAAATAAACATCCTCTCCCAAGCCGCCGGATAAAATGTCGTTTCCTGCACCGCCATCCAACAGGTCATTTCCTTCGCCTCCCAGCAACAGGTCATTTCCCTCTTCTCCTCTTAAAATGTCATTACCGGAGCCTCCGTCCAGTTGATCCTGGTCCTGTCCTCCCAGCAACGTATCATCCCCACTGTCGCCGGACAGTACATCATGTCCGCTGCCTCCTTCAAGCTGATCAGAACCCTCTCCTCCTGCCAGATAGTCTGAACCGGAACCCCCAAAAAGACGATCATTCCCAGTCTCACCATAAAGTGAATCCGCACCGGAACCTCCTGCCAAATGATCATCTCCGCTTCCCCCGTAAAGAGCATCACTGCCGCTGCCTCCGCTTAACTGATCATTCCCTGAACCTCCGTAGAGCTGATCCTTTCCAGAACCACCCTCCAGAATGTCGTCCCCTTCACCTCCAAACAGGAGATCAGCCCCCACACCTCCGTTGTATTGATCCGCACCCTCTGTACCTTCCCAACGCTCATGCTGACTGTCCGGTACAAGCAACTCTCCCAGCATCCCGACGTTGACCGCTCGTAAATCAATCACCGTTCCGTCTGCAAGAATCGCCTGCTCAAGCTGTGCGTCTTCTGTCACAAACCAATCCCGAATAATGAGCTGATCCTGTCCGTTCTCAGTCTCGCCTTCAAGACCTGAAATTTGAAGCACCAAATGGTTTTTATACCTTAAAAATTGTAAGGCTTCCTGCTTGATTCCAAGTCCCAATTGCAGGGTGTCTTTTCCATAAACGTCTTCAATGAAGTCCGTTCCGTCTCCGCGATTGAACAGATAAATATCATCGCCCGATCCGCCTTTAAGTGTGTCGGTGCCTTGACCACCAATCAAAACATCAGCACCCGATCCGCCTTCAAGAACATCATCATCGGCTCCCCCTTCCAAAACATCTTCTCCGGAGCCCCCTAATAAATGGTCTGCCCCTTCACCCCCCAAAAGATCGTCATTCCCCCTCGAACCTTCCAACAGGTCATCACCAGCACCGCCTTCCAGAATATCCTTACCTCCCGCGCCAAAAAGAGTATCATCGCCCTGACCTCCCATCAGATGATCCGCACCGTCAACAACCTGATATTTGGGAGCCCATAAATATTCAGAACTTCCATCAGGAATAACATCATGTGAACCGCTCAGGATGACATCGTCCCCCTCTCCGCCATCAACCCGATTGGAACCGCCTCCGGCCTCAACAATATCGTCCCCTTGACCCGCGGAAATGTCTTTTGCGACCTCATTGGTGTAATAAAGCGCTTCGTCATGATCCGCGCCTCGAATTACAACCCGTTCCAGTAACTGCTCATTGATCACTCTGGCACTGATGGAACTACCGTCATTAAACACAAATTTTTCAATTTCATTTTCAGGATCATTGAACCATTGACTGATCGCCAACTTGTCATCAAGACCTTCAAACTCAATGATCAAATGATCCCCGTTTTTACGGAATTTGATTTTGTCCGCGGAAAATCCTGCTCCAAAAACAACCTGATCCCGACCTTCAACATCGTAAATCGTGTTCCTCCCATCCCCCGCTTTGAAGTGATAGGTATCCGCCCCCTCACCTCCTGAAAGGTAGTCATTCCCCTGCCCACCAATGAGCGTGTCATCTTCTTCGTAACCTCTGAGTAATTCCGCTTGATCGCTGCCTTGAATCACTCTGGCTGAGGCTTCGATTTCCGCTTGACTCAGCGTGGTGTTGTCACTGAAGCTGAGGTGATCCAGCCGTGAGCGTTTAACTCCATAAATGTCAGGTTTATACCATTCCTGAACCACCACCTGATCCTGACTGTTTTGAATCCGGATGATCAAATCCCACCCTGAACGCCTGAAGAGGAGGTCCGAACGACTGATCTGGTCCCCGAAACGAAGCTCATCCTGACCGGAGGAGTTGTCTTCATTAAGAATTAAATCCTGTCCATCGCCCAGGTTGAATTGATAAACATCACTTCCCCGACCGCCTCTTAAGGTATCGTCGCCTTTGCCGCCAATCAGCGTATCGTCGCCTGAACTTCCATCGAGATCATCGGTGCCCTCTCCGCCATGTAAATAATCATCCCCGGCTTTACCAAAAAGTACATCGTTTCCTTCGTTGCCGAACATTTGATCAGCCCGATAGGTGCCAATGAGATCCCCCTGTCCAACAAAGAGTTCAACGCCATTGATGACAAGAAGTTCGCCATGCTTGTCTCTTCGGTGATAATCGCTATCAACTGTTCCTTCAATCCGGATAAAACGGTCAGTGATTTGGTTGGAGGTCAATTTTTGCTGATCTGAAAATTCCCAGTTTTCAAGCGAATACAATTCGCCTTTGAACCAATCGTTGACCCTGATCGAATCGTCTGGAACCCCTTCTTCCAACGCCTTGATACGGGCGATTAAATCAAAGCCGTCTCGTTCAAACTCAACATTTTCAGGATTGATGCCTGCTCCAAATCTCAACGTATCCACGTTTCCGGCTATTGAGTCCAAATCATGAATGATATCATTTCCATCACCTCGGTTGAAAAGATACACCTCATCCCCACTGCCGCCATCGAGGACATCATCGCCTGTTCCGCCGGAAATCAAATCATCCCCTGTGCTTCCCTGAAGCAGATCATTTCCTCGTCCGCCATACAGTTCATCGTCGTCACTGCCTCCGTGCAACCGGTCATCTCCGCTTTCGCCATAAAGCTGATCCTCACCCTGAAGCCCCACTAATTCGTCATTACCCGCGCCTCCCAACAGCATGTCGTCCCCTTCTCCCGCGCCAATAAAATCGTCTCCACGCCCCCCATCTGTAAAATCATCTCCTCCCTGGTGGGAAATATATTGATCCAGCTCATCCGCGACACTTTCTGTTTCTGTAAAGTCATGTTCCTGAAAACCCAATTGCTGTTGTAGGGCTTCGACTTCTTCCTCAGTAGGGCCTTCCACTTCAGGTAATTCCGCTTTGAGCTTTTCGGTTTCTTCAATCAATACTTCTAACTGCTCATACCGATTTAAAAACTCCAAAAGTTCAGGTAGCGTCACGGAGCCGCCAGCCCTCGCAAACCCTGCGGTAACTGTTCTGCTGATATCCAGGCTCCCTGTGACAACCGGCGTATGCGTGCTGTATTTTTGGGCGTTCCAATTCGAGATATCCTCAAATTGTTCTGCTTTTAAAAGCTCCCGTCCTCGGTCATCTCTCATTAAAGGTGAGTTTGAACCCTCCAAAGAATCAGCGTAAGGATTCACCACCGCGACCTGATTTTGCCCTGCTTCGTTTACAGTCGTTTTTAAATCATTTTGAAAGCCTGTGATCGCGCTCATTAAACTTTCATATTGCTGTATCGGTGAGGTGGCCGTTTTATCATTTAAGTCCAATTCCAAGTTCTTGGCCTCCAAGTCCTTAAATTTAAATCTGGAAACCTCTCCATTTTCACCAAACAGGATTTCATCAAAACTGCCTTTACCGTCTTGACCAAAATCTTCAACCACGACCTCTTCGTCACCATAACGCCTGAGATTGGTGGGACTGGCCAATATTTTTTCCACTTCCTGATTGTCCAAAACAAGCTTGAGTCCTCCGCCTTTTTCGTAAAGTGCCAGCCACTCCGGTTGGAATGGATCTTCCCCAACCTCTACTTCACCCGCTGTTCCCGCATCCCTGGCTTTCAGCGCGGTCTCAACCGCTTTTTCAAACTCACCCAGCATCATTCCCATCACTCGTTTATAGGCTTTTTCTTTTGATGCCAATTCCAAATCCCTGTTCTGGGTCAAGGCGTAAGCTTCCCGCTCCGCGTCAGTTTCGACGTTGATTTCTGTATCCTGAACCACCCTTTCTTCTTCAAGTTGTCCAGGCTCAGGAACTCCCGTTTCTCCCTCCTCACCAAAAGGATTTTCCGCGAACTCATTGCCCCTTTCCGATAAGCCGGCTCCCGATTCAATCGTTTCTAAACTTTTGGCGTTTAATACATCAGAGTTTTGCTGGAAAAAATCGCTCAAATCCAAATGGTCCAAGTCAAACGTGCCCTGAATTTCGCCTTCCTCTTCCAAAAAATTTTCATACCGACTGACCACTTCTTCCCATAAATTCCGCTCTTTTAAAAGCTGATACGCTTTTTCCGGATTGCTAATCTCCGGAAAATATCCGCTTAAACTTTTCAAAAGATGGGCATAGCGGGTGTCAAAGGATTTTAGAAATTCACTGAGTTCCCCATCCAGCGAAAGGCCGACAGGTTCATATAAATTCGAGGGATCACTTTCCGAAGACTCCAGCGGAAGTTGCCCCGTTTCAACCCAGGAATAAATAGCCTCAACATCCAGGATTCTGCCATCCCCAAAGGAAATCCGTTCCACTTGATGCGCTTGTCCGTCGAACCAGTTTCGCACCGTAATCGTATCTACTCCCACAAGCCAATCGTCCATCTCGGCTTCTACTTCCTGGAAATGAGTTTGAGTCTCTTCGAAAAGATCCTTGGCGTTTTCAACCTGTGTGCTCAATGCTCCAAGAACCTCTTCAGCGTTTTCGATCACCTCTTCCGCATCTTCGACTTGTGAAGTATGAGCCTCCAAAACGGCTTGAGCTTCCAACACTTCATTTTCTTCCTCTTGAAGCGCGTCTTTTGCGCTTTCCAATTGCAGGGTGCTGATATCCGACTGCTCTTTGGCGGCCTTGGCAATGTACTCCAATTCATCCAATTCCGCTTGCGCCGCATCCCTCGTTTGATAGGCTTCCTCAAGCAAACTTTCCCGGGTCACTAAATCACTTTCCGCCTGAGCACGAACTTCTTCCTGCGCGTCGACCTCGTTTTCCAAGGCCTTCAACCGCTCCATTGAAGCCGCCAGCAATGAGAGTTTTTCACTCACCAAGACCTCCGCCCGTTCCAAAATGGCCAGGACCTCCTGGGCTTCCGCCCGTTCTTTAGCAACGACCAGTGCTTGAGTATCTTCCTCATTTTGCGCTACATGCAGAGCGTTGGTTGAGTCTTCAACGACAGTTTTTTGCGAGTTCATCAGCGTCAGGTTTTTGTTTAATAATTCGGACTGCTCCGAGAATTCGTCTGCCAGAGCCTGATAGTCATTCTGCTCCTTGCCATAAAGATCCTTTTTAGTTTGGACTTCCTCCACCAGGGTTCCGATCGCCGCTAAAAGGGCATCAAGCTGTTTGGTTTCAGAAGCATATTCCGTTTGAATGGGTTGGAGATTCGTTTGATTTTCAGCGATCTGACTTCGCAAGTTTTCCGCTTCGGCAAGCAAATCCTCTAACGAGGTTTCCGCGAGATCCAAACGCGCTTTGATTTCGTTTAACGCGGCTCTTGCCGCCTGGGCTTCCTCAACTTCCAACGCGGTTATCGGTTCTTGACTTTGATAGGCGGAAAGCGCTGCTTCTTCCTGGGTGTGCTTGCTTTGATAGGTCCCGAAAAGTTCTTCAAAAACAGCCAATTCCTTCTGAGCCGTTTCCGCTTCCTCCCTTTGCTGAAGAGTGATGCGTTCCTGAGCGGGTAACTCTGTTTCGGATTTTTCCAAAGCCTGTTCCGCGTCGCGTAAATCTTCTTTAGTTTGCGATAAATCCAACTGGGCGTGATCCGCCTGTAAACGCTCCTGCTCCGCTTGATCCACCAATAGCGCCAGAGCCGTTTGCGCGTCATTGGCTGTTGCGATTTTCGCGTCACGGTCGAGGGTCAGTTGATCCAGATTTTCATGGGCCAGTTCCGCTTCCAAAATATCCTTCAACCACCTGATTTGCTCAGCGCTCCACCCTTCAGGTGCCCATGAAGAAGCTTCGGGCAGATTTTCCAATGCGGTGTTTGCTTCAGCGAGATCCGTCTGAGTCTGCGTCAAAGCTGCTTCCAAATCGACCAGGGTTTTTTCGGCGGCATCAATCGCTTCAGCAAGACGCTCTTCCGTCACTTGCGCCCGTAACCAGATTTCTTCCTTGTCCATCAAAGTCGCTTCTGTTGAATCCGTGGCCGCTTGCTGTTGTGCCAAAGCGTCACTGGCGTTTTTCAAAACTTCTTCCGCGTTCGATAGCGCTGTTTGTGTTTGAATTTTTTCCTGTAACCTCAATTCCGTAGTATGTTGCGCTGTAATCAAAGCTTCAGAGGCGGACTCCTGGCTTAACGACAATTGATTGTAACTCAATTGCGCTGCGCTGGCCTCATTGATCACTTTCGCGGTTTCCAGTTGCTGCCTCGGCAAGGTTTTCTCCGCTTCTTTCAAAGTTGTCTGAACCTTCAGCGCTTCACTTTGGAAAGCATTCAAACTGGCTTTGAGCGCGTTCACCTCTCCTTCTTCCCGCTCAAAAATTTGCCTGAAACTTTGCATCTCAGCCTGGGCCTTTTGGGCTTCCCCTGACTCCTGAGTTTCGATTTCTGCCAGGGCCTTGAGTTCCTGTCCTTTCGCTGTAATGATTTCATTCTGCTGGGTCAATTCCGCTTGAACCCCTGCGATGTTGGCTTCAATTCGCTCCAACTCCACAATCAAAGGTTGTGCGTTTTGACGTTGAGTTTCCAAGGCGTCCTGAGCGGTACTGACCACATCCCATGCGGCTTGCGTGTCTTTCGTCTGTTGCTCCAAAGCCAGTCGTGCCTCTGCCGCCTCCACAACTTCCTGAGACAGCCGATCTTGCGCCGCGTTCAAATCGGCTTCCGCTTTTGCTACCGCCTGACCTGATAAATCCGCTGCTTTTTCTGCCGCTTCATAAGCCTGTACGTCCTGTTCCCCTTGAAGAACTTTTGCGTCATAAACCGTTTGTAAGGCTTCGATTTTTGCTTCCGAGGCTTTGAGCTGTTCTGAGAGAATTTGACTGTGATTTTGGGTCGTGTTCAACTCCAGAATCTCCGCGTCCAAAAGCCCTTGACCGCTCGTCACTTCCGCCTGTAAGGCCGCTTCGTTTTGTTTGAGTTTGTCCGCTTGAAGCAGCGTTTCATCCCGTTGTGTCCGCAAGTTCTCAAGTGTTTCAAGCTGTTTCCGCAAATGGGTTTGCGCCCCTGCCAGCGCTTGAGTGAAGGAACCTAAAGTGACGCTCTCATCACCGCTCAGTCTGGACGTTCGTTCACTGCCCTCCTTCAGATTCCAGCCCTCAGCCAGTTCCAGGGTCAAGGCGGTTGTCAGTTGATTTTGCGCGTTTTCCAAGCCCGCCTGATTGACCGCTACCGCGTCTTTACAATCAGCCAGGATTTTTTGATGCTCCGCAATCCGTTCTTCAACTTTGACCAGGGTCCTCTGATATTCAAGCTGTTCCTCCGCGGAACCCTCCCCGCTGGCTATCGCCTGAGTCAGTTTTTCCAACTGGATATTCGTTGTTTCAAGAATCCCTTGTACGGTTTCCTGACGTTCTTTCCAAGCAGCGACCACCTCCGTTTTAGCGTCAATCAATTTTTGTGCGTAAGCAATCACCAAGTCATTGGAGTCCCGTAACTCCTCAGTTTCCGTGTGAATTTGATCCTGCGGAATTCGGGTTTGCGCTTCTGTTTGAACAACCGATTCATGAATTTCGCTGAGACTTTTATCAGCGATTTCCAGTGCTGTCTGAGCTTCACTGATTTTTTCCTGTAAGGTTTTTTCCGTGCTCTGGTTGCTTTCCAATTGCGCTTGAAGTGCCGCGTGATGGGCTTGTTCCTGTCCCACAGCTGAAAACGCGGTCGTTTTGTCAACTTCCGCCTGAGCCGCTTTGTCACGAAGGGGGGTGAGCAGGTCCGTTCCCAGTGCCTGAGCTTTCAAAGCTTTTTCAAGCACAGACTCCGCCTGCTGAAATTTCATTCTGAACTCACCCGCTTCCGCGACTTCACGATCCGTTTCCGTCTGAGCCAACTCCAGAGCCTTGGCTTCCTCCTGGGCAAA